>NZ_JCAKNG010000005.1:0-282807 GCF_059516005.1 Propioniciclava sp. LT294
TAGTGAGTGGCTCTCTCGAACCTGCCTGCGAAGGTGATCGCGAAGGCGTTCAGGGCGGGCTTCCACCTGACGACCCAGCGTGCCTTTCCGTGGCCGGTGGGGTCAAGCGATCGGGTGGTCAGGTACAGGCACTTCATCGCGGCGGCCTCGTTGGGGAAGTGGCCGCGGGCGTTCACCGCCCGGCGGTAACGGGCGTTGATGCTCTCGATCGCGTTCGTCGTACAGATCACGCGTCGGATCTCCACGTCGTACTCCAGAAACGGCACGAACTCGGCCCACGCGTTCTCCCACAACCTGACGATCGCCGGATAGCGCCCGCCCCAATCGTGGGCGAACTCGGCGAACCGATCCCTGGCCGCGGCCTCCGACGGGGCGGTGTACACCGGCTTGAGGGCCTTGACGATGGCGTCGCGGTGTTGCCGGCCGGCATAGCGGAACGAGTTTCTGATGAGGTGGACGATGCACTGCTGGACGACGGTGCGGTCCCAGGTGGTGGTGATCGCCTCCGGCAGTCCCTTCAGCCCGTCGCACACGGCGATCAGCACGTCGTCGACGCCGCGGTTCTTCAGCTCGGAGAACACCTGCAGCCAGAACCTGGCGCCCTCGGCGCCGTCGCCGGCCCAGATCCCCAGGATGTCTCGTTCGCCGTTGGTGGTGACGCCCATCACCACGTAGAACGGGGTGTTGCGGACCTGGCCGTCGCGGACCTTGACCACGATCGCGTCGACGAAGATCACCGGATAGAGCGGGTCCAGTGGCCGGCTGGACCATTCAGCGAGCTCGCCGGCGACCTTCTCGGTGATCCGGCTGATGGTGTCCTTGGACACCTTCGCCCCATACACCTCCTCGAAATGGGCGGCGATCTCACCGGTCGTCAGGCCGCGGGCCGACAGCGACAACACGATCTGGTCGATCCCGTCCAGGCGCCGTTTCCGCTTCGGCACGATCACCGGCGTGAACGAGCCGTCCCGGTCCCTGGGCACCTCGATCTCGACCGGCCCGATCTCGGTCAACACCGTCTTCGACCGGGTGCCGTTGCGCATGTTCGTGCCCAGCGGCGCTGCGCCGTGCTCGTGGCCCAGGTGCTCGGTCAGTTCCGCCTCCAGCGCGGTCTCCAGGACCTGCTTGGTCAGCCCCGACAACAACCCGCCCGGGCCGACCAGGGACATTCCCTGAGCCTTGGCCTGGGCGAGCAGCTGCTCGGCGAGCTGCTTCTGATCGATGATCTCTCCCGTCACGGGGTCGATCATCTCGGTCATCTCGGTCGTGTCAGTCACGGCCATCTCCTTTCGGATCAGGCCGGACCCCCACACACCGTTACTCCGACAGTCCCTCCCGCTCCGAAAGCGCTGTCGAGGTCACCCGAGGAGGCCCTTGGTGTCGACAGGCTTGTCCGTCATGCCGTACTTGAGGCCCTCATCGGCCAGCTTCTGCAGGGCGGCCTGGTCGATGGAGGTCGGCCACTTCGGCAGGACGACGGCCTTCTGGACCGTCGGGTCGATCTTGGTGTAGGTCGACAGGAAGGCGCGCAGTTCGTCCGGGTTCGCGGTGGCGTACTCGTTGGACTTCGTGAGCGCCTCGCCGAAGGCCTTGATCACGTTCGGGTTGCTGGACGCGTACTCCTTCGTGGTGAAGAAGCCGCCGATCTGCAGGTTCTTGTCGAAGCCGGCGAGGTTGTAGTCGACGACCTTGCCACCCTGGCCCTTGATGATCGAGGTGTAGGGCTCGACGGTCCACGCGGCGTCGATGTTGCCACCGGCGAGCTGGCCGGCCATGTCGGGGAAGCCCATCTCGACGAACTTGATGTTGGCGGGGTCGCCGCCGTCCTTCTCCACGCCGTAGCGGACGAGGACCTCACCGATGTTCTTGAGGGTGTTGACCGCGACGGTCTTGCCCGCGAGGTCCTTGGCGGAGGCGATCGGCGAGTCGCCCTTGGCGACGACGCCGCCGAAGTCCTCGGACGGGTCACCGGTGGTGGCCACACCGGCCGCCACGAGTTGAACCGGCAGGTTGCGCGACTGGGCGACGATCAGGCTCGACAGGTTGGAGAAGCCGATCTGGTTGGAGCCGGACATCACGGCCGGGACGATCGCCGCGCCACCCTGGGCGTCCTGCACGGTGATGTCGAGGCCCTTCTCGCTGAAGAAACCCTTGCTGACGCCGAGGCGGAAGGGAGCGGTGTCGACGATCGGGATGACGCCGACGGTGAGCTTGGTGGAGGCGGGGACCGCGGCCGTCTGGCCGGGGGCCGCAGCCGTGTTCGCGGGAGCAGGGCTCCCGCCACTGCACGCGGCGAGCACGACAGCGGTGATGCTGGCGAGGACGACGAGGGCGCCCTGGCGGCGACGGCGGGGCTTCGATGCCGTGTTCTTCATGCGTACGGACCTTCCATGAGTGCGACGGCTGTCGGGGCGGGGTCTGCGATGTCCCGGCAGTACCGAACAGCCAGTTGAAGTTGTCAACGATTGATAGAATCCATGGCTAATGCTTCCCTGTCAATGGAAAGCTTCCCTCGGCGGACGGCCGTTGCGTCATTGTGACCTAGCATCGACGCCATGGATGCGGGGGTGGCTGGAGGGGGACACCTCGCGGCGCTCCCCAAGGCCCACCTGCACCTGCACTTCACGGGTTCGCTGTCGGTACCGACCCTGCAGTCCCTGGCGCACGCACGTGGCATCGAACTGCCCGAACAACTCGTGGACTCGATCGCCCTCGACGTGCCGGCCGACAAGCGCGGCTGGTTCCGGTTCCAGCGCCTCTACGACATCGCGCGCGCCGCCGTGACCGGCGAGGACGCGCTGCGCACGGTGGTCTCGTCGGCCGCCGCGGAGGACGCCGCGGAAGGGTCGCGCCGCCTCGAGTTGCAGGTCGACCCCACCTCGTACGCACCGTCCGTGGGCGGGCTGCAGCCGGCGCTCGAGATCATCCTCGACGAGGCCAGGGTCGCCTCGGCCGCGACCGGCGTTCAGGTCGGCATCGTGGTGGCGGCCTCACGCGTCCGGCACCCGTTCGACGCGCGGACGCTGGCCCGACTCGCCGCTCGCCACGCCGGGCAGGGGGCCGGCGAGGTGTGCGCCTTCGGGCTGAACAACAACGAGTGGGAGGGCGACACGTCCGAGTGGGACGGCGCCTTCCGGATCGCGCGCCGTGCGGGCCTCCCCGGGGTCCCGCACGGTGGTGAACTGCGCGGACCCGAACACCTCGCGGAGGTCGTCGAGCACCTGGAGCCGACACGGATCGGACACGGCGTCCGTGCCGTGGAGGACGCCACCCTCCTGGCGAGGCTGGTCGACGCAGGGATCGTCTTCGAGGTGTGCCCGGCATCCAACGTCCACCTGGGCGTCTACCCCACGCTGGCCGACGTCCCCCTGACCACCCTGCTGGACGCCGGCGCCCGGGTCGCCCTGGGCGCGGACGACCCGCTCCTCTTCCTGTCGCGGCTGGTCGACCAGTACCAGACGGCTCGGGACGTCCACGGGCTGACCGATCCCGAACTGGCCGACCTGGCCAGGACGTCCATCAACGCGTCGTTCGCCTCCGAAGCCGACAAGGCCCGATGGCTGTCCGAGGTGGACGACTGGCTCGTGGCACTGCACCCTGAACCCGGCCGACCCTCCTCGGGAACCGCCGCTCAGCGCAGCGCGGCGTCGATGCGCTGGCGGTAGGCCTGCGGCGACTGGGCGCCGATCACGGTGTCGACGGTGTTCCCGTCCTTCAGCAGGACGACCAACGGGATGCTCTGCACGGCGAACCGCGCCGACACGGCCGGGTTGTCGTCGACGTTCACCTTCACCCCCTTGACGCGTCCGGCGTACTCGGCGGAGATCTTCTCCAGCGTCGGTGCGATCATCCGGCACGGGCCGCACCACGGCGCCCACAGGTCGAGCACCACGAGCAGGCTCGTGTCGACGACCGCATCGAAGTCGGCGTCCTGTGCACCGACCAGCCAGGGCAGCGCCGCCTTGCACGAGGCGCAACGCGGGTGCCCCGTCGCCGCCGCCGGAACCCTGTTCTTCGTGCCGCACCGGGGGCACGCCACCACCTTCGCCATGGGTCCAATCTAGTGAGTCCCACACGCGTGGCCACCGCGCCGGCGTCCGTCGGTCACGCGCCGGGGCTCGCCGTCCGCGCGTTCGGGTGGGGCTTGTACACCGAGACGGACGCCGAAGCCTCGTCCCAGAACCGCCACGGCCACTCCCAGGCCCGGGAGACGTTGACTCGGGGACCCGACGCCACCAGCCCCGGGGCGCGTCCGGACTCCAACGCGAGCCCGCCGGCGCCGAAGACCGTCCCGTCGTCGGCACGCGTCACCCCGAGTGCCCGACACAGGTTCCCGGGACCGCGGGCCAGCCACGCGTCACGCACCCCCGGACGCCGTGCGCGCGCCTCCGCGGTGCCGGCCACCACCTCCCCCGCCCGGACGAGCACCGCCGACGCCACTCCCTCGGGGCCGCAGACGATGTTCAGGCAGGCGTGACCGTGCATGGTGTAGACGTAGATCCGTCCGCCCGGCTCGAACATGGACGCGTTGCGCGCGGTCCTGCCCCGCCAGGCGTGCGAAGCGGGGTCGTCCGCCCCCTCGTACGCCTCGACCTCGACGATCCGGACGGCCACCCCACCCAGGCGAAGCACACACCCGAGCAGGCCGGGTGCGACGCCGAGGGAGCGGTGGGACAGGTCAGGCAGCACCGAAGCGGGCCTCGCTGCGGGCTCGGGCCTTGGCACGCTCGACGTCGCGGTCCTTCGGGGCCGCCGTCGTCGACAGCGAGGAGACCAGCCGCTGGGTGGCCGCCTCGATCTCGGCCACGGCGGCGTCGAAGGCAGCCTGGTTGGCGATGGACGGCTTGTTCATGCCACTGATCTTGCGGACGTACTGGAGCGCGGCCTCGTGCACCTCGTCCGGGTGGGCGGGCGGCTCGAAGTTGAACAGCGGACGAATGTTGCGGCACATGCCCTCCACCATGCCAGCTGACCCCTGCCGCGGTAACTCCTGCCCCGCGACGAAGTCCTCGTACGCTGCCGGCGCCACTCCCCGTCGTCGACGAGGCACCCGTGGTGGTGGCGCTCGAACGGCAGCCCGCGCAGGGCGAGCAGAAACGGGAAGTCGTCGGCCCTCAGGCCCCGAGGTGCTCACGATCCTCGGGAGCGAGGGACGCCAGCCACGCCGACTCGCCACCTGCTGCCGGAAGCACATACCCGTACTCGACCATGTTCGTCGGCGGCAGCTCGAGCAGGTACACCCACACGGATCGGCGCTTCACGCCGAGAGTGCTCGTGACGGCTTGGATCAGGCCATCCAGGAGCAGGTGCTTCTGCTCGGGCGTCCGGCCGTCCCGGATCTGTCCCTGGACGAAGACCACCTCGTCGGCCAGGGGCACGCCTCCGACGAAGTGCCGACCCGAGTCGACCTCGTCGAACACGACCTGGGCGAAGAAGCCCGGCGCTCCGGTGGCGGCGGTGTGTGCTGCGGTGATCTGTTGGGCGAGGCGCTCGCGGGCGTTGACATCCAAGCGCCCCGTCGCCGTGCGGACGGTGTAGGTCGGCATTGGCCCAGTCTGCCAGTCCACCCCTTCGATCGGCCGCCGGGCGAACCCGGGCCCACGCAGCGTGGAGCACCGTGGGCCACCTTGGCAAGGGGTGTGCCCAGCCTGGGGGGGCTGGGCCTGAGCGGTGCTCATGTACCCCTCGGGAGACGCCGGAAACGTGTCCGCACTCCGCTTGCTTCCGGCGTTTGCCGAGGAAGCCGGCGTCCGGGCAAGTCCGCGTACGGTCAGGGCCGTGACCGTGCCACATCACCGGGACCGTCACCTCCTCGAACGTGATCTGATCTCGGGTCGACCCAGGGGTCGCCCGGGCTCGGGAATGCCCGTCGGTGGGTCGACGTTTCTCTGGTGTGGACAAGCGACTCGGGATCATCGGTGCCGGCAAGGTCGGCACCACGCTCGGACGTCTCGCGTTGGCCGCGGGTTGGGAGGTGCTCATCTCCGGGAGCCCGACCCGACCCATGCAGGCGATGATCGTCGAGACGATGCTGCCGGGCGCTCGCCTGCTCCCCGAGGCCGAGGTCGTGGCCGACTCCGACATCGTGGTGCTGGCCATCCCGATGTCGAAGATCCGGACCGTGGACCTGGCGAGACTCTCGGGCAAGATCGTCGTCGATGCGATGAACCACTGGTACCCCGTCGACGGCGAGTTGCCCGGGGTGGCGGAGGCCCCCTCGAGCAGCCACTGGGTTTGGTCGCTCAACCCCGAGATGCGTCTGGTGAAGTCCCTCAACCACCTCGGCTACCACGACATGGAGACGGACGCGCGTCCCGCGGGCCACGTCGAGCGCCGGGCCGTCGCCGCGGCGTCCGACGACGGCGAGGCGCGCGCGGCCGTCGCCGACCTGCTGGACGCGCTGGGCTTCGACCCGGTCGAGCTCAGCTTCGCCGACGGACGCCACCTCGAGGGCGACGCCCCCGTGTTCGGCCGTTGGGTGGACGCCGAGGGCCTCCACCGCGCGGTGGCGCGGACCCAGGCCGCCTAGCCGGGTACCGGACGGGCACCGGTGGGCCTAGGCTGCACCTCATGCCGGACGCCGCCGTCCTCGAGACCCTGCCCGATGAGGAGTTCACCCGCGTGCTGTGCGTGGTGGCCCACCCCGATGACATGGAGTACGGCGCCTCCGCCGCCGTCCACCGGTGGACGAGCCGGGGGGTCGAGGTCGGCTACCTGCTCCTGACCGGTGGCGAGGCGGGCATGCAGTCCCCGCCCGCGGTCGTCCGGCCGTTGCGTGCCCGCGAGCAGCGCGAGGCCTGCGACCGGGTCGGCGTGAAGGACCTCACGATCCTGACCCACCCCGACGGCATGCTCATGCCGAGCCTGGACCTGCGCCGCGACATCACCCGCGCCATCCGGCGGTTCCGGCCCGACGCCGTCGTCACCGGCACGTGGGACGTCGAGGTGCCGTGGGGGCTCAACCAGGCCGACCACCGGGCGGCCGGTCTCGCAACGCTGGACGCCTGCCGCGACGCCGACAACACGTGGGTGTTCCCCGAGCTGGCTACCGAGGAACACCTGCCGAAGTGGGCGACCAGGTGGCTCCTCGTCACGGGATCCGCCCGGCCCAGCCACGGCGTCGAGGTCTCGGACGCCGACGTCCAGGCGTCCGTGGCCTCGCTGTCGGCCCATCGCGCCTACCTCGACGACCTGCCCTCCCACCCGTTGCCCCGGGAGTTGATCCCCGGGATGCTGCGGGAGGGCGGCCGGGCGTTGGGCGTGCGCCATGCGGTGCTGTTCCGCGCACACGCGTTGGCGTAGGAGTCAGACCGTGGGGCCGGCGAGGTCGGCCCGCTCACGGTCCTTCCGGTTGGCCGCGCGCCGGTAGACCATCGCCAGGAGCGCACCGGACAGGTTGTGCCAGATGGAGAAGATCGCTCCCGGCAGCGCCGCGGTCGGGTTGAGGAACTGGGCCGCCAGGCCGGCCGCGAGGCCGGAGTTCTGCATGCCCACCTCGATGGACATGGTCCGGGACACGCGCTCCGGCTGACGGCACAGGCGTCCGGCCACGTAGCCGAGCAGGTAGCCCAGACCGTTGTGCAGCACCACGGCCGCCAACACGATGAGGCCGGCGGAGACGACCTTGGCCGCCGAACCACCCACGACCGCCGCGACGACGCCCGAGATCGCCACCACGGACAGCCACGGCATGACCGGGAGGAGGGGCTCGATCACCTGGGGGAGGAGCAGGCGGACCACCAGTCCCCCGACGACGGGGATCAGGACGATCTGCAGGATGCTCAGGGCCATCGCACCGCCGTCGATGGGCATGTACCGGCCCGCCAGCAGCAGGGTGAGGGTGGGGGTGAGGATCGGCGCGAGCATGGTCGACACCGAGGTCATCGCGACCGAGAGGGCCGTGTCGGCCTTGGAGAGGTACGTGACGACGTTGGACGAGGTGCCCCCGGGGGCGCAGCCGACGAGGATGACGCCAGCGGCGAGCTCCGGCGGCAGCTGCAGCACCCAGGCCACCAGGACGCCCACGAGCGGCATGATGACGTACTGCGCGACCACGCCGATGAGGATGGGCCACGGACGGGTCAGGACGAGCTTGAAGTCGGGGATCGTGAGCGTGAGGCCCATCCCGAACATGATGATCATCAGCAGGGTGCTCACGTGCGGTCCCAGCTGGCGTGCCACGGGGGCGTTGAAGAACCCAAAGAACGCCGCGGCGAGGACGAGCAGGGGGAAGATCGTCACGGCCAGGGTGGCGCTGCGATCCTCACGTGACAAGGAGCGAGATTGTGCATTCACCAGCCGATTATGCCTGCATCTCAGGCAGTGAGATGGCGATCTCGCTCGTTGGACGCGGCGTCAACCGGGGGCATCGCACCCAGTCCGCACTCGGGTGTGTCCGCGACGAGGACACCCATGGCACGGGCATAGTCCTCGCGCAGGGGCGGGAAGTCGCCCTCGGGGAAGAAGGCGGCCTCGGTGTTCTCACCGTCGGCCGGGTGTGGCTCCCCCGAGACCCAGCGGCAGCGGAACGTGTGGTTGATGTACTGCGTCCGGTCGCCGTTCTCGTAGGTGACCATGGGGCCGACGTCCTGCCAGACCAGCCGCTCCACCTCGACCGCGACGCCCGCCTCCTCGAGTGCCTCCCGGACGGCGGCCTCCGCCGGGTGCTCGCCGGGGTCGACGATCCCGGTCACGACGGACCACCCGCCGGTGTCGGCACGGCGGACGAACAGCCACTCGGGTGTGCCGTCGGGGCGCCTGCGGTGGATGCCGGCCGTGGCCCCCGACAACCACAGGGGGCTGGTGCCGATGTGCCGGCGCAGGTCCAGGATGAAGTCGGGCGTTGCCATGCTTCCCCTCCTGCGGGCATGAAGAGAGCCACCTACCAGATTCGAACTGGTGACCTACGCATTACGAGTGCGTTGCTCTACCAACTGAGCTAAGGTGGCGCGGCCCTGCGGACCGAGGCCACACTCTAGCAACCTCAGGCCCGCAGCGTGAAACCGAGCGGGATCAGGCGCCGCGGGTCTCGGTTCGCCGGGTGCGGAAGCCCCGGTCGACCGACCAGCCGCCGGCCCCGACCAACAGGAAGAGCGCGCCGACGGCCACCAGCAGGAGTTCCAGCTCGCCGGTGAACCCCGCCTGCCCGGCGATGAACGGGCTCCAGGGACCCCACAGCACGAAGCCGAGCGCCCCGCCCGCGACGAGCATGAGGCCGATCCCCGCGAGGCGGGTCAGCAGGCCGAAGACCAGGGCGACCGCGATCGCGACCTCGGCCGCGCCGAGCGCGATGGCCAGGATGCTGGCGTACGGCAGGACCGTGCCCTGGACCAACTCGGTCGTGGCCGGCAGGTTGAGCAGGTGGTACAACCCGCGGATCCCGACGATCGCCGCGACCACCAGGCGCAGCAGGAACAAGGCCAACGCGCCCGCGAACTTGTCGGTGCTGCGTTCGGTGACGCGGACCGTCTCCGTGCGCACCGGAACGGTGTCCGCCGCACTGGCCCCACTGCCGAGGGTGGCGCCGGCCGCCGGGGCCGGCCGCCCCACCTGACGCGCCGGGGAGGCCTGCACCTGTGGGTCGGGCTCGACGGGAGCCAGCGCCGCGAGCCTCGCCTCGCGGCGTGCAGCCCGCTCGGCGAGGAGGCGTTCACGCTCGGCGTCCGCCTGGGCGCGGGCGGCGTCCTCGCGCTCGTCCCGCTCCTCACGGAACAGCGACTGCTCGCGCGCCCGCTCGCCCCCCGTCCCGCCCGCTGATGCGGTCGCACCGGTGCGCTCCACCGAGTGCGCGCGCTTCGGTTCGGCATCCCAGTCCGTGCGCGGCTCCGACTGCTCGTCAGGTCCGTCGTTGAGGTTGTCGGCCATGGGGAAGTCCTTTGCTGGCAGGGGCATACGTCCACTCCCATCCTCCCAAAGCCTCTCCCCGAAGCCGGGGAGCGACACTCACGCCGCGTGGAGGCTGATCATGAGCGACTCCATCGCGAGCAGCGGGGCCACGTTGGTCTCGAGGGCCTCGCGGCAGGCGAGGATCGCATCCAGCTTGGCGATCGTCTGCTCCGGGTGGGTGCGCCGGGCCACCGTGGTGAGGTCGACGGCAAGGTCGGCGTTGATCAGCCGTTGGGTCGCCTTGCTCTGCAGGGCGAACACGTCCCGGTAGTAGCCGGTGAGTTCGGTGAGGACCCGGTCGAGGGCGTCGCGCTGGAGCCGCTTGGCACGCGCCTTCTGCTGCTCCTCCAGGTCCTTGAGCGCGGCCTGGGCGTGCCGTGGACGCGCCCCCTTGGCCGTCATGCCGAGCGCCTCGGAGAGGTCGGCGCGCTCCTTGGCGTCCAGCGACTCGGTCGCGGCGGTCGCCTCCTCGGACGCCGCGGCCACGAGGTTGGCGGCCGCCTGGAGGCAGGCGCCCAGGGTCGTGAGCTGGGCCGGGATGTGCAGGATCTCGCTGCGGCGACGCCGTGCGTCCTCGTTGCGGGCGATCGCGCGAGCCCGTCCGATGTGGCCCTGCGCGACCCGCGCCGCGTGCGCCGCCATCTCGCCGGGGACGCCGTCGCGGTGCTCCAGGAGGTGGGCGATCGCCGCCTCGCTCGGGGTGGCCAACTCCACCCGCCGGCTGCGGGAGCGGACCGTGATGATGACGTCCTCGGGTGTGGGGGCGCACAGCAGCCAGACGGTGCGCGGCGCGGGCTCCTCGATGGCCTTCAGCAGGGCGTCCGCGCCTCGCTCGGTGACGCGGTCGGCGTCCTCCACCACCAGCACCTGCCGGCGTCCGAGGGTGGGCGCCATGGCGGCACGCCGGACGAGGTCGCGCACCTCGTCCACGCCGATGGAGAGTTGCTCGGTGCGGACCAGCGTGACGTCCGGATGTGCGCCCGACAGGGAGGTCCGGCAGGCGTTGCACTCGCCACACCCCCCGCGCTCGCACTGGAGGGCGGCGGCGAAGGCCCGGGCGGCGTTCGAGCGTCCGGAGCCGGGTGGACCGGTGATGAGCCAGGCGTGCGTCATCGCGTGCCGCTGGCCGGCGACCGCGCGGCGCAGCACCTCGACGGCCCGATCCTGTCCGACGAGGTCGGCCCAGATGCCGGAGCCGACGGGCGGTGAAGTCGTCACTCCTCCACCCTGTCGCGTCCGGCCGACACTTCATCGGCCGCCGGCTCCCGCTCGGGGGTGAACAAGGCACTCAGGAAGCCGCGGCGTCCGACTTCGGGCTCGCCCCCGGGGCGGCTGATCAAGGCCGCGACCGCCTCTCGGATACGCACGGCGACGGCCTCGATCGGGTCGCGCGCCGGGAGGACCAGGTAGCGCTCGGGGTGACGTTCGGCCAGCTCCAGGAAGCCGGCGCGCACTCGCTGGTGGAAGGCGGCGCCGGCGGATTCCATCCGGTCGTGCTCGTCGATGCCGGCCAGCCCGGTCTCGGGTTCCAGGTCGAGGAGGACGGTGAGGTCGGGGCGGAGGTCGTCCGTTCCCCACCAGTTGATGCGCTCCACGTCGTCCAGGTCGAGGACGCGGCCGGCGCCCTGGTAGGCAAGCGTCGAGTCGACGTAGCGGTCACAGACCACCACGGCTCCCCGCTCGAGGGCGGGCCGGATGATCGAGTGGACGTGCTGGGCCTTGTCGGCGGCGAACAGGAGGGCCTCGGCCCGGGGCGCAAGGTCCTCGGTGGACCGCGACAGCAGGATCGTCCGGATCTGCGCGTTGACCGGGCCGTCGCCCGGCTCGAACGTCCGGACGACCTCGTGGCCCCGCTCGCTCAGCCAGTCGGCGAGCAGGCGCGACTGCGTCGTCTTGCCGACGCCGTCCCCGCCCTCGAACACCACGAAAGTCCCTCGCACGGTGCTCATCCTAGGCGGAGCGATCCGAGGTGCCCGCCGGAATAGGGGGGCTGCGAAAAGCGTTCACCTCTGGGACCCTGTCTGGGACAGCCCACGACTGTGCACGGAAGGAATCAACGATGACCGAATCCCGTACCAGCGGCGGCGCGCCGGTTGAGAGCGACGCCCACTCCCTGAGCATCGGCCCCAACGGCCCGCTGCTCCTCCACGACGCCCATCTCGTCGAGACACTCGCCCACTTCAACCGCGAGAACGTCGTCGAGCGCCGCCCCCACGCCAAGGGCGCCGGTGCCTTCGGCACGTTCACGGTGACCCAGGACGTCTCCGGCTGGACCAAAGCCGCCGTCTTCCAGCCCGGAACCCAGACCAAGACGCTGCTGCGTTTCTCCACCGTCGCCGGCGAGCTCGGCTCGCCCGACACCTGGCGCGACGTGCGCGGTTTCGCGCTGCGCCACTACACGACCGAGGGCAACCTCGACATCGTCGGCAACAACACGCCGATCTTCTTCCTCCGCGACCCCATGAAGTTCCCGCACTTCATCCGCTCGCAGAAGCGCCTGGCCAGCAACGGCCTGCGTGACGCCGACATGCAGTGGGACTTCTGGACCCTCTCCCCCGAGTCGGCCCACCAGGTGACCTACCTCATGGGTGATCGCGGCCTGCCCCGGACGTGGCGCAACATGAACGGCTACGGCTCGCACACCTACCAGTGGGTCAACGCGGCCGGCGAGCGCTTCTGGGTGAAGTTCCACTACCACACGCAGCAGGGCATGGAGTTCCTCACCAACGAGGAGGCCGCGCGCCTCGCCGGCGAGGACGCCGAGTTCCACCGCCGCGACCTGTGGGAGGCCATCGAGCGCGGCGACTTCCCGAAGTGGACGCTGTCGGTCCAGGTCATGCCCTACGAGGAGGCCAAGACCTACCGCTTCAACCCGTTCGACCTCACCAAGGTCTGGCCGCACGCGGACTACCCGCTGCACGAGGTCGGTGTCCTGGAGCTCAACAAGAACCCCGACAACTTCTTCGCCCAGATCGAGCAGGCCGCCTTCGGGCCGTCCAACATGGTGCCCGGCATGGGCGTCTCCCCCGACAAGATGCTGCTCGGCCGCGTGTTCGGCTACGCGGACGCCCAGCGCTACCGCATCGGCCCGAACTTCCACCAGCTGCCGGTCAACCAGCCCCAGGGAGTCGAGGGCGGCTACGAGGCCGTCAACCAGTGGATGTTCGACGGCAACCAGGCGTACCACCACTCCGGCGGTGCCCCGGTCTACGCTCCGAACTCGCTCGGCCGTGAGTACAGCGACTGGCAGGGCAGCACCGCCGAGGGCTGGGAGGCCGACGGCGAGATGGTCCGCCAGGCGTACACGCTGCACGCCGAGGACGACGACTTCGGCCAGCCCGGGACCCTGGTCCGCGAGGTGTTCGACGATGCAGCGCGCGACCGCCTCGTCGAGACCCTGACCGGCGCCCTGTCGGGCATCAAGCGCCAGGAGGTCCTGGAGCGGGCGTTCTGGTACTGGAAGTCGGTCGACGAGGGCATCGGCACCCGCGTCGAGCAGGCCGTCCGCGCCGGTCGGGACGAGGTCACCATCCCGGGCATGGGCGCCGAGAACGCCTGACCGTTCCGCCTGAAGGGGTCGGCCCGTTGGGGCCGGCCCCTTCTTGCTCGGCGTCTCGGCCTTGACGACCGGGCAGGCGTCGTCAGGCCAGGGTGAGCGTGAGACGCATTCCGGCTCCGTCGCGTGCCGGCCCGATGTCGGCGACGGAGCCGACCGCCCAGGTCGGGTGGTGGTCGGCCGCCCCCGGCCCCACGCCGATGACGCGCATGCCCGCCGCCAGCCCCGCCCGGATGCCGTTGGCGGAATCCTCGACCACCACACACGCCGCAGGATCGACGCCGAGCAACCCGGCTGCCGTGCGGAAACCTTCCGGGTCGGGCTTGCCCACGTGGACATCCTCACCCGTGACGGCGACGTCCGGCATCGGGACCCCGGCCGCACCCATGCGCGCCGAGGCCAGTTCGCGGGTCGCCGACGTGACCAGCGCGTGCGGCAGGCCGGCCAGGCGGGCCAGCAGGTCCGTCGCGCCCGGGATGGCGACGACGCCCTCGAGTTCGAGGGTCTCCCGCGCCAGCAACGCCCGGTTCTCGCGAACGTTCTCCTCGTGCGGGCGGTCGGGCAGCAGCAGGGCCATGCTGTCCTGCCCCTGACGGCCGTGGATGACGGCGAGGGTCCGCTCGGGGTCGATGCCGTGGGCGAGCGACCACTCCGTCCACAATCGCTCCACGATCGGCGTCGAGTCGACCAAGGTTCCATCCATGTCCAGCAGGAGCGCGGCGACATCGTTGACCATCACACCGATGACCCTATCCTTCCCCCGCCCCTGCGTCCGGGCCGCGGCCCCGGGAGTGGTTGGATGGACGCCGTGAACCACCGCCCCGATCGCCCCGTCGACTTCTTCGTGGTGTCGATCACCCTGCGCAACGCGCAGGGCGACCTGTTGCTGGTGCGGAAACGGGGCACCGATCGGTTCATGCTGCCCGGGGGCAAGGTCGAGCCGGGCGAGAGCCACCTGGCGGCCATCCTCCGTGAGGTGGCCGAGGAGGTGTCGCTCATGCTCACGCCCCCATCGGTGTCGCTGCTGGGGCACTGGACCGCCGGCGCGGCCAACGAACCGGGGATGGTCATCGCGTCGGACGTCTTCACGGCGCCACTACCCGGCGAACCCACCGCATCGGCCGAGATCGAGGAGCTGCGCTGGCTGCCCATCGACGGCGACCACGACTACGCCGACGACCATACCCTCTCACCCATGCTGACCGAGCACGTGATCCCGGCGCTCCTGGCCCCGCAGGTGTGACTCCCGAGGCCTCCCTCGGCCGCTACGCCTTGGGCGCAGCCGCCTTCTTCGCGGGCGCCTTGCGGGTGGTGGTCGTGCGCCGCGGGGTGGTCTTCTTCGGAGCCGGCCCCTTGGCCCGCTTCTCGGAGAGCAGTTCAGCCGCGCGCTCGAGGGTGATCTCCTCGATCGAGTCCGACTTGCGCAGGGTCGCATTCGTCTCGCCGTCGGTCACGTACGGCCCGAAACGACCGTCCTTGACGACCACCGGCTTGCCGGACGCGGGGTCGGCGCCGAGTTCCTTGAGCGGCCCGGCTGCGGCACGGCGTCCGCGCGCCTTGGGCTGCGCGAAGATCGCGGTGGCCTCTTCCGCCGTGACCGTGAAGAGTTGGTCCTCGCTCTCCAGCGAGCGTGAGTCGGTGCCCTTCTTCAGATAGGGCCCGTAGCGTCCGTTCTGGGCGGTGACGTCCTCACCCTCGATCTGGCCCACGACGCGCGGCAGCGACATGAGTTGCAGCGCCTGCTCGAGGGTGACGGTCTCCAGCGACATCTCCTTGAACAGGGACGCCGTCCGCGGCTTGGCGGTCTTGGGGGACCCCTCGGCCAGCACCTCGGTGACGTAGGGACCGAACCGCCCGTTCCTGGCGACGACCGGGTTGCCGGACTGCGGGTCGGCGCCCAGCTCGCGCTCCATGCCGGCGGGAGTGGCGAGCAGCTCCTGGGCCTTCTCCAGCGTCAACTCGTCCGGGGGCAGGTCGTCGTCGACGTTGGCGCGGTTGCCGTCCGCATCCTCGACGTAGGTGCCGTAGCGACCCACGCGGACGTCGATCCCCGACTCCTCCCCACCGACGGGGGAGAAGGTCGACAGGGCCCGGGCATCGATCTCACCCAGGTCGTTCACCAGCGATTCGAGGCCGTCGTGGCCGTCGGCGCCGAAGTAGAAGTTCTTCAGCGTCTGCACGCGGTCGGCGTTGCCCTTGGCGATCTCATCGAGGATGTCCTCCATGCCGGCGGTGAACTGGTAGTCCACCAGATCGGTGAAGTGCTCCTCCAGCAGGCGCGTCACGGCGAAGGCCAGCCACGTCGGAACGAGCGCCGACCCCTTCTTGAACACGTAGTCGCGCGCGGTGATCGTCCTGATGATCGACGCATAGGTGGACGGCCGCCCGATCTCGAGTTCCTCGAGCTTGGCGACCAGCGACGGCTCGGTGTAGCGGGCCGGCGGACGCGTGGCGTGCGCTTCGGCCTCGACTCCCGCGACGGCGAGGGTCTCCCCCGCCTTCACCGCAGGCAGGTTGGCGGTCGCGTCGTCGGCCTCGCCCTCGTCCCGTGCCTCGACGTACGCCTTGAGGAACCCCGGGAACGTGATCGTCCGGCCGGACGCCGTGAGCCCGGCCCGGTCGATCCGCCGCAGCTCACCGGTGGTGGCGTCCGCGACCTCCGGGGCGGACGCCGGCGTGGCGGTCATGCTGATGGTCACCGTCTGGCCCTCGGCGTCCTTCATCTGCGAGGCGACCGTGCGCTTCCAGATGAGGTCGTAGAGCCGGAACTCGTCCCCGCGCAGGCCGGTCGCCTGCGGCGTCCGGAAGTGGTCACCGGCGGGACGGATCGCCTCGTGCGCCTCTTGGGCGTTCTTCACCTTCGAGGAGTAGACGCGCGGCTTCTCGGGCAGGAAGGCGTCCCCGTAGAGCTCCTTGACCTGCTTGCGCGCCGCAGCGATGGCGGCACCGGACAGGGTCACCGAGTCGGTTCGCATGTAGGTGATGAAACCGCCCTCGTACAGCGACTGGGCGACCGACATGGTGCGCTGGGCGGTGAAGCCCAGCTTGCGGCCGGCGTCCTGCTGCAGCGTCGTGGTGCGGAAGGGCGGGTAGGGACGCCGCGTGTACGGCTTGGCCTCCACGCCGTCGACGACGACGGAACCGCCGGTGAGGGCGTCGGCCAACGCCTGGGCCCCGGCGAGGTCCAGGTGCAGGGCGTTCCTGGTGTTCAACGTGCCGACGGAGTCGAAGTCCCGACCCGACGCGACCTTGAGCCCGGCGGCCGTGGCGACGCGGGCGGTGAAGGCGTCCGGCTCGTGTCCGGCGGCGTCCAGGGTGACCTCGAGATCGGCGTAGCTCGCCGACCGGAACGCCATGCGCTCACGCTCCTTGTCGACGACCAGGCGCGTCGCCACCGACTGCACCCGCCCCGCGGACAGGCGCGGCATGACCTTCTTCCACAGCACGGGGCTGACCTCGTAGCCGTAGAGGCGGTCGAGGATGCGCCGGGTCTCCTGCGCGTCGACGAGGTCGGTGTCGAGCTCGCGCGGGGCGGCGACGGCCGCGCGGATGGCGTCGGGGGTGATCTCGTGGAACACCATGCGCTTGACCGGCACCTTGGGCTTGAGCTCCTGGAGCAGGTGCCACGCGATGGCCTCGCCCTCGCGGTCCTCATCGGTGGCGAGGTAGAGCTCGTCGACACCCTTGAGTGCATCCTTCAGCTTGCGGATCGTGGCCTTCTTGTCGGCCTGCACCACGTACAGCGGCTCGAAGTCGTTGTCGATGTTGACACCGGTGCGCGCCCACTTCTCACCCTTGTACTTGGCCGGCACCTCGGCGGCACCGGTGGGGAGGTCGCGGACGTGGCCGATCGATGCCTCGACGACGTACCCCTCGCCGAGGTACTGGGCAATGCTGCGCACCTTGCCGGGGGACTCGACGATCACGAGTCTGCGCTTGGTGTCTGTGGCCACGTTCTGCTCTCTGCGGTTGCGGGAATGCCGAGGGTACGCCCTTCGACACGTCCGGATGCTAGCGCCTCCCGTCAAGACGGACGCACCTTGTTGCCCTTGGCCGTCCTCGTAAACTGCCCCACGTGACTGCCCCGTGGCCCCCGCCGAAGACACGTCCGGTGTCTCGCCCACCCTCCTTGGTGCTGGTGGTGCTGGGTGTGCTGCTCGCCATGGCGTCACAGTTCGGTGCCGCGATCGCGGTGACCGGATCGACCGGACTCTGGGCGCAGCGCCTGCAGCCGAGGCCCCCGGCCGCCACGACGGTGCCGCTGCCCCGGCCGACGGTGGACCCGCTCCAGCCGACCACACCCGCGGCGTCCCCCCGGCCGATGCCGGAGCAGTCGGTGGGGCCGGTCGAGGTGACCGACGATGTGAAGCGCGGTGTCGTGCTGATCTCGGGCCGGACGCCGAACGAGGGTGTCGCCGGAACCGGCATGGTGCTGTCCGAGGACGGCTACGTCCTCACCAACTACCACGTGGTCCGCTCGACCGAGTCGATCACGGTGACCATCGCCAGCAGCGGACGTCGCTACAACGCCGAGATGGTCGGGCGTGACGCGACCAAGGACGTCGCCCTGCTCAAGCTCGAGCGCGCCCGGAACCTCGAGTCGGTGACCATCGACGGCGAGGACGTCCGCCTCGGCGACGTCGTGGTGGCGGCCGGCAACGCGAACGGGCAGGGGTTCGTCACCGCTCACCGCGGCAACGTGCTCGGGCTGGGCCGCTCCATCAACGTCCGGGGCGCCAGCGAGAACGACCCGCCCCAGCGCCTCAACGGCCTCATCGAGACCAATGCGCCGGCCTGGCCGGGTGACTCCGGGGGCCCGATGTTCGACGGCGAGGGCGAGGTCCTCGGCATGACGACGGCGGGCAGCAGCGCTTCCGACGCGGCGGGCGGCGAGGACAAGCAGGTGTACGCGGTCCCGATCCACGAGGCCCTGGCGGTCGTCGAGAAGATCCGGGGCGGCGACGAGTCGGGCACGGTCGTGATCGGACCCAAGGCGTATCTGGGTGTCATCGCCGAGGTCGACGACTCCTCGGGCCTGCGGGTGCGCAACGTGCTGGAGGACTCCCCCGCCGGCCGCACCGGCCTGAGGGAGGGCGACACCATCCTCTCCCTGGACGGCCGACGCGTCCGCACGCGGGCTGAACTGTCCGACGTCCTGGACACCATCGAGCCGGACACGACCACCACCATCTCCTGGGCCACCAGCGCCGGGCGCGAGCGCACGGCCCAGATCACGGTCGCCGCCAACCCGCTGAACTGACTCACACCGACCCTTGGGGCTACCCACAGCCGACCCACAGGGTCCGGCGGTCGACTGGCTGCCATGAACAAGCCGCTCCTCATCGCCGCCGCCCTGGCCACGAACGTGGCCCTCATCGCCGCCGTGCCCACCGTCGCAGCCGATCTGCGCGGCCCGCTCGACCCGACCTCCGGGGTCGTGCTCATCGCGACGACGCTCCCCCACGGTGAGGCGGCCGGAACGGGCATGGTGCTCACGGCGGACGGGCAGGTGCTGACCAACTACCACGTGGTCGAGGGTTCGACGCAGATCGCGGTGGAGGTGCCCGGCACCGGGCGCACCTACACCGCGACCGTGGTCGGCCACGACGCGAGCGCCGACGTCGCGCTGTTGCACCTGACGGACGCCTCGGGCCTGGCCACGATCACCCCGGACAAGGACCCGGTGACCGTCGGGGACAGCGTCACGGCGATCGGCAACGCGTCGGGTGGCGGGTCGTTGGTCAAGGCGTCCGGACGGGTCACGTCGCTTTCCGAGGACGTCACCGTGGGCAAGGAGACCGGCGGCACCGAGACGCTGCACGGCGTCATCGAGACGACCGCGGGCGCGGTGCCCGGGGATTCCGGCGGCGCGATGGTGGACGCCGAGGGCGAGGTGCTCGGCATGACCACGGCGGGGTCGCAGACCGCGACCCGTGCTCCTCGCGGGCGCGGCGGCCCCGTGGCCGCCCCGGTCACGACCGCGAGCTACGCGGTTCCGATCAAGGACGCGCTGGCCGTGGTCGAACGGATCCGCTCGGGCAACGAGGACGCCTCGGTCCAGATCGGCCCGCGGGCCTACTTGGGCGTGAGCGTGCTGGGAGCCTCGGGCCTGGTCATCGGCTCCGTGGTCGCGGACGGTCCGGCCGCTGCCGCCGGCGTCACCGAGGGGTCATTCATCACCGCCATCGACGGGACCGCGGTCAGCACGCACGCGGAGCTCTCCTCCGCGCTCGCGATCCTGCAGCCCGGCCAGGCGGTCGACCTGTCCTGGACCGACGCCCGTGGCCTCCGGCACACGGCATCGGTCACGCTGGGCAGCAGCCCGGTCAACTGAGGGTGGGCTTCCCCCTCAGGCTTCCAACCACCCCTGGCGCACCAGCTCGCGGAGACGGGGCGTCAGGTCCTCGGCCAGGGCCGTGTGCTCGACCCCGAGGATGTCGGCGACGGCCGCGATCAACTGCCCCGCGGTGAGCTCGCCGTCACTCGCCCCCAGCACCGCCCCCAGGGCCGTGTCGACCTCGACGGCCCGGCCGAAGCCGTACCGCTGGCGGTGGATGATGTGCTCGGGATCCTCCGCGCCGGGGCGGCCGAGGGTTTCGACGTCGATCCGCTCGTGGAGCCGCCAGGCGGTGGCGAGGAGGTCGGCGTCCGACACCGTGCCTGCGGCGACGCCGGCCTGGTGGGCGGCGAAGGCGTCCCCCACCGGTTGGTGGACCGCGTGCGGCCACTCCTCGACCACCACGTCGGGGGTGGGGCGTCCGGCCTTGTGGAGCATGATCCACCCCATGCCGACCCCCGTGATCCCCAGGGAGTCGAAGTAGTCGAGCCACTGTCGGTACCGAGGGGCGTACTCCGTCGTGCCGACCCAGCCGGCGTCGTTCAGCCACAGCTCGATGTACTCGTACGGGTCCAGGAACTCGCGCTGGAGCACGAGGGCGTCGCAGCCGGTCGGCTCGATCCAGCCGCGCACCCGCTCCTCCCACGGCTCCCGGCCGGTGTCCGCCCAGTTGCCGAGCACTTGCAGCGTGCCGCCCGGCGCGAGGCGGTCGGCGCCCTCGACGACGACTCGACGGACGAGTTCATCAGCGGTGAACTGCCCTTCGCGGTAGACCAGTCGCTCCCCGGTGGGCGGGCTCATCACGTACGGGGGGTTGGTGACGATGAGGTCGAACACCTCATCGGCCACCGGCTCGTAGAGCGACCCCTCGCGGACGTCGAGCTCGAGCCCGTTGAGGCCGGCGGTGAGGCGGGCCATGGCGACCGCCCGCGGGTTGAGGTCGGTCGCGACCACGTGGTCGGCATGGCCGGCCAGCAGCAGGCTCTGGACGCCGCAGCCGGTGCCCAGATCGAGTGCGCGCGCGACCGGCCGACGGATCGTCATCTGCGCCAGCGTCGTCGAGGCCGGCGAGGCCCCGAGCACGAAGTCGGGGCGGGACCGCCCCAGGCGGCCGTCCAGGATCGGGATGAGGTCACCCGTGATCCAGCCGTCGAAGTCCACGCCGGCGCCCGCCGCCGCGTAGGGGCGGATCTCCAGGCCGGCCCGCACGCCCCCGGCGTCGGGGACGACGATGCCGGCGTCCACGAGCGGGGTGAGGTCGCCGAGGGCCGCGCCCGCGGCATCCGGGGCCAGGGTGTCGTGCAGCAGGAACAGCCGGACCAGGGACGCCTGCGTGTCGACGGCGTCCCCGAGTGCGTCCCGGGCCGCGAAGGTGGTGTTGCGGGCCAGCGCGTCCGTCGCCTCGGGGCCGAGCCGGTCGGTCGTGTCGGCGAAGGTGAAGCCGGCATCGCGGAGGCGATCGGCGAGGGCTGCGGCATCGGTACGGCTGAGCATGGTCCCAGCCTGTCACGCCGGACTGTCGGAGCGCCCCCCTAGGCTTGAGAGCCGGGAGGATGTCGACGTGGGTGAATCGGTGCTGGTCCGTGGCGGCCGGGTCGTGGGGTTGGCCGAGGGCGAGGCGACGCGGGCCGCCGACGTCCGCATCCGCGACGGGTTGATCGTGGAGGTCGGGCCCGACCTGGCCGTGGCCGGTGAGCGGCTCATCGACGCCGCGGGCGCCTGGCTCATCCCGGGGCTGTGGGACGCCCACGTCCACTTCACGCAGTACGTGCGCGCCTCGACGTGGGTGGACGTCGCCGGGACGAGCGGCCCCGAGGAGGTCTGTGCCCGCATCGCGGGTGACCTGGCCGGACGCCCCGACGACGGCCGGGCGGTGATCGCGTTCGGGTACCGCTCCGGGCCGTGGTCGCGCGTCGGAACCGTCGCCGAGCTGGACGCCCTGAGCGGCGGCCGCCCCGTCGTCGCCATCGCGGGCGATGTCCACAACGGCTGGCTGAACAGCGCCGCACTGGCCGCGTTCGGGCTGCCACCGCGCGAGGGTCCCCTGGTCGAGAACGACTGGTTCGAGGTGTTCGGACGCCTCGACGACCTGCCCGGCGCCACGCCCACTCCTCATCGGGAGGACGCGGTCGCGGCCGAACTCGCTGCTCGTGGGTTGGTGGGGCTCGTCGACCTGGAGTTCGACTCACCCTTCCGGGCGTGGCCCACCAGGGTCGAGCGGGGCCTGCGGTCGCTCCGCGTCCGGGCGGGCGTCTACCCGCATCAACTGGACGACGTGCTCGCCGCGGGCTGGCGCACCGGCGACGCGTTGCCCGGCGGCCTGGGTCTGGTCACGATGGGCCCGCTGAAGATCATCGTGGACGGGTCCATGGGCACGCGCACCGCGTGGTGCTGCGCCCCCTACTGCGACGCCTCCCCGACCGACCCGCATCCGGCGGGCGCTCCGAACCACAGCACGGAGGAGCTCCGGGCCCTGTTCACCCGCGCCCGCACCGCCGGCCTGGCGGTGGCCGCGCACGCCATCGGCGACCGCGCCAACGCCGCGGTGCTGGACGCCTTCGCCGCGACGGGGGCGTCCGGTTCTGTGGAGCACGCGCAGTTGCTGCAACGGCAGGACGTCGAGCGCTTCGGTCGGCTCGAGGTCACCGCGAGCATGCAGCCGCACCACCTCGTCGCCGACCGTGACCCCGCCGGCGTGCTCTGGGCCGACCGGACCGACCGGCTCTACCTCGCCCGATCCCTGCTGCGGTCGGGCGCGCGGCTCGCGCTCGGGTCCGACGCCCCCGTCTCCCCACCCGACCCGTGGCTGGCCATCGCCACGGCGGTGCACCGCTCCGGCGACGGGCGCGCGGGCTGGCATCCCGAGGAGTCGCTCAGCCCACGGGAGGCGTTGGCCGCCTCGGTGGACGGCCAGCGCCTCGCCCCGGGGCGTCCCGGCGACTTGGTCGTGCTGGGTGCCGACCCGCTGTGGGAGTCCGACGAGCCGGCTGAGACAGCGGCCCACCTGCGCGCGATGCCCGTCCGCCACACCATCTGTGCGGGCCGGCTCACCCACGGGGAGGCCTGAGTGGCACTCCCGGACTGGCTCGCGACCGAGCAGAAGGTCGTGCACGTCCATCACCGTCCGGCGCGCCCAGGCCAGGTCGTCGACTGGCCGGATTGGGTGTCCGACCGGGTTCGGGCAGCCTTCGCGGCTCGCGGCATCGATCGACCCTGGGCACACCAGGTGGCGGCCGCACAGGCCTCGTTCGCCGGACTCCACGTCGCGATCGCGACGGGGACGGCGTCCGGCAAGTCGTTGGCGTTCCTGCTGCCCGTGCTCGCCGGGGGGCTCGACGGGCGGGTCCCAGCCGGCACGCGCGCCCCGCAGAGCCGAGGTGGCTCCTCCGGCCTGCGGGTGTCGGCCCGGCCCACGGCGCTCTACCTCGCCCCCACGAAGGCCTTGGCCCACGACCAACGCCGCTCCGCGGAGGGGCTCGGCCTCGAGGGGTGGCGCATCTCCACGCTCGATGGCGACTCCGATCCCGACGAGCGCCGGTTCGCGCGCGAGTTCGCTTCCTTCGTGCTCACCAACCCGGACATGCTGCACCGCTCGATCCTGCCCAGCCACACCCGCTACGCGAGGCTGCTCGGCGGTCTGACCCACGTGGTCGTCGACGAGGCCCATCGCTACAAGGGTGTGTTCGGCGCGCACGTCTCGGCGGTGCTGCGCCGCCTGCGTCGCCTGGCCCACCACTACGGGGCTGACCCCGTGTTCGTCTGCGCCTCGGCGACCATCAGCGAGCCGGACGTCGTGGCCGCGGCCCTGACCGGCGTCGACCACGTGGTTCCCGTGACCGACGACGCCTCCCCAGCCCCCGCCCTCGACGTCGTCCTCCTGGAGCCCACGCCGGCGCTCACCGAGACCACCGCCAAGCTCCTCGCCGGGTTCACCCGCGACGGACAGGCGATCGCGTTCACGAGCTCGCGCATCCAGGCCGAACTCGTGGCACTGCGGGCCCGCGAGCTGTCCGACGGGGCGATCGCCGCCTACCGCGGTGGCTACCTCGCCGAGGACCGGCGCGAGCTCGAGGCCGCCCTCTCCGACGGGAGGCTTCGGGGCGTGGCCTCGACCAGCGCCCTGGAACTCGGCATCGACATCGCCGGCATGGACGCCGTGGTCACGGCCGGCTTCCCGGGCACGCTGGCCGCCTTCTGGCAGCAGGTCGGCCGGGCCGGACGCGCTGGGCGCGACGCGATCGCCGTGCTCGCCGCCCGCGAGGACCCGCTCGATGCCTACCTCGTCGAGCATCCCGAGCTGGTCTTCGAACGGCCGGTCGAGCGGACGGTCGTGCCGGTCGACAACGCATTCGTGCTGGGCCCGCACCTGTGCGCCGCGGCCCAGGAGCGCCCACTGACCCCGGATGATGCCCGTTGGTTCGGGCCCACCACCGTCGCACTCGCGGAGCGGCTCACCGCCCAGGGGGCCCTGCGCCGGCGCCCGCTGGGCTGGTTCTGGACGCATCCGGCGCGGGCCGTGGACTCGATCGACCTGCGCTCCCTCCAGGGCAAGGCGGTGGAGGTGGTCGACTCCTCGACCGGGCGCGTGATCGGCCAGGTCGACGCTTCGGCCGCCGACCGGACGCTGCACCCCGAGGCGGTGTACGTGCACCAGGGCGAGACGTGGTTCGTCGACGAGCTCGACCTGCACGACCGGGTGGCCCTCGTCCACCGCGCCGACCCCCTGTGGTTCACCCAGGCCCAATCGACCAGCGGGGTCCGGATCCTGTCGACCTCGGCCTCGCGCCGGCTGGGCCTGGGGGAGGTGCACGTGGGCTCGATCGAGCTCTCGAACCAGGTGGTCTCCTACCTGCGCCGCGACTCCGAGACCGGCGAGGTGTGGGATTCCACCCCCTTGGAGTTCCCCGAGCGGCGCATGGTGACGCGCGCCACGTGGTGGACGATCCCCGACAGCGTGCTGGCGGCCCTGGACGGGGTGGCCTCCGGCCCGATCTCCCCCCTCGACCTGGCCGGGGCGGTGCACGCCGCGGAGCACTGTGCGATCGGACTGCTCCCCGCCTTCGTGCCCTCGGACCGCTGGGACATCGGCGGGCTCTCCACCGTGCTCCACCCCGACACCGGCCAGCTCACCGTCTTCGTGCACGACGGGCTCCCCGGGGGGTCCGGCATCGCCGAGCGTGGCTACGAGCTGGCCGAGCAGTGGTGGGCGGCGACGCTGGCCCGGCTGCTCACCTGCCCCTGCCAGGAGGGTTGCCCCGCGTGCGTGGTCTCCCCGAAGTGCGGCAACGGCAACAACCCGCTCGACAAGCGCGGTGCCGCCGGGCTGGTCGAGCTGCTCGTGGGCCCCGCGAAGCCGTAGAACCCGGGCCGTTCTCACTCCGGTGCTCCCGTGACCATCCCGGCATGGGCGCGGGCGGCCAGCCAGTGCTGCGTGGGTCCGGCAAGGAACGCCGCTCGGACCTCGACCGACACCACGAACTCGACCTCGTCGCCGGCGATGCGGCACCCCACCACCTCGACCCCGCTCAACCGGGCGGCGGTACGGGCAGCCGCGCACCCGTCGGTCGCCCGGCCCTGCTCCCGTGCACCGGTCAGGGCCGCCAGGTCAGCGGCGCCCTTGACGCGCTCTCCCTCGGCGCGCAGGACCCCTGCCAGGACCAGGAGCGCCGCGCAGCACACCAGCACCAGGGCGATCACGCACGACCACAGCACCGCGGATCCCCGTTCGTCACGACAACGGGTCATCGCTCCGCCAGGACGTGTGCGCGGGCGACGAGCGGCCAGGAGGCCACGCCGAGTGGCGCTTCCCACCGAACCTCCACGACCACGGCGTCAGCTTCTCGCCGGGAGGTCACCCTCGCCCCGGGCGGCGCGTCGGCGGTCGCGCGCGCCACGGCGACGGAGTCACCGCGCGCCAGCTGCCGGGCCACCTCGTTGGCCGTCACCTGGCACTGGCCGAGCACGAAAGCCGCGCCGCCGACGAGGAGCACGAACGCCAGCACCCCGGCCAGGAACAGGGTCGCGAAGGCCGTCTCGACCGTCACCATGCCGCGTTCCCGCCACGCGCCCGTGGGGCCGGACGCGCTGCGTCCGACCCCACGGCCCCGTTCCCCTGGGGTCACGGCTTCGGGAAGAAGCTCGGGATCGGGACGCTGAACGCCTGCGTGATCCAGCCCAGGATCGCCTTGATGAGCTGTTCGACCAGCTCGCCGAACGAGCCGGTCTGGATGGCGACCACGATCACGCCGATGATGACGATCACCACGACCACGCCGAGGGCGTACTCGACGGTGGCCATGCCACGCTCGCGCAGGGACGTGCGCTGCATGCGCGCGATGGGGGTGTCGGACATGGTGTTTCCTCTCACTTCGTCGCCGCCCAACTGCGGCACCCCAGACGATGGGCGGAACCGGGACGATCCGGTCACCGATCTTCTGGCCCGGTGGACAATGCGGAGCGGGACCTCGGGGCTGTGGATGAACCCTGAGCCGCGCCTCACAACAGCCGCAGGACGAGCGAACCGAACAGGGGCACCACGCCCAGCAGCACGAAGGCCGGCAGGAAGCAGACCATCAGGGGCACGACACTCCTCACGCCCGCACCCCGGGCCCGGACCAGCGCGCGTGCCGCTCGCGTCGCCCTCGCATCCGCAGCGTGCTGCCTGAGGAGTCCTGCAAGCCCGAGGCCCGAGCGCACCGAGCGCGACAGGTCCCGTGCCACCTCCCGGTACCCGCTGACCCGCGCCAGCGCGCCCCACGCCTCGGCTTCGTCGACGCCCAGGTCGATCCGGGCCAGCACACCGGCCAGTGCCTCGGCGGCCGGTCCGTCCACGACCTCGACCACGACGCGCAGGGCTGTCCGGGGCGGGCGCCCGGCGTCGAGGCACACGGCGAGCAGGTCACAGACGACGGGCACGGACGCCCGCAGGGCCTCGCCCCGTTGGGCGTCACCCCGCGCGCGCCACACCAACCGCAGGCGGTCGACCAGCGCAACCCGGCACCCCGCCAGTTGCTCCTCCCACCGCCCCCGACGGAGCCGCGCCAGACCCGGCGGAGGCACCCACCACCAGACCGCCAGCCCGGCGGACGCCGCGGCGAGCAGATCCCAGGACATCACCGGCCACCGGCTCGTTCGGCCACGGTGTCGATCCACCAGACGCCGGCGCACCCGAGCCCGACCCCGACGTTCAGGCACGCCCAACCCAGCACCGACCCGGTGAGGAAGGCGACGGGATCGCCACCGAACCCGAAGCCCAGGGCCAGGCCGACGAGGGGCAGCACGGCCATGACCCGTCCACCCAGGCGGGACGAGGCCAGCTCCGCGTCCACCACCCGGGCGACGTCGTCCTCGGCGGCCAGCCGGGATGCCGCGGCGTCGACCGCCCCGACCAAGGAGCCACCGGTGCGGGTGGAGACCTCCCACGCGGCGGCCAGGTCGCGGAGACCCTCGTGACCGACGCCCCGCGCCGACCTGCGCAACGCCCCTGAGACCTCGCCGCCGGCACGCAGCTCGGCGGCCGCCTCGCCGAGCACCGGAGCGTCCTCGGCGGCCTCGAGGAGCGCAGCGGTGGGGACGCGACCGACCCGCAGGAGGCCCGCCACGAGCTCGCCGGCGTGGACCACGTCCGCCCTGCCCCTGATCCGGGCACGACGCCCCGCCCGCCGGGCGGCCAGGCCGAGACCGCAGGCCACCACCTGCCCACAGGCCAGGGCCGACGCTGCGGACCCCGGCCCCACCAGGACGGCGGTCAGCACCAGGCCGACGGCCACTCCCAGGGCCAGCCACCCCCAGCGGGCCCGCGCCGAGCCGCGACCACCCTCCCGTGGCTCGGCGGGCACGGCCGCCAACCGATCCAGACCTCCTCCGGACGGGAGCACCCACCACACCGCGCACGCCGCGGCGAAGGCGGCCACCCAGGCCATCACGTCCACCTCCCCAGGCGCTGCCAGCCGGGGCCGCGTGTCTCCGTCCCGGACGCGGACCACGACACCGCGGGCACGGCCCGCACGATCCCGTCGCTCCCGGCCTCCAGGACGGCGACCTGCTCCACGAATCGCCGGCCCGTCCGATCCCGACGGACGTGCACGACGGCGTCCAGCCCCGCGGCCGCCTGGGCGTGCAGCGCCGGCCGGGAGAGTCCCCCCAGGGCTCCGAGCGCCTCCAACCTGGCCGGCACGGACGCAGCGCTGTTCGCGTGGACCGTGCCGCAGCCGCCCTCGTGACCGGTGTTGAGCGCCGCCAGCAGATCCGCCAACTCGGCTCCGCGCACCTCGCCGACGACCAGCCGGTCGGGACGCATGCGGAGGGCGTTGCGGACCAGGTCGGTCAAGGTCACCGACCCGACCCGTTCGGCATTCGCGGTACGTCCCTCGAGGTGGACGACGTGGGGGTGGTCGGGGTTCAACTCACGGGAATCCTCGACGATGACGAGCCGCTCGTGGGGGGCGGCCTCGCCGAGCAGCGTGGCCAGCAGGGTGGTCTTGCCCGAACCCGTGCCCCCCGAGACCAGCATCGCCGCCCGACCCGCCACCAACCCCCGCAGCACCGTCGCCCCACCGGGCGTGAGCGACCCGCGCGCCACCCAGTCCGCCACGGTGAAGCGCACCCCTGCCGGGACGCGCAGCGAGATGCAGGTGCGCTCGGCGACGCAGCCCAGCACGGCGTGGACACGCGTGCCGTCCGGCAATCGCGCGTCGACGAAGGGCGAGGCGTCGTCCAGGCGTCGCCCGACCAGCGCGGCCAGCCGGACGGCCAGCCTCCTGACCGCCTCGTCCGACTCGAACCGGACACCCGCCCGCTCGAGTCCTGTTCCCCGGTCGACCCACACCTCGTCGGGGCCGTTCACGAGCACATCGGTCACACCGGGCAGGGCGAGCAGGTCGTCCAACGGCCCGGCTCCCTGGGACTCGCGGCGCAGCGCCGCGACGGTCTCCAGCACCGCCGTGTCGCTGACCACGTGCCCGAGCCACGTCAGCGCATCCGCCACCTCGGCCGGACGCGCCCCGTGGCCCAGGGCGCTCAGCCGTGCACGGACCTCGTCCAGGTCAATCGCCATGCCGCGCCTCCGCCCACACACGATCCAGCAGGCGCTCGACCGCGCGGCTCCAGCGCGACCGCGGGCGCCCCGGAGGTTCTCCGGACTCGGCGTCGGCGCTCACGTGACGGTCGACGGGCACCTCTCCCCACAGCGGCAGGCCCAGAGCATCCGCCACGACGCCGCCGGGTGGACCACCCGGCGTCACCCGGACCGCCACACCGACCCCGCTCGGCTCCAGGCCGGCACCGACGCGCGCCGCCGCAGCCACGGCGCGGACGCCGTCCCCCACGGCCAGCACGGTGGCGTCCGCCGACCGGAGGGCCTGCCGTGCCGCCGGTACCGGCGTCCGCCCCCCGTCGACCACGACCAACTCGTGGTGTCGGGCCAGGGAACCCAGCACCGCATGCACCGACTCCGGCGTCAGGGCCGGCGCCGGAGTGCCTCGCGCCATCGCGACCACGGTCACGCCCGACACCACGGGCAGGACGCCGCGCACGTCGCCCACCTCGCCCCGCGCGCCGAGCAGGCGTGGCCAGCGCCATCCGGCGGCGCCCTCCGCACCCAGGAGGAGGTCGATGCCACCGCCGAGCGGGTCGAGGTCCACCAGCGCGCATCCCCGCCCCCGCCGAGCGGCCGTGAGCGCCAGCCCCGCGGCCAACGTGGAGGCACCCACGCCGCCGGAGCCGCCCACCACGGCCACGCACCGGGAGTCGGGCTCGTCCGCGGCCAACACGCCCGCCAGCCACGCCACGCCCCGGGGCAGTGGGATGACCTCGGCGCCCAGTGGCATCGACCACGTCCCCAACTCGGCCGCGTCGAAGCCCACCAAGTGCACCTTGGCCCGCTGCGCGGGCGCGACGGACGCCACGGCCGCGGCCTGGTCGCCACCCACCAGCACCACCCGCGCACCCGGCCAGCGCGGCAGCGCCGCCTCGGCGGTCGCCACCGTCACCACGCGCAGGGCGAGCGCGGCCGCGGTCGACTCCACGGCGTCCCGCACCCGGGCATCAGCCGTGACCAGCATCACATCTCCCTCGGGCTCCATGCCCGGACAGTGGGCGGAGCGTCCCCGATCACGGCAGTGAGTTCGTCGCCTGTGGACAACACCCGATCGCCATCCACAACGCGCCCGGCCCCTTGACGAGCGCACGGTGGGGTGCTCGCCTACCATCGGGCGCATGACCTCCACCAGCCAGCCGGCGTTCCCGCAGGCCGCACTCGACTGGCTGGCTCCCTCCGGCGCTGACGGCCGGGTGCTGCCGTCGCCCCGCGTCCTGCTGCTGGGCCGCTCCGCGGCACCGCTCGCGACCCTCCTGGACCGCCGCGGCGCGGCGCTGGTGGCCTGCGACACGAGCCGCGCGGGCGTCCGGACGCTGCTCAACCGCGCCCCCCGCGCGCTTCCGGCGGTGGCCTCGCCGGACCGCCTGCCGTTCACCCCGCTGGCCTTCGACGCCGTCCACGTCCACCAGTCGCTGCACACCCTCGCGGACGCCGCCCTGGCGTCCATCGCCCGCACCCTGGCGCCGGGTGGGCACCTCGCGGTCAGCTACACCGTCCGGGACGACTCGGTGCCGTGGGTGCGCCGCCTCACCGCGCTGCTGCGGGACGTGGACTCCGGCTCCATGGCCGGCGCGTACGGCACCGAGAGCATCGACCGCCTCGAGGCGTCCCCGCACTACGCGGAGGTGTCCGAGCGGAGCCACCGCCTGTGGGTGCCGATCAGCCGGGTCGACCTGCTCGGCATGGTCGCGAAGCGCTTCCCGGACCTGGAGCAGGACCGCCTCAGCCGGCTGATGGCCGACGTGGGTGAGTTGTACGAGACGTCAGCGCGCGTCCCGGAGCCCCTGCTACTGCCCTACCGGGTCATCTGTTGGCGGGCCACGGTCGACCACAGTGAGTTCACCTCCCGGCTGGGCGCGCCGGAGGACGGCGTCCGCATCCGCCTGTGAGGGGCCGCACGTGGCCGCTAGCATGACGCATAGTCGACGAAGGGATCGAGTCATGGAACAGCCGGAGATCGGTGAGGTCATCAAGGACATCACTGCCGACGTCCAGACCATCGTCCGAGGTGAGATCGAGCTGGCCAAGGCCGAGCTGATGCCCCAGGTGAAGAGCGCGGGCATCGGGGCGGGCCTGTTCGGAGCTGCGGGCTACCTCGCCGTGCAGGCCGCGACGCTGCTGTTCATCTGCGGCGGCCTCGCGTTGAGCGCCCTCTACCAGGGGGCCGTGCCCCTCATCTGGGCGTTCGTGCTCGGATTCCTCACCATGGCCGTCCTGCTGCTCATCATCGCGGGCGTGCTCGTGCTGGTCGGCAAGGGCAAGTTCGCCTTCAAGGGTCCCGAGCGCACGATCACCGAGGCCAACCGGAGCATCGAGGCCGTCACCGGCGCGGTGGACCAGGGCAACGCCAACGTGCGGGCGATCGTCGCGGGCGCTCCGCGTCCGGTGCGCGGCGAGGCCGCCCCGGCCGTCAGGCCTTGAGCCGGTAGACCCTCGCCTCCCACGGGGAGAGGGTCCGCTCGTCCGTGCCCCGGTGCACGGACGGGAGCACGAGCTCGGCACCCTCCACCGAGGGAAGTTCGGCCACCGGGAACCCGGTGGGGCGTGAGGCCATGTTCGCCACGACGAGGAGGCGTTCCGGCCCGAGCGTCCGCGTGAAGGCCCAGAGGGCCTCGTCCTCGGGCAACAGCAACGCGAACGCACCGTCGCGCACGACGGCCTCCTTCTTCCGCAGCGCGATGAGCGCCTTGTAGTGCGCCAGGACGCCGTCCGGATCGGCCTCGGCGTCCGCCACGTTGACCTCGGCGGTGCTGGCGTTGAGGGGGAGCCACGGCGTCCCCGTCGTGAAGCCGCCCTCGCGCGTCCACGGCATGGGCGTCCGCGCGTTGTCGCGCCCCATCAGAGCCAGCGCGGCCAGCACGTCCTCGGCCGGCATCCCGGCCGCGGTCGCCTGGGCGTACTGGCCCAGCGCCTCGACGTCGGCGTACTGCTCGATGCGGGTGAAACCGGCGTTCGTCACGCCGATCTCCTGGCCCTGGTAGACGTACGGCGTCCCCTGGTGGAGGTGGAGCACGGTCGCCAATGCCTTGGCCGAGGCCACGCGGAACTCGGGCCTGTCGTCGCCCCAGCGGCTCACCGATCGGGGCTGATCGTGGTTCTCGAAATACAGGGAGTTCCAGCCCTCGTCGGCCAACCCCTCCTGCCAGCGGGCCAGGTTCTTCTTGAGGTCCGGCAGGTGCAGCCGCTTGGGCGACAGCTTCGAACCGGAGTGGTCCACCGAGACGTGCTCGAACGTGAACACCATGCCGAGGCGTTCGTGGTGGCGGGACGTGTACTCCCGGGCGTGGTCGACACCACACGCCACCATCTCCCCGACCGTGAACAGCTTCCGGGAGGTGATGCCCACGGCCGCGTTCATCTCCTCGAGGAACTCGACCAGGCGCGGGCCGTTGGCCACCTTGGCGATCTCGAAGCTGTAGGGGTCACCCGGCACGATGATGCCGTCCGTGAGCGGGTAGGTCTTGGAGATGAGGTTGATCACGTCCATCCGGAACCCGTCGACGCCCCGGTCGACCCACCAGTTCATCATCGTATGAACCGCCTCGCGGACGGCCGGGTTCTCCCAGTTGAGGTCGGGCTGTTTGCGGCTGAACAGGTGGAGGTAGTACTCCCGGGACGCCTCGTCCCACGTCCAGGCCGAGCCGCCGAAGAACGAGCCCCAGTTGGTGGGCTCGGCCCCGGGTGCGCCCGGCTCGAATCCCTCGCGGGCCGGCCGCCAGATGTACCAGTCGCGCTTGTCGGAGTCCGGGCGTCGCGACTCGGTGAACCACGCGTGCTCGTCAGAGGTGTGGTTGACGACGAGGTCCATCACGAGCTTCATGCCGCGCGCGTGCACGGCGGCCACGAGCTCGTCGAAGTCGTCGAGGGTGCCGAACATCGGGTCGATCGCCTGGTAGTCGGCGATGTCGTAGCCGTTGTCGTCCTGGGGCGAGGCGTAGATCGGTGACAGCCACACCACGTCGGCCCCGAGGTCGGCGACGTGGTCGAGGTGCTGGATGATGCCACGCAGGTCCCCGAACCCGTCGCCGTCGGTGTCGGCGAAGGAGCGCGGGTAGATCTGGTAGACGACGGAACTGGACCACCACGGTGTCTCGACCATGCGGGCCATTCTTGCGTTTCGTCCCGGAAAAAACTACACAGCCGGCGGTGAGTCTTTCCGTGGGAGACTGGTGGGGACACCACTTCCCTCGATCGAGAAGGAACGAGCCACGTCCAGGCCGCAGCCGCGTCCCCGCACGACACTCCGGGTGACCGCCGTCCAGCACTTCGCCCCGCTCAACAACCCCGACGAAACCCTCAAGCTGGGCCGCGGGATCGTGCGCGAGGCGGCCGCGGCGGGCGCCGACCTCGTCCTGTTCCCCGAGATGTGGTCCACCGGCTACGCCCTCCCCATCGACCTCACCCGGGCCGTCGGTGTGGACGGGCCCTGGGTGGAGGGTTTCCGCGACGTGGCGGCCGACCTGGGCGTCGGAGTCGCGATCACGCTGCTCGCCGAGCACCCGGGCGGCCCCACCAACACGACCCTCGTCATCGGACGCCGCGGCGAGGTGCTGTTGCGCCACGACAAGGTGCACACGCTGCGCTTCGATGCCGAGCGCCACCTGACGCCCGGAACGGGGTTCGACACCTGCGTGTTCGACGGGGTCACGCTGGGCGTGATGACCTGCTTCGACCGCGAATTCCCCGAGAGTGCCCGCGAGCTCATGCTCGCGGGGGCGGAGCTCGTGCTCGTCCCGAACGCGACGGCCTGGAACCCCGTCCGCGCCCACCAGCTCGAGGCGCGCGCGTTCGAGAACATGCTGGCCATCGCGTCCGCCAACTACCCCGGCGACGGGTGGGGCCAGTCGTCGGCCTACACCCCTGTGGTGTTCGCCCCGGACGGACGTCCCCTGGACCCGCTCATCGGCCGGGCGGGGGCGCTGCCCCAGCTGGTGCCGTTCCGCTTCGACATGGAGGCCATCCGCGACTGGCGCGAGCGCGAGGTCTGGGGCACCAGCCATCGGCGTCCGGACGCCTACCGGCGCCTCGCGCGGTGAGCCCTACTGGCCCGTGTCCAGCCCGGCACGGTGCAGGAACCGCTCGGGCACCATGCGCCGGGTGCGGACGTCCCACGGCTCGGCCCAGCCGGCCAGGTCCAGCAACCCATCGATGAGATGGGCGGTGAAGCCCCAGATGAACAGGTCGCCCACCACGAACGCGGGCCCCTCATACCCCATCGGCAGCCGCCAGGTCACCCGGTTCCCGGGGTTGACCAGGTCGGCGACGCGGACGCTGTGCACCGCGCTGATCTCCACCTTGTCGACGATCTCCAGGGGGTGGGGCTCGCGCCACCAGGCGATGACGGGCGTCACGTCGTAGCCCGTGACGGCGACCCGGGCCGGCGGCAGCACCCCGAGCAGTTCGACGCTGGCGGCGTCGATGCCGACCTCTTCGCGGGCCTCGCGCAGCGCCGCCTCCTCGCTCGAGGCGTCCGCCTCCTCCACGCCGCCGCCGGGGAAGGCGCACTGTCCGGCGTGCTTGCGCAGGTGCTTCGACTTCTCGATGACCACGAGTTCGAGTTCGGCGGGGGTGGCCCCGGGCGGTCCCGAGAACAGGATCAGGACGGCGGCCTTGCGCCCACCGCGTCCGGGACGCCCCCGCACGACCCGGGCGCCACCGCCCGGCTCGGCCAGGATGGCGGCCAGGTCCCTCAGCACCGGGGGGACCGCGGTCACACGCTCACCCCCAGGAAGGTCTCGGCGTCACGCACCATCTGGTCGGTGGACGCGATGGCACCGATCGAGCGGTACTGGACGCGCCCGTCGGCGTCGACGTAGACCGTCACCGGGATCCCTTGGAACCCGACCGGTCCGGCCGTCCGCTTCAAGGGGTCGGTGAGGTGCGGGTACGTCCAGCCGGCCAGTTCGGCGAACTCGAGCGCGAGCCCGGGTTCGGGGTCGGCGAAGTCGACGCCGAGCACCAGGACGCGGTCACCGGCCCGCTCGGCGAACTCCTTGAGGTGGGGCGCCTCGAGCCGGCACGGCGCACACCACTGCGCCCAGAAGTTGATGACCATCGGCTTGCCGCGCAGCGCGGCGAGGTTGACCTGACGGCCCGAGCCCAGGCACCCCAGCAGCAGGTCGGGCAGCCCACCCTCGACGGGCTGGGCGGACGCCGGCGTCTCGGGACAGTCCGGGATCCCGGCGGCCTCGCGTTGCGCGACCAGCGCCGGATCCACCTTCTTGACGGGCGCCGGACCGGTCGACGCGGGAGCACCGGCACAGCCGGCCAGCAGGGCCAGGACCGCCACGGCGGCGACAGCCGTCCGCACGCCCCTCATGCCCGCGGCTCCCGGACCAGCGCGGCCGCCACCACGGGATCCGTCGGCCCCTCACCGAAGCTCGGGCACAGCCCCTCCAGCGGGCAGGCCCCACAGGCCGGACGCCGTGCGTGGCACCGGCGGCGTCCGTGCCAGATGACCCGATGGCTGAGCATGACCCACTCGGACGGGTCGAAGAGCTCACCGACCACCTGTTCGACCGCGTCCGGGTTCTTCGACGCGACCCAACCGAAGCGGTTGGCGAGCCGGATGAAGTGGGTGTCCGGCGTGATGCCGGGCACCCCGAACGCGTTCCCGAGCACGACGTTCGCGGTCTTGCGGCCGACACCCGGCAGGGTGACGAGGTCGGAGAGGACCCCGGGCACCACGCCGCCGAACCGCTCGACCAGCGCTTGCCCGATGCCGATGAGGTGACCCGTCTTCGCCCGGAAGAACCCGGTGGGACGGATCAACTCCTCCATCTCGGTCGGGTCGGCGCCGGCATAGGCGGCGGCGTCCGGGTAGCGCGCGAAGAGCGCGGGCGTGATCGCGTTGACGCGCCGGTCGGTCGACTGGGCCGACAGGACCGTCGCGACGAGGAGTTCCAGGGGCGTGGTGAAGTCGAGCTCGCAGCGGGCCTCCGGGTACAGGTCGGCGAGGGCGGCGTGGATCGCTCGGGGCTGCTCCATGGCTCAGGCGAGCTCGACGACCAACTCGACCTCGACCGGGGAGTCCAGCGGGAGAACCGGGACGCCGACCGCACTGCGCACGTGCTGCCCCGCCTCACCGAAGACGTCGACGAACAACTGCGAAGCGCCGTTCGCCACCTGTGGCTGGCCCGTGAAGTCGGACGTGGAGGCCACGAAGACGGTGGCCTTGACGATGCGGGCGATCCCGTCCAGGCCACCGGCCTGGGACGCGGCCGCCGCCAGCGCGTTGAGCGCGGCCGTACGGGCGGCCTCCGTGGCCTGTTCGGGCGAGACCTCCGCGCCGACCTTGCCCGTGGCGACGAGCCGGCCGGCCACCGTGGGGAGCTGACCCGAGGTGAGGACCTGTGAGCCCGAGCGCGTCGCCGGCACGTAGGCGGCCACGGGGGCCGCGACCGGCGGCAGTTCGAGGCCGAGAGCGGTGAGACGCTCGGAGGCCGTCGTCACCGGGACTCCGCCAGGGGGCGCTTGAAGTAGGCGACAACGTTCTGGGGGTTGGGGCCGGGCACGATGGAGACGAGCTCCCAGCCGTCGGCACCCCAGTTGTCGAGGATCTGCTTGGTTGCGTGCACCAGAACCGGTGCGGTGGCGTACTCCCACTTGATCATGGGCGCAGCCTAGTCCAGCGACGGACAGGACTCACTTGGCCTGTTTGCCACACAGAACGGACTGCCAGGAGTTGATGTCGGTCCGCTGGCGCAGGAGCTGGCGGCGCTCACGCTCGGTCATGCCGCCCCAGACACCCCACTCGATGCGATTGTCGAGGGCCTCTGCCAAGCACTCGGATCGGACGGAACAACCCATGCACACCGCTCGCGCGCGCTTCTGGTCGGCACCCTCGGGAAAGAGCTTGTCCTGCATGCCGCGGCACTTCGCCTGTAGTGTCCAGTCATCCGCCTCGATGAGCGTCATTGCCCAGCCCTTTCGACTTTTCACTGCCCGGGTGCCCGTCACCGGCGTAACATTATGGTAAATGGGGCGCTGCAACTTTCACAATGCAGGTTGCCAACGGATTGCATGTTAACGAACCTCACACCGCTGGAGCCGCGCCCGTGGGACGTGCGGGCCTGACAGACCCATCACGTACTCTGTCCCCATGCGTGCACCAACCGTGGGTCGCAAGTTGTACTCGGCCTTGATGTTCGTCCTCGTGAGTGCCTTGGGAGGCGTCCTCGTGGCCGGCCTTGCCGTCCCCACGGTGGGGATCGGGTCCGAACTGGCCCGGGCGAGCGCCGGCGCTCTCCAGGCCATCCCCAAGGAAATCGAGACGCCCCCGCCCTCCGAGGGTTCAACGGTGCTGATGGCGGACGGCTCGGTGCTGACCAATTTCTTCGACGAGAACCGGGCCTATGTGGGGCTGGACGACATCTCTCCGATGATGAAGCAGGCCCAGTTGGCCGTGGAGGACCAACGGTTCTACAGCCATGGCGCCCTGGACTTCCGCGGCACCCTGCGCGCCCTCGTCCGCACGTCCAGCGGCAACACCCAGGGCGGCTCCACGCTCACGCAGCAGTACGTGAAGCTGGCCCTCCTCGACAAGGCCGTGTCCGAGGATGACGCCGAGGGCAAGGCCGCCGCGTACGACCGCACCTTCTCCCGCAAGCTGCTGGAACTCCGGTACGCGATCGCGCTGGAGGAGCGCCTCTCCAAGGACGAGATCCTCGAGCGCTACCTGAACCTCTCCTACTACGGGGCGGGCGCCTACGGCGTCCAGGCCGCGGCGAAGCGCTACTTCGGCATCGACGCCAAGGACCTGGACCTCGCCCAGTCCGCGATGCTCGCGGGCCTGGTGCGCAACCCCGCCACCACCGACCCGATCAGCTACGAGAAGATCGCCCTCGAGCGGCGCAACAATGTGCTCGACATCATGCTGTCCCAGGCCGACCGGCCCGAGGTGTGGCACTTCACCGACCCGATCACCAAGGCGCAGGTGGCCGAGGCCAAGGCCATCGGGTTCGATCGCTCGAAGGTGACCACCACCCCGCACGGCTGTGCCGCCTCGGAGTTCCAGAACCTCTGCAGCGTGGTCCACAGCCAGCTGCTCAAGCTCCCGAGCCTGGGCCCGGACAAGGCCACCCGTGAGCGGCTGATCAAGCGCGGCGGCCTCACCATCCAGACCGAGATCGACCCCCGCACCCAGCGTGCGGCGCAGAAGGCCGTCTCCGAGTACGTGTACCCCACCGACCCGGTCATCGGCCTCATGGTGATGGTCCAGCCCGGCACCGGGCTCATCAAGGCCGCAGCCCAGAGCCGTCCGGAGATCGGCACCAATCCCGGCCAGACCTACCTCAGCTACGCGATGGAGAGGGAGGTCGGCAACTCCAGCGGCTTCTTCGGCGGCTCGACCTACAAGATGTTCGTCCTGGCCGCTGCCATCAACAAGGGCTTCCCCACCACCCGCACCTACGACGCCCCCAAGACGAAGGACTGGGAGGGTGAGACCTTCACCAACTGCCAAGGACCCTTCACCTTCAAGAGCCGGAAGAAGGAATGGACGGTGACCAATGCCGGGGGCGGGGGCGAGTTCGACATGTACTCCGGCACCAAGAGCTCGGTCAACAACTATTTCCTCGCTCTGGAGCAGGACGTCGGCATCTGCGAGAGCGTCAAGATGGCGGAGACCCTGGGCCTGAAGATCCAGTACGGCAAGGTGAGGAAGGGGGACGGAACGTCCCGTCCCGAGACCATCGACGACGTCGGCAGCAACCCGTCGTTCACCCTGGGGACCGCCGCATCTTCCCCGGTCTCGCTGGCGAACGCCTACGCGACGATGGCGGCTCGCGGCCTCCGTTGCGACCCGATCGTGCTGAAGGGCATCACCAACAAGGCGGGCAAGCCCTTCGAGGTGCCTTCGGCGAACTGCCAGCAGGTCATCGCCCCGGAGGTCGCCGACCGGATCAACGACGTCATGCGTGGCCCGTTCAACGGCGGTACCGCCTCCAGCTCCCGCATCCCCGGCTACAACCTGGCGGGGAAGACCGGTACGGACGGGCGCAACACCAAGGCCATCTGGCTGGTCGGCTACACGCCGAACCTCGCCGGGGCGGCCATGATCGGCCTCGACCGCGCGGATCCCCGCTTCAAGGGGATCAAGGATGAGGATCTCCGCATCCAGGGCGTGCCGATCCGGGACGGCAAGTACCGCCTGCGCGGCAGCTCCGGCGGAGAGGCCGGCGTCGGCATCTGGCTCCCCGCCATGCGCGTGGCGCTCGAGGGAATGCCGCGGGACGACTTCGTACCGCCCACCACGGTCGAGCAGCCGATGATCGACATCCCGAGTTGCTCGCGCATGGGCCTCGAGGAGTGCCGCACCGTCCTGCACCAGGCCGGCTTCGCCACCACCATCACGCGGGTGGAGAACGCGCGCCCCGCGGGGACGTTCCTCGGCACCCGGCCGACCGGACAGGCCGAGCGCTACAGCACGGTTCGCCTGCTGGTGTCGTCCGGTCCCCGACCCGCGCCGCAGCCCACGCAGCCCGCCCCCTCCGCTCCCCAGCCGTCACCGACGCAGCCCCCGCCCACGCAGCCCCCGCCCACGCAACCCCCGCCCACGCAACCCCCGCCCACGCAGCCCCCGCCCGGGCAGGGGCCTCCCGGGCAGGACCCACCGGGCCGGGGCCACCCGTGATCGGGCGGGTTGCCGTCGGCGCCCTGGCTGCCGGGGCCGCGTGCTTCGCCTACGGGGTCGGCATCGAGCGGACGGCCTTCCAGGTGCGCCGCTTCGACGTCCCGGTCCTGCCTGCGGGCGCTGAACCGCTTCGCGTCCTCCACATCTCGGACATCCACCTGCTGCCCCGGCAGGGCCGCAAGCGGGACTTCCTCCGCGGCCTCTCCGGCCTGGAGCCCGACCTCGTCGTGAGCACGGGCGACCACATCGCGTCCGCGGACGCCCTCGGGGCCCTGACCGAATCGTTGGGTCGCCTCTCCGGAGTGCCGGGTGTGTTCGTGTTCGGCTCCAACGACTTCGACGCTCCGCAGTTCAAGCTGCCCGTCCGCTACTTGTTCGGCGCCACCACGGACGGTTCCGGCAAGCCGATCCCCCCGCTGCCGACCGACGAACTCCGGGCGGCCCTGGAGGGCCTCGGCTGGGTCTACCTGGAGGAGCGACGGGCCGAGGTCGGCGTCGCCGGCCGGACCATCCGGTTCCGCGGCACGGGGGACGCCCACCACCACCGCGACGACTACGCGGCCGTGGCCGGTCCGGCGTCGGACGACGTGCTGGAGATCGGCGTGACCCACGCGCCCTACCTGCGCCTGCTCGACGCGATGACCGCCGACGGTGTCCCGCTGATCCTGGCCGGGCACACGCACGGCGGCCAGGTGGCCCTGCCGATCAAGGGGGCACTGGTCACCAACTGCGACCTGCCCCGGGACAAGGCCAAGGGACTGTTCACCCACGAGGCGGGGGGCCACAAGGCCCAGGTCCACGTGTCGGCGGGCATCGGCATGTCCCCCTTCGCGCCCTACCGGTTCGCCTGCCCGCCCGAGGTGACCCTGCTGAGGCTCACTCCGCGACCGTCGATGTGAACTCCGGGCGCGAGTGGGTTATGATCTACCTCGGCTCACGGGCCAATCGGGGTGTGGCGCAGCTTGGTAGCGCGCATCGTTCGGGACGATGAGGTCGCAGGTTCAAATCCTGTCACCCCGACCAAGTGTGAAGGCCGGACCCTTGCGGGTCCGGCCTTCACCTGTCTTCCGGGCTGATCAGTGCGCCATGACGGGGCCGGAGGACTTCTCCGACGTCGGGCGGGAGATCAGCAGCGTGATGAGCAGCGTCACCGCGGCCAGGGCAGCACCGACGGCGAACATGATGAAGTTCGCGCTCGTTCCCACGGAGACGTTGGCGCCGGCGACCGTCACCAGCGCGCCGCCGAGGATCGGGGCGGTGATGGCGCCGATGCGGCCCATGCCGCTGCTGAAGCCCAGAGCCGAGCCGCGGAGCTTGGCCGGGTAGTGGCTCGCGATGGCGGCCAGCACCAGGCACTGGGTGCCGTGGGTGCCGATGCCCGCCAGGACGAGCGCGAGGTTGGCCATGATCGGGCTGTCGGGGTACGTGAGCAGGAAGGCCAGCCCCAGCGCCGCGAACAGCGCGGCGACGATGCCCGACGGCAGCGGTCCGAACCGGACGCCCGCCCACGCGGTCGCGAAGGACCCGATGACGGCGCCGATGTTCAGGCTGAGCAGGAACAACAGCGGATTGAACATCAAGGTGGTGTAGTGCGGGTCGGCGCCCATCAGCTTGGGGAGCCAGGTGCCGAGGCCGTACCAGGTGAAGAGCGTGAAGATGGACGCCGTCGCGAACATGGCCGTGGCAATGCCCCAGCGGGGCGAGAACAGCGCGCGGAGGCCCTGGGGGTGCGGGGAAGCGGATTCGGCCTCGGCCTCGGCCGGGGTCTCGTCGTGGGAGGCGACGACCTCCTCGAGGGTGTGGTCGACCCCCCACTCCGCCGCCACCCGTCGCGCCTCTGCCTCCCGCCCCTTGGAGCGGAGCCACGCGGGCGACTCGGGCATGATCCAGGCAGCCACGGCCAGGATGACGATGCCGACGCCGGCGACGAGGTACATGGCTCGCCATCCGGGAACGGGCAGCATGACGAGACCGAGCAGGGCTGCGATCGAGCCGCCGATGGGGATGCCGGACATCATGATCGTCGAGATGAAGGAGCGCTGGCGCACGCGCACGAACTCCGCGGTGATGGCGTTCGCCGAAGGCACCAGGCCGCCGAGGCCCACGCCCGCGATGAACCGGAAGGCGCCGAACATCTCCTTGTTGATCGCGAAGTAGATCGCCATGGTGAACACCGTGAAGAGGAGGCCACACGCGATGATGGTCTTCTTGCGACCGAGGCGGTCGGCGATGTCCCCGGCGCCCAGTGCTCCGAAGAGGGCCCCCACGAACACGAGCGAGCCCATGAAGCCAGCCTCGGTGGGGTTGAGCCCCCACCCGGGCTCCTTCATCGCCATGATGGCGGGCAGCGTCGTGCCGTAAACGATGAGGTCGTAGCCGTCGAGGACCACGATCAACCAGCAGAGCAGGATCACCAGCCAAGCCGGCTTGGAGCGCACCGCGGTGCGCGGAGACAGCGATGTCGTCATGAGGATACTGTGCTCCACGGAGCGGTCCGCGCGTAAGGTTGTTCTCCAGAGCAGAATCCCCCGAGTGGACAGCGTGAGCATGGTCAGACAGGCAACATCGTCCAAGGAGCGTCCGTCCTACGCCATCAGCAGCGTGGACCACGCCCTGCGGCTCGCGGCGCTCCTCCAACTCGAGGGCACCACGACCGTGTCGCACGCGGCCGCGCACCTGGGGGTGGCCCCCAGCACGGCGCACCGTCTGCTGGCGATGCTGGTCTACCGCGACTTCGCGACGCGCGACGGCCGCTCCTACCGGGTGGGACCGGTCCTCGCCCAGGTGGATCAGCCGCCCGGCACGACGGGCCACCTCCGCGATGCCGCGTTGGGACCCATGACGCGCCTGATGAACGCGACGGGCGAGACCGTCACCATGATGATCCTGACTCAGCGGCACATCCGCTTCGTGGCCGAGGTGGAATGCGCCCACCACCTCCGGGTGGGTCACCGGACCGGCATGGTGTTCCCGGCCCATCGCACGTCAGGCGGCCTGGCGATGCTGGCCGAGTGGGACGACGACGCGATCCGCAAGCTCTACGCCCAGGCACCCGAGGGGGAGGAACCGCCGGACTTCCACATGCTGTTCGCCCGGTTGGAGTCGGTGCGGCAACAGGGCTTCGCGATGAACAACGGCCTCTCCGAGCGCGGCGTGCTCGCGCTGGGCCACACCATCCGGGGTTCGGAGGGCGTCGCGGTCGCCTCCCTGTCCATCGCCATGCCGGCGAGCCGCTTCGAGCCCACCGCCGTCCGCGGTCTGGTGTCATCCCTGCGGCGCGCAACCCGTGAAGTGGAGGGCGCTCTCGCCGGGCCCCCGTAGGCGATCAGCCGATCACGGCCACGGCATCGGCGTCCGTGCGGACGCCCACGGTTGCGGCTCCCAGCTTCTCGGGGAGCCGCATCTCGGCCTTGGCTCCACTGGGCAACACCACGGTGACCTGGACATGGCCACGGCGCACCTTCTGGTCCTTGACCAACAGGTGGAGCCCACCGGGATCGACGCTGAGGCTGTTCGGCCCCAGCGCGATCACGTGATCGGCGGCCAGCGCCCCCAACCCGAGGGCGTCGGCGTCCTTCTGCGTGAGGAAGCCCGAGTACCCGAGGAACGTCGCGACCTCGGCCGAGACGGGGTGGCGCCAGAGGTTCCCGGGCGTGTCGATCTGGAGCATCCTGCCGTCGGCGAGGATCGCGACACGGTCGGCGAGTGCGAAGGCCTCGTCCTGGTCGTGGGTGACGTGGACGGCGGTGGTCCTCGTCTCGCGGAGCACCTCCGCCAGCACCTCGACCAGGCGCTCGCGGAGCCCCCGGTCCAGCGCGGACAGGGGCTCGTCCAGCAGCAGCAACCGGGGGGAGGGTGCGAGCGACCGCGCGAGCGCAACCCGCTGGGCCTGTCCTCCCGAGAGCTCGGTGGTCTTCCGGCCGGCGAAACCGGGCAGCCCCACGAGTTCGAGGACGTGCTCCACGATCGCGGCTCGCTGCCCGCGCGGCACCTGGTGGAGGCCGTAGGCGACGTTCTTCCCGACATTGAGGCTGGGGAACAGCGCGGGATCCTGGAACATCATCCCGAAGTTGCGCTTGTGGGTGGGGGTGGCGGAGATGTCGCGCCCGGCCCAGGTGATGCGGCCGGCCGCCAAGGGTTCCAGGCCGGCGATCGCGCGCAGGAGCGAGGACTTGCCCGAGCCGGACGCCCCGAGCAGGGCCACGATCTCGCCCGGCGCGACGTCCAACGAGACGTCGTCGATCGCGGTCACGACCCGGCCCTCGTCCGGCTCCACCGGGCGCCGCTTGGGCGAGGCCCACGAGAGGATCGGTCGCTTGGCCGGGGTCGTGTATCCCGGCTGCTGGGTCGAGACCCGGTAGCGCACGACCACGTCGTGCACGCCGAGCCCGGCCTGGTCGGTCACCATGTCGTCGCCTCCTGCGGCCTCATCCTCTCAGCCAACCCCATCACGATCGCACAGCCGACCGCCAACAGGACGGCCGCCGCGAAGCCCATGCCCTGGTTGTCCGCGCCGGGACGTCCGATGAGGCGGAACACCACCACGGGCAGGGTGGGTTGGTCGGGTCGCGCCAGGAACGACGTCGCGCCGAACTCCCCCAGCGCGGTGGCGAAGGCGAATCCGGTCGCCAACCCCAGGCCACGCCCGAGGAACGCCAGGTCGATGTCGCGCAGCACCTTGCCCGGGCCGGCCCCGAGCACGGCCGCGGCCTCGCGCAGGCGGGGGTCGATGGCGCGCAGCACCGGCAGCAACACCCGGACCACCAGCGGCAGCGCCACGATGGCCTGGGCGATGGGCACGAGTGCGAGCGAGCTGCGGAGGTCCAGCGGCGGCCTGTTGAGCGTGATCAGGAACCCGAAGCCGACGGTCACCGCGCTCACGCCCAAGGGCAGCATGAAGGCACCGTCCAGCAGGCCGAGCGCACGGCGTCCGGCCTCGTTGCGGGGGCGGCGGGAGACGACGAGGCTGACGAGCAGGCCCAGCACGAGCGCGAGCACGGTCGCGACGGACGCCGTACGCAGCGAGTTCGCCGCGGCCACCCAGACGGGCACCGACAGCGTCCCACCGCCGGTGGTGGCGAGGTTGGCGTAGTGCTCCAGCCCGTGGCCGGATGCCGTGGCGAGGCTCCGCTGGACCAACGTCGCCAGGGGGAACACCAGCAGGCCGAGGACGACCACCGCGGTGACAAGGCTGGGACCCCCGTCGCGGCGCCGCGACCAGGGCGCCTCCATGGACTCATCGGTCCGCAGGCGCTGCGCGCGGGCCTGCGTGGCCTGCAGGCGGCTGGCGATGATGAGGGCGGTCCCGCCCACGACCAGCTGGACGATCGACAGCGCGGCGGCGCCGGTCAGGTCGAGCAACTGGGTGGTGAGGAACCAGATCTCGGTCTCGATGGTCCCGTAGGAGGCCCCACCCAGCACCATGACCACGCCATAGGCCGACGCGCAGAACAGGAACACCAAGGCGGCCGCCGAGGCGATCGCGGGAGCCAGCGCCGGGATGGTGATGGTCCAGAAGACGCGGCGCGGCGAGGCGCCGAGCACGGACGCCGCCTGTTCGGTCCGCGGGTCGAGGGAGGCCCACAGGGCCCCGACCGTGCGGACGACCACCGCATAGTTGAAGAACACGAGGCTGGCCACGATGACCGCGAACTCGCCGTCGAGGTTGAGGTGCCCCAGCGGTCCCGTCGAGATGACCAATCCCTTGAACGCGACGCCGACGACCACGCTCGGCAGGACGAACGGAACCGTCACGACGGCGCGGACGAGCCACCGGCCGGGGAAGCGCGTCCGGTACAGCACCCACGCCCCCGGGACGCCCAGCAGCACGGAGACCACCGTGCCGGCCGCCGCCTGGGCCAGCGTCGTGCGGATGACGCGCCAGGTCCGGTCCTCGGAGAAGACCTGGAGGAACCCGTCGAGGGTGAAGAACCCGTCCGGGAAGAAGCCCCGGCCCACCAGCGTCACGACCGGCCAGGCGAAGAAGATCGTGAGGAACGCCAGCGGGATCGCGCCCGCCGACGTCCAGGCGAGGACGGTTCCCCCGTGCGGTGCCCGGGGGAACCTCCTCGTCACGACCCGGTCAGCCAACGACCGTCGACGTCCAGGTACGGATCCAACCATCCCGCTTCGCGGCGATCTCCTCGGCCGGGACCTGGAACGGGGAGTCGGACAGCGGCGCGTACTTCACCCACTCCTCGGGCAGGGCCGTGGAACGGACGGCCGGGTACATGTACATCTGGCCCGGGATGTCGGCCTGCACCTCGGGGCTCAGCATGAAGTCGATGAACTCCTTCGCGCCCTCGGGGTTGGCAGCCCCCTTGATGACGCCCGCGTACTCGACCTGGCGGAAACAGGTCTGCAGCAGTGACGTGGTCGGGGGCTCCTTGCCATCGACGACCTCGAACGCCGGGGACGTCGAGTAGCTCAGCACGAGCGGACGCGGGCCCTTGCCGGTGCTGCCGGAGAACTGGACGGTGTAGGCCTCGGTCCAGTCCTTGGCCACGAGCACGCCGTTGTCCTTGAGCTGCTTCCAGTAATCGACCCAACCCGGGTCACCCTTCGCACCCACGGTCGCCACGAGGAAGGCCAGGCCCGGCGAGCTGGACGCGGCGTTCGGGACGACGAGCAGCTTGGCGTACTCGGGCTTGGTGAGGTCGTCGAGGCTGGTCGGGACGGCCTTGCCGTTGGCCTGGAACCACGCGGAGTCGGCGTTGATGCACACGTCGCCGAAGTCGATCGGGACGAGGCGGCCGGAACCGTCGGCCTTGAGCGCCTCGGCGTCCGCGGCGGGGAGGGCTGCGCTCCGGTACGGGGCGATGATGTCCTCCGACAGCGCGCGCCCCGCGAAGGTGTTGTCGATGCCGAAGACGACGTCGCCGAGAGGGGAGTCCTTGGTCAGGACGAGCTGGTTGGTCAGGGTCCCCGCATCCCCGGGGGCGACGAACGTCACGTCCAGGCCGGAGTCGGTCCTGAACTTCGTCAGCAATTCCTCGCTGACGTTGAACGAGTCGTGGGTCACCACGGTCAGCTTGGTGCTCTTCGCCGGTGTCGCGGACGCGGCGCCCGGCGCCGCCGACGAACCCGCGGCTCCCGACGACGTGGCCGTCGGGGCGCTCACGCAGGACGCCAGGGCCAACGACAGGCCTGCCACGAGGGCGACCGCCGGCAGGCGGATGGGCTGGTACACGCTTGCTTCCTCCTCTTCTGGAGGGGCCGACCATCACTGGCCGGGTGAGAACTCGACTCCCTACGCCGGTGCTGACCGGATCAGGTTCGAGGGTCTGCGGTGCTCCGCACTCTCAGCGCCCCTGCGGCGCTCCCCTGTCGAGGGCCAAGCATACCCCGTTGTCAGCGACCCGTGCCCGCGTAGACGACCGCTTGCCCCTCGGCGTCCAGGCCGAAGGCGGTGTGGACGGCCCGCACGGCCTTGTCGAGCTCGTCGACGTCCACCAGCACCGAGATCCGGATCTCCGAGGTGGAGATCATCTCGATGTTGATGCCGGCCTCGGCCAGTGCACGGAACGCGGTCGCCGAGACGCCGGGGTGCGAGCGCATGCCGACGCCGATGATCGAGAGCTTGCCGATCCTGTCGTTGTAGATCAGCTCGGTGAAGCCGATCGTCGGCTGGGCTGCGCGCAGGACCTCCATGGCCTTGTCGCCGTCCGACTGCGGGAGCGTGAAGGAGATCGCCGTGGTGCCACCCTCGACGGACACGTTCTGGACGATCATGTCGATGTTGATGCCCGCGTTCGCCACGGTGGTGAAGACCTCGGCGGCGGCACCCACCCGGTCCGGCACGCCGACCACGGTGATCTTGGCCTCGCGGCGGTCGTGCGCGATGCCGGTGATGATCGGGTTCTCCACGGAATCCTCCTCGTCGATGTGCTGGACCCAGGTGCCGGGCTTGTCGGAGAACGACGACCGGACGTGCACCGGGACGTTCTCGCGGCGGGCGTACTCAACGCAGCGCAGATGCAGGATCTTGGCGCCGTTCGCGGCCATCTCCAGCATCTCGTCGTAGCTGATCTCCGGGAGGCGCTGCGCACCCGGCACGATCCGGGGGTCGGCGGTGAAGACACCGTCGACGTCGGAGTAGATCTCGCAGTAGCCGGCCTTGAGGGCGGCGGCCAGGGCGACGGCCGTGGTGTCGGACGCCCCGCGCCCGAGCGTGGTGATGTCCTTGGTGGTCTGCGAGACGCCCTGGAAGCCCGCGACGATGACGATGTCACCCTCATCGAGGGCCGACTCGATGCGACCGGGCGTGATGTCGATGATGCGGGCGTCGCCGTGCTTGTCGGACGTGATGACCCCGGCCTGGGAGCCCGTGAAGGAGCGCGCCGTGTGACCGAGGTCGTTGATGGCCATGGCCAGGAGCGCCGCCGACATGCGCTCACCCGCGGTCAGCAGCATGTCCATCTCGCGGGCGCGCGGGTGGGGGCTGACCTGCTGGGCCAGGTCGAGGAGCTCGTCCGTGGTGTCGCCCATGGCCGACACCACCACGGTGACCTCGAAGCCCTGCTCCTTCGTCGCGACGATGCGCTGGGCGACGCGCTTGATGCTGGCGGCGTCCGCCACCGACGAGCCACCGAACTTCTGCACCACACGCACTGTCGGGTCCCCTTCCTTCGTGAGCGGGACCAACTCTGCCACGGCGCCGGCCGGAGCACAGGGCGTTCCCAACCGCCGGGCGCCGGGCACCGTGCGAGGATGGTCCCGGACAGGAGAGATGCATGACCCACGACCCGGTACCCCAACGGTTGTCGGACGCCGAGCGGGACACCGCGTCCCAGATGCTCCGCGATCACTTCGAGGCCGGACGCCTGGACGCTGGCGAGTTCGACGAGCGACTCTCCGCGGCACTGGCCGCGCGCATCGCCGCGGACTTCCAGCCGCTGTTCGCCGACCTGCCCGCCCCCCGCCCGGACACCTCCGGCCCCAGCGCCCCGCCGCTCGGTTGGGCGCCGGCCCACGGTTCGTCGGTCACGGCCCGGCCCACAGCATCGCCCCCGGGGACGGGCGGCGGCACCGACTGGATCGGCGTGGCGCGCCGCGTCATCTGGCCGGCCGCGATCGTCATGGGCATCCTCACCGGGAGCTGGTGGACCTTCATCGGGATCGCGATCGTCGGCTCGATCATCCTGAGCCAGCTCGCCAGCAACCAGCGAAAGCCACCGCCGTACCTGCAGCGCTAGCTGGCTAGGCTGCCACCATGCGTGGCGAGTACAAGGTCCCGGGCGGCAAGTTGGTCGCGGTCGACGTCGACGTGGCGGACGGGGTCATCACCCGGGCGGCCGTCCACGGCGACTTCTTCCTCGAACCGGACGACGCGCTCGAGGACATCAACGCCGCCCTCGCCGGGCAGCCGGACACCGCGAGCGCGGAGACGCTGGGGCGCGCCATCGAGGCGGCGCTGCCCGAGCACGTCGAGATGATCGGGTTCACCCCGGCGTCCGTCGGCATCGCCGTCCGGCGGGCACTCGGCAAGGCGACCGGCTGGGCCAACCACACCTTCGACCTCATCGGACCGGTGACGTTGGATCCGGCGATGCACGTCGCCCTCGACGAGGTGCTCACCCGCGAGGTCGCCGCGGGGACGCGGCCGCCCACGCTGCGGTTCTGGGACTGGGACTCCGCGCTCGTCGTGATGGGCAGCTTCCAGAGCTACGTGAACGAGATCGACCAGGAGGGCGCCGACCGGCACGGCATCCGGGTCGTGCGGCGCATCTCGGGCGGCGGGGCGATGTTCATGGAGCCGGGCAACTGCATCACCTACTCGTTGCACGTCCCGACCTCGCTGGTCGAGGGGCTGAGCTTCGAGCAGAGCTACGCCTTCCTCGACGACTGGGTGATGACCGCCCTGGCGGACGTCGGGATCAAGGCGCGCTATGTCCCGCTCAACGACATCGCCTCGGACAAGGGCAAGATCGCCGGAGCCGCCCAGAAGCGGTTCGCGGCGGGGTCGGTCCTGCACCACGTGACGATGGCGTACGACATCGACGCCGACAAGATGCTGGACGTGCTGCGCATCGGCCGGGAGAAGATGTCGGACAAGGGCACGAAGTCGGCCAACAAGCGCGTGGACCCCATGCGCTCACAGACGGGCCTCCCGCGGGACGAGATCATCCGGCGCTTCATGGCGTCCTTCGCTGCCACGCACCAGACCCGCCCGGGCTCGTACTCGGGCTCCGAGTTGGCCGAAGCCCGCGAGCTGATGGAGACCAAGTTCCTCACCGACGCCTGGACGCACCGCGTCCCCTGACCCGGGGGTCAGGGGACGCGGGGTGTCCCGCCGGGCCGTCAGGGACGCGGGCCCCGCGGGTCGTCCGGAGCGTCGAGGCCCCCGGTGTCCCCGGCATAACCGCGGTTGCCGTGCGGGTTGTGTTCGCGGTCGCCACGGGTGTCGGTGGGCGAGCCGTCGGGACCGTCCAGAACCTCCGCCACCGGGCCGCGCCCGTCATTGTCACGGTCGAACAGCGGACCGTCATCGCGGCCATCGCGCGCGTGCTCGCGCTCGTCCGACCAGCGGCGGGTCCGCATCGCGTCGGAGGCCACCTCGTCCGCGCTCACGCCGTAGTAGCGGTAGAGCTCGTCCTCCTGGGAACGGTCGAGGTGCCCATCCTCGGAGATGTTCGGCGCGTCCTTGACGACGTCCTTGTGGTGGGCGACGACGAGGTGGTCGTCATCGGAGAACCTGGCTCCCGCGAGCGGCACGAAGCTGGTCCTCAGGCCGAAGAAGCCGGTGTGGACGGTGACCCACATGGGCTTGCCCGTCTGGTCGTCGAGGTAGACCTCGCCGATGCCACCGATGCGCTCCCCGTTGGGGTCGTGGGCCGTTGCACTCCGCAGGCGGTCGATGTCGCTCTCGTGGAACATGGTGCCTCCTTCGTTCGATGTCGTTCAGTGATGACAACATCCCGGTTGAGCGGGATTCCCTCGGACAGAGGACGTACTCATCACCCTTGCCCACAAACCCGTCGGCCACAAGGGTGGATGACGAGCTGGGCCCGGAATTGGGTTTCCTCACCCACGACCCCGCACGGCCCACTCCGGGGGGACTCAGGGAGACCCCGGCTACGCTGGGACGGCCCCACCGTCGACCCAAGAGGAACCATGCCGCCACCACCATCCGGCTTCCGCCCGGAGATCCATGGGCTGCGCGGCCTTGGGATCCTGCTCGTCGTGGCCTACCACCTGTGGACCTCGGGCCGCGTCTCGGGGGGCGTCGACGTCTTCCTGTTCGTCTCCGCGTTCCTGATGACCGGGAGCTTCGTGCGCAAGGGGACGGCGTTCACGTTGTCCGACTTCCTGGTCCAGCGCTTCCGGCGCCTCGTGCCGATGGCGGCGATCGTCGCCGCGGCGACCACGGCGGTGGGCTGGCTCGTCCTCCCGCCGACCCGCTACGAGAGTCTGCTCAACCACGCCCGGGCCTCCCTCATCTACCGGGAGAACTGGCGCCTCATCGCCGACCAGGCCAACTACATGGTGGCGGACCCCCAGCGCCTCAACCCGTTCCAGCACTTCTGGAGCCTGTCGCTCCAGGGCCAGTTGTTCGTCCTGCTCCCCTTGGTCTTCGTCGCCTCGGCGTTCCTGGAGCGGAGGGCCCACATCCCGGTCAGGCGGACGCTCGCGGTCGTGCTGGGCGCGGCCACGGTGGCCTCGTTCGCGTGGGCGGTCCACCGGGTCGGGGTCGACCCGGCCGCCGCCTACTTCGAGACCTGGACACGCGCCTGGGAGTTCACGGGCGCGGGGCTGGTCGCCCTGCTGCCCGGCGCCCGCCCGCCGGTCCGGGTCGCACGCGCCCTGTCGTGGGCGGGGGTGGCCCTGCTGCTGGTCACCGGCTTCATCTGGGGACGCGGCGCGTTCCCGGCCTGGGCGGCGGTGCCGCCGCTGGCGGCCGCAGCGCTCGTGATCATGGCGGGTCCCAACGCCGACGACCCCGGACACGCCGCCTGGTGGCTGTCCCGGCGTCCGGTCACGTTCATCGCCAACCGCGCCTACTCGCTGTACCTGTGGCACTGGCCGGTCTACGTCTTCACCGTCGTGCTGACCTCGAACGGCGACCCGCGCACCGGCGTCCGGGACTCGGTGACGATCCTGCTGCTCTCCCTTGTCCTGGCCGACCTGTCGACCCGGCTGGTGGAGCGGCGGTTCCACCAGCTCGACCTGCTGCGGTCCAAGCGGTACGCGGCCACCGCGATCGCGGCGTTCACCCTCATGGCGGTGTCCGTCCTGGGCGGCGTCTCGGCGCTCATCGACCGGGACGAGCGCGCCACGGCGGACCTCCCGCCCGAGCAGCGGCCGGGCGCCCGCGCACTCTCGCCCGCGCCCTCCCCCACCACCTCCCCGACCCCGGACACCCCGCCCCTCCCCTCGCTCCCGGCACCGGCACCCGAGCCCACCCCCGGTCGCGGTATCGCCCCGGGCGACCGGGCGATCGCCCTCGACTGGCCGCGGGAGCTCCCTCCGTGCGACCCCTCGCGCGAGGACCACCCACCGCGTCCGGACCTGGGGTGGTGTGGGGTGATCGAGCCTGACGGCGACCCCACGCGGGTGGTGGCCGTCGTCGGCGACAGCCACGCGTTCCAGTGGCTGACGACGATCATTCCGCTGGCCGAGGAACGCGGCTGGCGCGTCATGGCCTACGGCCGCGCCGCCTGTCGTGTCGGCTCACCGAACCCGGATGCCGGATGCCAGGAGTACACGCAGGAGGCGATCGCCTGGCTGCTGCACACCCGTCCGGACCACGTGGTCAGCGTCGGTTCCTCGACGGTGGCCGAGGGACCCGAGCACGACGACTGGGGCTGGGCCGCGGCGATCGCGCCGGTCGCCCACGACGGGATAGCGGTGGTCAACATCCGCGACAACCCGCGCTGGACCTTCGACATGCCCGAGTGCGTCCAGCGCTACGGGACGGACGACCCGCGCTGCTCCGACAGCCGTGCCGTCAAGCTCGCCGCCGAGTGGCCCAAGGGCGCCCTGGCGGATCTGCCGAACCAGTACTACCTCGACTTCTCCGACTGGTTGTGCCCCCCGGCCGCTCCGGGCAGGTGCCCCGGCGTCATCGGAAACACCTACGTCTACATGGATTCCAACCACCTCTCGCGGGCCTACCTTGAATCCATGGACGAGGTGTTCGCAGCCGCTTGGGACGAGCAGGTGGGCGGGTGAGGCGGCTGGCAGCCGTGGGCACCCTGGTGGCGTCGCTCGCGTTGAACGCGTGCGCGCAGGCCCCCCTCGCCCAGCCGCTGCGCGGCGACCTGGCGCACACCACCCGGGTGGCGGGTGCCGCGTTGGCCTACTGCGCGCGGCTCCCCCTGGAGGAGTGGACCGACGACGTCCGGCACGTCATCGTGGCGGTGCACGGCCTGGAACGGAACGCCTGCGGCATGCGCCGGGCCGTCGTGGCCGGGCTGGGGGCTGAGGGCGAGGACACGGTGGTCGTGGCCCCCCTCTTCGCCAGCCGCGTGGACGCCCCGGCCGGCGGCCATGTCTGGGGCGAGATGGTGTGGCCCGCGGGTGCGACATCCTCGGCGGGGGCCTCGTCGTACGAGGTGCTGGACGACCTCGTCGCCTCGTTCGGTGACCGCCGGGTCTCGCTCGTCGGGTTCTCCGGAGGGGCGCAGTTCACCAACCGGTACGCGGCGGTCTCCCCCGTGACCCTGCACTCCTACCTCGTGCTGAACCCGTCCACCTACCTGTGGTTCTCACCGGACCGGCCGGGACCCACGGCGTCCTGCCCCGAGTACGACCACTGGCGTTACGGCCTGGCCCACCGCGACGGCTACGCCGCGCGGCTGTCGGCGCGGGAGGTCCAGGAGCAGTACGCCGCCCGGACCGTCCGCTACCTCGTCGGCTCGGCCGACGACGACCCGCGTTCAGGCTCTCTCGACCGCACCTGCGCGGCGATGGCCCAGGGTGACGACCGGGAGGAGCGCGCCCTCAACTACCACCGGCACCTGCTGGACCACCTGGGCGTCGGCACGGGGATCCAGCACCGCGTGGTCGTCGTGCCGGGCGTGGGGCATGACGCGGCCGGCATGCTCACCAGCCCCGAGGGGCGGGCCGCCCTGCTGTGGGGGACGGCCTAGGCGCCGTCTCACAGGGGGCCCCTCCGGGACCGGCCACCGAACCGCAGCCGGCACGCCGCCCGCGCACCTCCGTGCCCGCGTCAGGCCTTGGCCACCGAGAAGCTCAGTCCCAGCTCGTCGTCGGACACGACCGTGCCCGTCGGCTCCCCCTCGGCCATCGCGGTCGCCAGCACCTCGTCCGCCACGAAGTCGGACGCCTCGCGGAGCGCCTCGCCCAGCTCGCCGCCCGCCGACCACGTCAGGGAGATCCGGTCGGAGACCTCCAGGCCCTGGCGCTTGCGCGCGTCCTGGACCATGCGGACGACCTCGCGGACGAGACCCGCGCGCACCAGTTCGGGGGTCAGCTCGAGGTCGAGCGCGACGGTCTCGCCCTGCTCGTTCACGACCGACCAGCCCTCGCGCGGACGCTCGGACACGATCACCTCGTCGGCGGTCACCACGGTGCCGCCGTCCCACGGCACGGTCGCCCGGCCGGTCTCGGCCAGCGCGGCGGCCAGGGCCGCGGCGTCCGCCTCGGCGATCGCCTGGGCGACCTTCGGGGTGTCCTTGCCGAAGCGCTTGCCCAGCGCCCGGAAGTTGCCCTTGGCGGAGTGGTCGACGAGGTCACCGGCCGACGCGAAGGACTCGACCGCGCCGACGTTGAGCTCGGCCGCGATCTCGGCGACCAACTCGTCGCTCAGCCGGGCGAAGGACGCGCTCGGCACCAGCAGTCGCCTCAGCGGCTGGCGGGTCTTGACCTGCGCCTCCGAGCGTGCGCCGCGTCCGAGCTCGACCAGACGGCGGGTCAGGCGCATGGCCTCGACCAGGTCGTGGTCCTCGCCGGCGGGGTCCGGCAGCGGCCAGGTGGCCAGGTGGACCGACTCCGGGGCGTCCGGGACGGCGGCGACCACGAGGTCCTGCCACACGCGCTCGGTGATGAACGGCGCCATCGGGGCCATGAGGCGGGTGACGACGTCGATGGTCTCGTGCAGGGTCCACAGGGCCGACGCCTCGCCGTCCCAGAAGCGGCGGCGCGAGCGGCGCACGTACCAGTTCGACAGGTCGTCGACGAACTCGCTCAGCAGGGAGCCCGCGCGCTGGGTGTCGAAGTTCTCCAGCGCGTCGGTCACGTCGTCGACGAGTTCGTTGCGGACGGCCACCAGCCAGCGGTCCATGACGGGGCGCCCGGCGAGGTCGGGGGCCTCCCCGACCGGGACCCACCCGTTGGTGCGGGCGTACAGCGACTGGAAGCTGACCGCGTTCCAGAACGTCAGCAACACCTTGCGCACGGTCTCCTGGATGGCCCCGTGACCCACCCGGCGCGACGACCACGGCGAGCCGGCCGCGGCCATGAACCAGCGCACGGCGTCCGCGCCGTGCTGGTCCATCAGCGGGATCGGCTCGAGGATGTTCCCCAGGTGCTTGGACATCTTGCGGCCGTCCTCGGCGAGGATGTGGCCGAGGCACAGCACGTTCCTGAAGTCGGACTGGTCGAACACCAGCGTGCTGACCGCCATCTGGGAGTAGAACCAGCCGCGGGTCTGGTCGATCGCCTCGCAGATGAAGTCGGCGGGGAACGCCTGTTCGAACTTCTCCTTCGAACCCTCCGCCCACGGGAAGCCCCACTGGGCGAACGGCATGGAGCCCGAGTCGTACCAGGCGTCGATCACCTCGGGCACCCGGTGGGAGGGCTTCCCACAGGTCGGGCAGCCGAAGGTGATGTCGTCCACGAACGGACGGTGCGGGTCCAGCTCCGACAGGTCGCGCCCCGTCAGCTCGGACAGCTCCGCGAGCGACCCGACGCACACCTGGTGGTCGTCCTCGCAGCGCCAGATGGGCAGCGGCGTGCCCCAGTAACGCTTGCGCGACAGGGCCCAGTCGACGTTGTTGTTCAGCCAGTCGCCGTAGCGGCCGTGCTTGATGTGCTCGGGGTACCAGTTGGTCTGCTCGTTCTCGCGGACGAGCGCGTCCTTGATCGCGGTCGTGCGGATGTACCACGACGGCTGCGCGTAGTAGAGCAGCGTGGTGTGGCAGCGCCAGCAGTGCGGGTAACTGTGGTCGTAGTCGAGGACGCGGAACATGAGGCCCCGGGCCTGCAGATCGGCGACGAGCGCCTTGTCGGCGGTCTTGAAGAACTGGCCGCCCACGAGGGGGACCGACTCCTCGAAGGTGCCGTCCGGACGGATGGGGTTCACCATCGGCAGCCCGTAGGCGCGGCAGGTGATCATGTCGTCCTCACCGAAGGCGGGCGCCTGGTGGACGAGACCCGTTCCGTCCTCGACGGTCACGTACTCGGCGTTGACGACGTAGTGGGTGCCGCCGACGACGTCCGGGAACTCCACGAGGTCGAACGGACGCTGGTAGCGCCAGCCCTCCATCTCCTTGCCGGAGAAGGACGGCCCGAGCATCCAGCCGTCGCCCAGCACCTTCTCGGCGAGCGGCTCGGCGATGACGAGGGTGTCGTCGCCGGAGGACGCGAGGACGTACGTGACGTCGGGGTGGGCGGCGACCGCGGTGTTGGAGACGAGCGTCCAGGGCGTCGTGGTCCAGACGAGCAGGTCGGCCTTGCCCTCGAACGGCCCGGACGTGAGCGGGAACCGGACGTAGACCGACGGGTCGGTGACGTCCTCGTACCCCTGGGCGAGCTCATGGTCAGACAGGGTGGTGCCACAGCGGGGGCAGTACGGCGCGACGCGGTAGTCCTCGACGAGGCGGCCCTGGGAATGGATCTCCTTCAGCGACCACCACACCGACTGGACGAAGTCGGTGGACATCGTCCAGTAGGCGTCGTCCATGTTGACCCAGTACCCCATGCGCTCGGTCAGTTCGGCGAAGGCGCCGACGTGGCGTCCGACGGACTCGCGGCAGCGGGCGTTGAACTCCTCGATGCCGTACTTCTCGATGTCGGGCTTGCCGTTGAAGCCGAGCTCCTTCTCGACGGCGAGCTCGACGGGCAGCCCGTGGCAGTCCCAGCCGGCCTTGCGCTCGACGAGGTGGCCCTGCATGGTCTTGAAGCGCGGGAACACGTCCTTGAACACCCGCGCCTCGATGTGGTGCGTGCCGGGCATGCCGTTGGCGGTGGGCGGACCCTCGTAGAAGGTCCAGCGCGGGCCGTCCGCGGTGCGCTCGATCGACTTGGCGAACGTGTCGTTCGCCTGCCAGAAGGCGAGGACGTCGTGTTCCATCGCCGGCAGGTCGACCTGCGGGGCGACGGCGTTGTACCCGGGCTGGGTCATGGGTGTTCCTCTTCGTTCCTCGGTGTTGAGCCGTGCGGACGAAGGGACGAGGCCGAGCCCCGCGGTACCACCCTCCTTGGACCCACCCGTCGCCCTTGGGCTCGTGGTGGACCCCACTCTTGCTCGCCGCAGCCGGGTCTAGTGAGGCTCCCACCCGATGGTCGGGCCCGTTCTTCCGGCAGCTCCGGGGTGATGGCCCCATCCATGCCTTGCGGACGCCACACATTCTACATGCGAGGATGAGGGCATGTTCCACGGCCTGCTCTGGGTGCTGACCGGCCTCGGGGTCCTCGCGGTCGTCGGCTCGTTCTTCCTGCTGCGTGCGGTGCCGGCGGAGATCCGTCCGGTGGCGATCGCCCCGCTCGTGGTCGTCCTCGCGGGGTTCACCATCGGGTTCCTCCTGCTGGCGGGCGTGCTCGGCTAGGTCGCCGAGGCGGGCTCGCGGCTCAGTGACGGCGGAGCAGGCCCCGCCGCAGCGAGAACAGGGTGGCCAGGCGCGCCACCCTGTCCGTGGGGAGGGACAACTGGCGGCCGATGACGGCGCCCACCGAGCTGCCGAGGGCCAGCCCGATCCCGGTGAGCGCGGACAGCATGAGCAACTCGGGGGCCGAGTCGCCCGGGTCCACCGCGGGGACACCGACCACGAGCCGGAACAGCGCGCGGTAGAGGAACATGCCCGGCATGAGCGGGGCGATGCCCACGGTCACGATGGCGATCGCGGGCGGGCCGAGCCGACGGGCGAGCAGGTGCCCGAGGAACCCGACGACCGCCGCCGCGACGCCCGCAGCGAGCGGGTACTCGCCCCCGACCGGGGTGAGCACCAGGAGGTAGGCGACCCAGCCCAGGCTGCCGAAGCCCGCCACGACCAGCGCACCACGCGGCCCCAGCCCGCTGGCGACCCCGAGTCCCAGCGTGAAGAGCCCCGCCGAGACGACCTGGACGACCGGGTGCGGCATGGGGGTGGCCTGGGCGGCCAGGTAGGCGGGCGCCCCGATCCGGACGCCCAACCACAGCACGCCCGCGACGCCGAGGATCAACCCACCGGTCCGCATCAGGAGTTCGACCACGCGGGCGCCCGCGGTGATGAAGTAGCCGTCCAAGGCGTCCTGGGCGGCGGCGACCACGCCCATGCCGGCCAGCATCGACACCATGCCCGAGGCGACGACCAGCGACGGCGACAGGGCCCACAGCCCGTCGATCCCCTGCTGCCGGAGGTACATCATCAGCATGGCGAGCACCATCGGGATCGCGCCGGCCGCCACCTGTGCGAAGAAGTACGAGACCCTGCGCCCCCGCAGCACGAGGCCGAGCACGCCGATCAGGAACGTCGCGAGGCCGGCCACGGCCATCTCCAGCAGGTCGCCGCCCAGCAGGGCGCAGATCGCCGCACCTTGGACGAAGGCCGCCAGCAGCAGGACCCACCGCCGGTACTCGCGCCCCGTCTCCTCGCGCTCCTTCAGCAGGCGGGTGGCCTCCCGGATGTCCAGCTCACCGGAACACACCGCGTCGACGACCCCGTTGAGGTGGCCCAGCCGCGCATAGTCGTGGGCCAGCGCGGGCACCGTGCGCACCATGGTGACGGGCGGCTCCTCATCGCCCCCGGAGCCGCTGACCATGACCGACGTGAACGTGACATCGACCTGGAACTGGCCGCCCCGGGACATGGCCATCCGCAGGATCGACTGCGTGGCCTCGGCCGCCGAGGCGCCCGCGACGAGGGCGATGGCGCCCACCCGGGTGGCCAGCGCCACGAAGGGTGCCAGGTCCGACGCACGCTCCCCCGAGGCTGGAGCCGTCGGTGCGTGCCGTGGGCGGCGAAGCAGCCTGTCCAGGTCGTCGCCGGACCGGCCGTGGGGGTTCTGGGCGGAGCTGGCCATCAAGGACGCAGGACGACCTTGCCGCGCACGGTGCCCGACACCAGTGCCGCCACGGCGTCCGCCACCTCGTCGAAGCCCACGACGCGATCGATCGGGGGCCGCAGGCCGGTCCGCTTCACGAGGTCCAGGAGCGCGTTGAGTTCGCCCTTGTTGCCCATCGTCGACCCGATGACCCTCAACTGCAGGAAGAAGACGCGGTTCAGTTCGGCGGGCGGGTTCGCGCCGGAGGTCGCGCCGCACACCACGACCGTCCCGCCCGGGCGCAGGGACTTCAGCGAGTGGGACCACGTCGCCTCTCCGACGGTCTCGAGGACCAGGTCGACCCGATCGGGCAGTCGGGCACCGGGGTCGAAGGCCTCGTCCGCTCCGAGTTCGCGCGCGAAAGCCCGCTTCTGTTCGGTGCGCGCGGTCGCCCACACCCGGTGGCCCAGCGCCTTGGCGAGTTGGATGGCGGCGGACGCCACCCCACCCGAGGCCCCCTGGACCAGCACCGTGCCGGGCTTTCCCAACCCGGAGTCACGCGTGAGCATGCGGAACGCGGTCAGGTAGGCGGTCGGCACGCAGGCGGCCTCCTCGAAGGAGAGCTCCGTCGGCTTGGTGACGAGGTTGCGCTCGGGGACGGCCACCCATTCGGCCAGGGTGCCCTGGTGCAGCTCCGAGAGCAGCGTCCGCTTGGGGTCCAGGGTCTCGTCACCGACCCAACCCTCCGAGGCGATGACCGAGTGGATGACGACCTCGCGTCCGTCCTCGGTGGTCCCCGCGGCGTCCGTGCCGAGGATCATCGGCATGCGGTCCTGGGGCAGCCCGACCCCGCGGAGAGACCAGATGTCGTGGTGGTTGAGCGAGGCGGCCCTCACCCGGACCTTCACCCAGCCCTCGGGGACGGTCGGCGCGGGCCGCTCCCCCACCCTGAGGGCGGCCAGCGGATCGGTCGGGTTGGCAGCTTCGACGAAGAGGGCGCGCATGTACCCAGACTAGGATCACCCGACGCCCCTCGCGACGACGTCCGCGCCGCGCCGCGCGTTCAGCAGGCCCCCGGCTGCCAGCGGCTCAAGCGCCCGCGCGATCTGGAGGCGTCGCTCGCCCGTTGGTGACCGGCGCCACGTCCGTCACACACCCAGCAAGCGCTCGATCACGACCGCCACCCCATCGGCGTCGTGATGCAGGGTGACCTGGTCGGCCGCCTCTACAGCGCCCTGGACGGCGTTGCCCATCGCCACACCGAGACCCGCCCACCGCAACATCTCGACGTCGTTGAGGTTGTCCCCGAACGCGACCACCTCGGAGGGGTCGATGCCGCGGTCACCGGCGAAACGCGCCAGCGCGGTGGCCTTGGAGACACCGCTGCGTCCGACCTCGAGGAAGGGCGCCCCCGACGTCGTGGCATGGGTGCCCGGCACCGCGAGCCCGCGGGCGACCTCCAGCAGGCGCTCCGGGGCGACCCTCCGGTCGGGGTGCTTGACGACGAGCTTGAGGGACGGCTCGGCCAGGACCTCGTCGAGGCTCGCGAAGCGGTGCTGCACCGGCCAGAGCGCGCTGCCGGCACCGGGGTCCTGCTCACCGGTGTACCCGTGCTGGGCGACGTACTCGTTGCCGGCGTTCCGCACCGACACGACGTGCGCGTCCGGGAACTCCTCCAGCATCGCGAGCGTCAGGGTGCGCTGGGCGTCCACGTCGATCAACTCCTCGAACAGGACGTGGCGCTTGACCAGATCCACCGCGACGGCCCCGTTGGAACCGACCACGAAGCCCTCCAGCGCCGAGTCGGCCACGATGGCGCCGATCGAGTAGGGCTGGCGTCCCGAGATGGCGAGCACCTCGATGCCGGCGGCCTTCGCCGCGGCGAACGCAGCGCGGTTGCGCGTGCTGAAGGTGTGGTCCGAGCGGATGAGCGTGCCGTCCACGTCGGTGGCGATCAGGCGGACCCCCACGTCAGATCCCCACCTGTCGGCGTCCGGCGAAGGCACGGCCGAGGGTGACCTCATCCGCGAACTCCAGGTCTCCCCCCACCGGCAGGCCTGACGCCAGGCGCGAGATCGTGATACCGGTCGCGGCCAGCAGCCGGGTCAGGTAGGTGGCGGTGGCCTCGCCCTCGACGTTCGGGTCGGTGGCGAGGATCACCTCCGTCACCACCGGGCCCTGCAGGCGACGCAGGAGTTCGGCGACGTGCAGGTCCTCAGGGCCGACGTGGTCGATCGGGCTGATCGCGCCGCCGAGCACGTGGTACAGGCCGCGGAACTCACGGGTCCGCTCGATGGCGGCGACGTCCTTGGACTCCTCGACCACGCACACGATGGACTGGTCACGGCGCGGGTCGCGGCAGATCCGGCAGGTCGTCTCCTCCGACACGTTGAAGCAGATGTCGCAGAAGCGCACCTTGTCGGCGACCTCGCGGAGCGCGTCGGCCAAGCGGTCGACGTCCTCTCGGTCTGCGTTCAACAGGTGGAACGCGATGCGCTGGGCGCCCTTGGGGCCGATCCCCGGGAGCCTGCCCAACTCGTCGATCAGGGCCTGGATGGGACCTTCATACACGTCCGTCGACGCCCTAGAAGCTCAGGCCGGGGATCTGCGGCATGGCCGCAGCGGCGAGGCCCTGCACCTGGGTGCTGGCGTCGCGGACGGCCAGCACGATCAGGTCACCCAGGGTCTCGGTGTCCTCGGGGTCGACCGCCTTGGGGTCGATGCGCACCTCGGTGAGTTCCCCCGAACCCGTCATCGTCACGGTGACCAGGTCGCCGCCGGCGGTGCCGGTCACGGTCTTCTCCGCCAGCTCGGACTGCGCGTTCTGCATCTGCTCCTGCATGGCCTGGGCTTGGGCCAGCAGCGCGTTCATGTCGAACCCGCCGCCCTCGGTGCCGAACATCGACATCGGTGACCTCCTCACGTCGGGCCCCATCGTAGGCGATGCCCCGACTACGCTGTCCCCAAGGAGGACGCTCATGCACCGACGTGCCACGTCACGCTCGACCATCGGCGTCCTCACGCTCAGCGCGGCAGTCGGACTGCTGCTCGCCGGGTGCTCCACCCCACCGGGAGAGCCCATGAACAGTGCCAGCGAACGCCCGCCCCTCACCACGACCCCGCCGCCGGAGCCGGTGCCACCCACGGCACCTGCGCCCACGGGGGGAGCAACCGGGCCCGTGCCGGCCGGCGTCATCGCGAGGCCCGAGGTGCAGGAAGCCATCACCGCCGAGGCCGAGCGCCTCGGTGTCGAGCGGAGCGCCGTGAAGGTCGTCCTCCACCAGGCGGTGACCTGGCCCGACGGGGCGATCGGGTGCCCCGAGCCCGGCAAGCTGTACACGCAGGCCCTCGTCGAGGGGCACCGCCTGGTGCTGAGCGTCGCCGGCCACGAGGCCAGCTACCACGCGGGCAGCGGCGGCACCTTCTGGTACTGCGCCAACCCGACGCCGCCCACAGCCACGGCGTCCTGACGCCCCCCACCCACGTCAGGCCTCGGGAGGCTCCTCACCGAGGAACTCGGCGCCGAGGTGCTTGGTGAGCAACTCGTCCGCGTTGGTGAGGCCCTCGTCCAGGTCGATGTCGTCGGGTGACTCCTCGACCTCCGCCTCCTCGTCCACCGGCCCGGTCTGGGTGGCCTGGATGTTGGCACGCGCCTGCTCCGCGCCCTTGGCCGCCACGGCTGCCGCCTCGGCGTCGGCGACGGACGCCGCAGTGCCGACGGGGCTCGGCTCCGGCATCGGAGCGCTCTCGAACGCCGGCGTGGGCGCAGGCGGGGGCTCGTTGCCGGCCACGGTCTGGATGGCCGGCGCGACCCCCAGCACCTCCAGCACCGCCTCACGGACGACCTGGTCGCTGCCCCCGCGCGAGAAGCTGTCCCGCGCGCCGGCGTTGTTGAAGGCCAACGTCAGGATCCCGCCGCTGAAGTCGTGCACCTGGGCGTTCTCGCGCACCGTGATCCACGTCACCCGCCGGCGGACCTTGATCTTGTCCAGCACCTCGGGCCACTGGTTGCGGACCTGAGCCGTGGTCAGCACGGCCGGGTCCCCGCCGGACGCACGGGGTGCGCCTTGGGCGGGCGGCTGGGCCGGGCTCGGGGGTGCCGACCGGTGCCGCCCCTCCGGTGCCGCAGCGGTCTCCGGCCAGGGGGCCGCCCAGGGGTCGGCCACGGCCGGACGGCTCGGGGCGGGGGGCGGCTGCTGCGCGGGCTCGTGCCGGCGGACCGGCTCCGGTGTCGGCGGGTGCTGGGCGGGGGCCGGGCGTTCTGCGGGGGCCGGACGTTCTGCGGGGGCCGGACGTTCTGCGGGGCCCGGGCGTTCTGCGGGGCCCGGGCGTTCTGCGGGGCCCGGGCGTTCTGCGGCCGGGCGCTCGGCAGGGGCCGGACGCTCCGCAGCCGGGCGTTCCGCGGGGGCCGGGGCCTCCGCCCGTTCCGGACGCGGTGCGTGCGAGTCGGCACCGGCCGCCATCTGGAGTCGCCGTTCCAGCCGATCCAGGCGTGCATGGACGCCGCGGTCGTCGACGTCGGCCCCCGGGAGGAGCACGCGGGCGCACATCAATTCGAGGTGGAGCCGCGGCGCCGTGGTGCCGCGCATGTCGGTCAAGCCCTTGGCGATGACCTCGGCCGCCCGGGTCAGCTCGCCGCGCCCCATCCCGTTGGCCTGCGTGGTGAGGCGTTCGCCCTGGTCGGCCGCGACGTCGACCAGGCCGGTGGCCAGCGCGTCCGGGACGGCCGCGACGATGATCAGGTCGCGGAGGCGACGCAGCAGATCCTCGGCGAAGCGGCGGGGGTCCTGACCCACCTCGATGACCTTGTCGACGCTGGCGAACACCCCGTGGGAGTCCCCTGCGGCGAAGGCGTCCATGATCTCGTCGAGGAGGCTGTCGGGCGTGTAGCCGAGGAGCGCGGTGGCCTGGGCGTAGCTGACCCCCTCGTCGGCGGCGCCACCGAGGAGTTGGTCCAGGACGGACAGCGAGTCACGCACCGAACCCGCGCCGGCCCGGACCACCAGGGGCAACACGCTGGGGTCGACCGTCACGCCCTCGGCCTCGCAGAGCTGGGCGAGGTAGCCACCCAGCGTGCGCGGTGGCACCAGGCGGAAGGGGTAGTGGTGCGTCCGCGACCTGATCGTGCCGATGACCTTCTCGGGCTCGGTGGTCGCGAAGATGAACTTCACGTGGGCGGGCGGCTCCTCGACGACCTTGAGCAGCGCGTTGAAGCCCTGCGGGGTCACCATGTGCGCCTCGTCGATGATGTAGATCTTGTAGCGGCTGTGGACCGGCGCGAAGAACGCCCGCTCGCGCAGGTCACGCGCCTCGTCGACCCCCCCGTGGGAGGCGGCGTCGATCTCGATCACGTCGATGCTGCCGGTGCCGCCGCGCGCGAGGTCGACACACGAACGGCAGGTGCCACACGGGGTCGGCGTCGGGCCCTGCTCACAGTTGAGGCAGCGGGCCAGGATGCGCGCCGAGGTGGTCTTGCCACACCCGCGGGGCCCGCTGAACAGGTACGCGTGGTTGACCCGGTTGTTCGTCAGCGCCCGCTGGAGCGGCTCGGTCACGTGCTCCTGACCGATGACCTGGTCGAACGTGTCGGGCCGGTAGCGCCGGTACAGGGCGAGCGGGGCGTCGGGACGTGGGGGCGCCTCGGCCCGTTCGACCGCGGGAGGAGCCGCCAGCCCGGGCGCGGGGGTGGGCTCCCGCTCGGGTTCGTCGGCGGCCACCACCTCGTCGGGGTCGACGGGGATCTCGGACATCTCGTCGAGCTCGATCTCCATCTCGGGATCGTCGACGGGCGTGGGCTCGGTGGGCAGGATCAGTTCGTCGGGCTCGGTCCCGAACAGGTCGGGGCCGTCCTGGTCGTAGGCGTCGTGGGCCTCGTCGACGACCTCGTCACCGTCGTCGAACAGCCCGCCCATCACGTCTTGTGCCACGCCCTGCACCCTACTGGGTCGCCCCGACGGTCCGTGGCGCGCGATGCGAGGTCAGAAGGTGGTCGTCCGCAGGCCGTCCTGGGTGCCGAGGAGCTGCACCGCCGCCTTCTGGTGCGCGAACACGCCGACCGTCACGACACCGGGCCAGGAGTTCACCTCGTCCTCCAGGGCGAGTGGATCGGCGATCCGGAGCCCGTGCACGTCCAGGATGTGCTGGCCGTTGTCCGTCACGTACACCTCGCCCGAGGCCGTGCGTCGCAGCACGGCTTCGCCGCTCGTGCCGGCGACCCCGCGCGCGAAGCGCCTGGCCACGGTGTTCTCCGCCATCGGGATGACCTCGACCGGCAGGCCGAAGGCGCCCAGGACGTCCACGGCCTTCGACTCGTCCACGATGCAGATGAAGCGCTCGGCCATTCCGGCGATGATCTTCTCCCGCGTCAGCGCGCCGCCCCCACCCTTGATCATGAAGCCGTTCGGGTCGATCTCGTCGGCCCCGTCGACGTAGACGTCCAGCCGGGTGACCTGATTGGCGTCCACGATCGGGATGCCCAGCCGCCGCAGTTGCTCCGAGGACGCCTCCGAGCTCGAGATGGCTCCCACGACCCGGTCGGAGACCTCACCCAGGGCGGTGATGAAGTGGGACGTCGTCGACCCGGTGCCCACCCCCACGACGGACCCGCGAGCCACGTACTCGATCGCGGCGCGCCCGACCATCTCCTTCAGTTCGTCCTGGGACAGGCCAGCCATGCGTGTGCCTCCTTTGGTCACCGCCAGCATGGCGGCTCGTGCGCCCTGGTGCAGGCGATCCGGCAAGCCCGTTCCGCCCGCGAAGAGGGGCCCCCGCGCACCTGACAGAGCTCACTGACCCTTGCTGCCTTCCGGCCCTGGGGGAGTTGGGCGAGGTACCACCGCGCGGGGACCCGACGTCCAGCATAACCGATCCGGCGGCCTCCTCGCCCCCCGAGGGGTGTCAGCGCAGGTCGGCCCCGAGGCGCCCGTACCGCTGGAGGACGTTGCCCATGTTGTACCGGTAGCGCTCGTACGCCTCGAGGTCGCCCTTCGACACGTGGACGTGCTCCTCGATCGCCTCACCCCGGAGGAGTTCGTAACCGTCCTGCAGCGTGTCGACCACGCCCAGCGCCTTGGCGCCCAGGATGGCCGCCCCCAGGCCGGAGCCCTCGGCGGAACCCGTGACGATGAGGGGCCGGTTGAGGACTCCCGCGACCACGTCGCGCCACAGCGCGGAGCGGAAGACCCCGCCGGTCGCGCGGATCTCCTCGACGCGGGCGATCATGCGCAGGCGCCGCAGGATCGTCCAGAGCTGGAAGGCGACGCCCTCCACCCCGGCACGGATGAAGTGGTCGGGCGTGTGCGGGCGCCGGACGTGCAGGAACGCGCCCCGGATCTCGGAATCCCACAGGGATGCACGCTCCGAGACGAGGTAGGGAATGCACACCAGGCCGTCCGACCCGGACGCGATGAACTCGGCGCGACGGCAGGCCTCGGCGTCGTCGGCACCCTCGGGCGCGAAGGTCTCGGTCAGCCAGCGCTGGACCATGCCACCGTTGCTGACCGCACCACCGGCGACCCAGACATCGCCGGTCAGCGCGTAGCAGAACAGCCCCGACACGACCGCCGGGGCGCGCATCACCATGCGGAGCGCACCGGACGTCCCGATGGACAGGCCCGCCTTACCGACCTCCATGGCGCCGGTGCCGAGGTTGCCCAGCGGGCCGTCACCCGCACCCACGACCACCGGCAGGCCGGCCGGCAGGCCGATCACCCTCGCGGCGTCCGCCGCCAGCGGCAGGATGTCGGTCGTGTCGTGCAGCCGCGGCAGCTGGTCGGGCCGGATGCCGGCCACCTCGAACGCCTCGGGGTTCCAGTCGCGCGTCTCCATGTCGAGCATGCCGCTGCCGGAGGCCGTCGACAGTTCGGTGGCGACCTGGCCCGTCAGGATGACGAGGATCCAGTCCTTCAGGCCGATCCAGTGCGGCACCGCCCGGAGCAGGTCGGGGTCGTGGTCCCCGAACCAGCGCAGTTTGACCAGGGGCGACATCGGGTGGGTCGGCGTCCCTGACGTGAAGTGGAGACGGGGGCCGGTCGCGTGCGCGTTGAGCTGCTCGGCCTGCAGGGACGCCCTCGAGTCCGCCCAGGTGAGGAGCTCGGTGACTGGGCGGAGATCGGCGTCCAGGCCGAGGAGGCCGTGCATGGCGGTCGAGATCGAGATGCCCAGGATGCGCTGGGGCTCCACCTGCGCCACGGCCTCCGCCAGGGCGCCGAGGACGCCCTCGGCGATGGCGTCCGGCTCCTGGACGTGCCAGCCCGGACGCGGACCCAGCAACGGGTACTCCCGCGACGCGGTGGTGCGGAGGGTTCCGTCGAGGGAGAACAGGGAGGCCTTCGCCGCCGTCGTCCCCACATCCAACCCCAGGATCACGTCTCCCCCGGCCATGGCCCTCCTCCGTCGCGGGTGTTGGATCGCAGGCTAGCCCTCCAGCAGGGTCAGGGGGCGGAGATCGACAGTCGGGAGCCGGCAAGCACTGGCAACCGCTCCCGCGCCTCGCGCAGGGACGAGGGATCGAGGTCGACCACGAGCAACTCCGGCCCGTCACCGGCCTCGACGAGAACGTCTCCCAAGGGGCTGACCACGACGCTGTGGCCAACCCCCGTCGGGGAGCCCGGCCCGACCTCGACGCCGACGGTGGCGGGGTCGCCCTGGCCGGGGGCAATGATCCAACAGGTGGAATCCATGGCCCGGGCAACACACAGGGCGCGCCACTGGGCCGCCTTGCCGGGGCCGTTCGCCCAGGACGCCGGGACCAGGATCACCTCGGCCCCGGAGTGGGCCAGGTGCTTGAACAGTTCGGGGAAGCGGACGTCGTAGCAGGTGGCCAGGCCGAACCGGACGCCGCCGAGCGTCACGAGGACGGGAGCATCCCCGGGCTCGACGTGCCGCGACTCCACGAAGCCCCACGCGTCGAAGAGGTGGATCTTGTCGTAGGTCGCCGCGATGCCGCCGGCGTGGTCGACCACGAGCAGGGTGTTGCGGGCGCGCCGGCGACCCCCCGTGCCGTCCTCGCCCGGCTCGCGGGGCGCACCCGGCGTGAACATGCCCGCGACGACCGCGATGCCGAGGTCGTGGGCGACCTGCCGGACGCCGTGGGCCCAGGGCCCGTCGAGCGGCTCGGCGATGTCGGCCGACCGCGTGGCGAAGCTGGCCATCATCGCCTCGGGGAACACGACCAGTTCCGCCCCGGCGTCCGCCGCACGCTCGGCCCGCTCGCGGACCAGGGCGAGGTTGTCGACCGGGACCGTTCCGGCGACGACCTGGGCCAGGGCAATGCGCATGCCCCCCATTCGACGCGGATGGCGGGGCCGGCGTCAACCCGATTGGGCCGGACGGCCCCGGATCGGTTATCATCTCCGACGGAGGATTCGCCTAGAGGCCTATGGCGCTCGGTTGGAAACCGGGTTGGGTTCACGCCCTCACGAGTTCGAATCTCGTATCCTCCGCCAGCATGATTCCCGCTCTGGTCAGGGCGGGAATCTTCTTTTCGGGGTGGTGGCCCCTTCGCACGACCTGTGGCCCGAAGGATCGTGCCGGCGGCTCCTCTGACGCGCTCCTCGGCTGGATGGGCAAGGGCGAGATCGAACCGGTGGTCGAGGAGACCACCTGGCCGCCCGGTGGCGCTTGATGAGTGGGCGGTCAAGATTCCGTCAAGGCTCGACGCACGATGTCCCTCGCGCCCTCCTGTCGATGCCGGGCCGGTGTAGCGTCCCCGCATCGCGGTCAAGGAGACGGCGAGAACGGGGGATACGTCATGCCGGTCTTTTCGCGGGCTCTGGTGTCGCTGGTGGGGGCGGGTGCGATGCTGCTGGCCGCCACGCCGGCCCAGGCAGCGAACACCAACGCCGACTACGGTCAACACGTTCGTCATTGCGCCCAGCACATGGGCTTCAGCGGTGACGAGAACCCGGGGCTGCACCACCAGGGCAAGTCGGGTTGGGAGCCGCTGCACATGTCCCCGGACGCCATGTGATCCTGGGGCCGCGTGGAGCAGCCCCCCGCAGGCTCGTGGGCGGATCCGCCCACGCCGACCCACCACCCGCCGACGAAAGGGGCCCTGCATGAACCTGCCCCCCGGACTGGCCGACCGTCCGCTGTACCTGGACCACAACGGCACCACACCCGTCGACCCCCGCGTGGTGGAGGCGATGCTGCCCTCCCTGCAAAGGGAGTTCGGGAACCCGTCCAGCAGCCACGCCTACGGTCACGCGGCCCGGGCCGCCATCGAGCATGCCCGCGGCCAGGTGTCTGACCTCATCGGCGGACACCGGGGCCGCATCGTGTTCACGGGCAGCGGCTCCGAAGCCGACGCCCTCGCACTCAAGGGCGCCGTGCTGACCCACCGGCGCCCCGGGCCACGCCCCCATGTGATCACCCAGGCGACCGAACACCCCGCCGTGCTCGCCGCGTGCGCCGACCTCACCGAACTCCACGATGTCGACGTCACCGTTCTCCCGGTCGACCAGCACGGGCTCGTCGATCCGCAGGCGGTCGCCGCCGCGATCACCGACGCCACCGTGCTGGTCAGCGTCATGCACGCCAACAACGAGACCGGCACCATCCAACCCATCGCCGACATCACCCGGGTGGCGCACGCCCGCGGCGTCCTGGTGCACACCGACTCCGCCCAGTCGGTCGGCAAGATCCCCGTCGACGCCGAGGTGTTGGGCGTCGACCTGCTCACCGTTGTGGGGCACAAGATGTACGCCCCCAAGGGCGTCGCGGCCCTGTGGGTCCGCGACGGTGTCACCCTCCGGCCGATCACCGGGGGCGGAGGTCAGGAAGCCGGGCTGCGCGCGGGCACCGAGAACGTCCCCCACATCGTCGCGCTCGGGCAGGCCGCCCACCTCGCCGGGCTCGCTCTCGACGCCGGCGAAACGGGCCGGCTCACGAACCTCCGCGACCAGCTCCACCGCGCCCTCGACCGGTCGTTGCCCGGTCGGGTCCACCTCAACGGGCACCCCACTCGGCGGCTGCCGAACACCCTCAACGTGAGCATCGACCACACCCGGGCGCTCACCCTGCTCGAACGGGCCACCGGGGTCGCCGCGTCCGCCGGGTCGGCCTGCCATGCAGGACACGACGCACCCTCACCCGTCCTCACGGCCATGGGCCTCGACCCTGTCCGGGCCATGAGCGCCATCCGCCTGTCCCTCGGGCGTTGGACCACCACCGCCGACATCGAACGCTGTGCCGCCCTCCTCGCCGTGGCGGCCGCTGAGGGGTCCTGACCAACGCGACGGACGATGCGTCCCTGCGCCCTCAGGCCACCACCCCGGAGGTGTCGACCTCGGCGTCCGTGGCGGCGACGAGCTCGTCCACGCCGACGCCGGGCGCCAGCTCGCGCAGGACGTAGTGCGTCCCGGCACAGTCGAGGACGCCGAGGTTCGTGATCACGCGCTGCACCACGGCCTCCCCGGTCAGCGGCAACGAACAGCGGGCCAGCACCTTGGACTCGCCCTTCTTGTTCTGGTGGTCCATCAGCACGATGACCGTCCGCGCGCCGTGGACCAGATCCATGGCACCGCCCATGCCCTTGACGAGCTTGCCCGGCACCATCCAGTTGGCCAGGTCACCGGTGCAGGCCACCTCCATGCCGCCCAGGACCGCGACGTCGAGGTGCGCGCCGCGGATCATGGCGAAGCTGGTGGCCGAGTCGAAGTAGGACGCCCCGGGGTTCACCGTGACGGTCTCCTTGCCGGCGTTGACCAGGTCGGGGTCGACCTCGTTCTCGTACGGGTACCGGCCCGTGCCGAGGATGCCGTTCTCGGAGTGCATGATCACGTGCACGCCCTCGGGCAGGTAGTTCGGGATGAGTGTCGGCAGTCCGATGCCGAGGTTGACGTACTGGCCGTCCGACAGCTCCTGGGCGGCGCGGGCCGCCATCTCCTCACGCGTCCATGCCATGTCAGTTCTCCTCGTCGTTCCCGGAGCCCGTCGACGGGCGCGGGCTGGTCGTCCGCTTCTCGATCATCTTGAACGCGGCCTCCTCGGGTGTCAGCGCGACCACGCGGTCGACGAAGACGCCGGACAGGTGCACGTCGGCCGGGTCGAGGTCCCCCGCCTCCACGACCTGCTCGGCCTCCACGATCGTGATCCGGCCGGACATCGCGGCCGGCGGGTTGAAGTTCTGGGCCGCCGCGTGGAACCGCAGGTTGCCGTGCCGGTCGGCGATGGCCGCCCGGACGAGCGCCACGTCCGCCTCGATGCCCGACTCGAGCACCATGCGTCGCCCGTGGAACTCACGGACCTCCTTGGCCGGTGACGAGATGACGACCGAGCCGTCCGCGTCGTACTTCCACGGCATGCCGCCGGTGGCGACGACCGTGCCCACGCCGGACGGTGTGTAGAAGCCGCCGATGCCCGCCCCGCCGGCGCGCAGGCGCTCGGCGAGGGTGCCCTGCGGCGTCAACTCGACCTCGAGCTCGCCGGCCAGGTACTGGCGCATGAACTCCTTGTTCTCACCGATGTAGCTGGAGATGGCGCGGCGGATCCTGCGCGCCTCCAGCAGCTTGCCCAGCCCCTGGCCGTCCACGCCGAGGTTGTTGCTGACGATCTCGAGGTCGGTCGCACCCTGCTCCAGCAGCGCGTCGATCAGGAACCACGGGATCCCCGCGAGCCCGAAGCCGCCGACGGCGATCGTCGCCCCGTCCTTGATGTCGGCGACCGCCTCGGCCGCCGAGCCCACCACCTTGTCCATGCTCACTCGACCCTCTCGAACACGGCGGCCAGGCCCTGGCCGCCACCGATGCACATCGTCTCCAGCGCGTACCGCCCGCCGCGGCGTCGCATCTCGTAGGCCATCGTGGCGAGGATGCGCGCCCCCGTCGCGCCGACGGGGTGGCCCAGCGAGATCGCCGAGCCGTTGGGGTTCAGTCGCTCGTCGTCGGCGCTGATGCCCCACTCGCGCAGCACGGCCAGGGCCTGCGCGGCGAAGGCCTCGTTCAGCTCGATCACGTCGAGGTCGGCCAGCGTGAGGCCCGCCTTGGCCAGGGCCTGCGCGGACGCGGGGACGGGCCCGATGCCCATCCGCTCCGGCTCGACCCCGGCGACGGCCCACGACTTCAGTTCGAGCAGCGGCTGCAGGCCGCGGCGCTCCGCCTCGGACCGGGTGGTCACGATGCACGCGGCCGCGGCGTCGTTCTGGCCGGACGCGTTGCCGGCCGTCACCGTGGCGTCCGGGTCGGACTTGCCCATGATCGGGCGCAGCTTGGCCAGCGACTCCAACGACGAGTCGGGGCGGATGTGCTCGTCGGCGTCGACCACGACCTCCTCGCCGCGGCGACCCTGCACGGTGACGGGGACGAGCTCGTCGGCGAACGTGCCGGACGCGGCCGCGGCGGCGGCCTTCTGGTGCGAGGCCAGCGCGAGGGCGTCCTGCTCCTCGCGGCTGATGCCGTACTCTCGGCGCAGGTTCTCCGCGGTCTCGATCATGCCGCCGGGGATCGGGTGGTCACGTCCGCCCGCGGTCGCCCGGGCGCGGGCCAGGCGGTCGACCAGCTGGACGCCGTCGCCGCGGACGCCCTGGCGCAACAGCGCCGCGTGCTCGACACGGCTCATCGACTCGGCACCGCCCGCGATCACGAGCGTGGACGCCCCGGATGCGACCTGCATCGCGCCGTAGAGGACCGCCTGGAGACCGGAGCCGCAGCGCCGGTCGATCTGGAGGCCGGGGACGCCGATGCCCAGGCCGGCGTTCAGCGCGGCGATGCGGCCGATCGCCGGGAACTCACCGCTGGGGTTGCAGTTGCCGAGGATGACGTCACCGACGTCGCCCTCCCCCAGGGACCCGCGGCGCGCGACCTCGGCGACCACGATGGTGGCCAGCTCGTCGGCCGGCACGGATGCGAGCGATCCGCCGAAGCCGCCCACGGGCGTCCGGACCGGGTGGCACACGACGATGGGATCCATGGAACCTCCTTGTTTCGGGTTCCAGCCTCCCACGGGGGACCATGTGGCGTCCAAGACTGAATTGTCGCCATTTGATCATCAATAGCTACACAATCACGGCCGGCTGCCCGCGGGCCGTCCTCGCCCGCCACGAACAGGCACTGCCCCTGGCGGCGAGCGGCGTCGTGTGCCGCTCGTCACCAGGGGCATGGGCCGAGACGTTGATGTGGCTCAGGGAACCGCCCCCCTCAGGCGGGGACGGCGCACTTCACTCGGCGTCGAGGTCCTTCTCGACGAGCGCCGCGATGGCCTCGACGGCCTCGGCGTTGTCGGAGCTCACGATCACCTCGGCGCCCTTCTCGGCACCCAGGGTCATGATCATCAGGCTGGACGCCGCGTCGACGCCCTCGTCGTCGTCGCCACCGACGAGCGTGAGGAGGATCTCGTCGTCGTAGGCCTCGGCGGCCTCGGCGATGATCGCGGCAGGGCGGGCGTGCAGGCCGACGGCCGAACCCACGACAACGGTCTTGCTGGCCATGTGTTTCTCCTTTGGATCAGGCGGTGCGGGCTGCCATCAGGCGATGGCGGCCCGGGTCTGGTTACCGATGAACTGCTTCGCGGCGATGACGGCGGCCGCGCCGACGATCATGCCAGCGAGGATGGCGATGATGAAGCCCAACGGGTTGCTGATCGCGAAGGCGACGAAGATTCCGCCGTGGGGGGCGCGGCTGCCCACCCCCAGGGCCATGACGAGGGCACCGGTGACGGCACCGCCGGCCATCATGGACGGGATGACGCGCAGCGGATCCGCGGCGGCGAAGGGGATCGCACCCTCGGAGATGAACGCGGCGCCCAACAGCCAGGCCGTCCGCCCGTTCTCGATCTCCGGCTCGGTGAAGAGCCGCTTGCGGACGGTGGTGGCCAGCGCCATCGCGAGCGGCGGCACCATGCCCGCCGCCATCACGGCCGCCATGATGGTGAAGGAGGCCTCGGTCTGCGCCGAGAGTCCGGCCGTGGCGAACAGGTACGCCGCCTTGTTGACCGGGCCACCCAGGTCGAAGCACATCATCAGGCCGAGCACGACGCCGAGGAGGATCGCGGAACCACCCGACATCCCGGTCAGGCCGTCGTAGAGCGCCGTGGTCAGGGCCGCGAGGGGCTTGCCGAGCAGGATGTACATCAGGCCGCCGGTGAGCAGCGTCGCGATCAGCGGGATGATCACGACCGGCATCAGGCCGGCCAGCCAGCGCGGGGGCTTGAGCGAGGCGAGCCACATCGCAATGAGGCCGGCGACGAGTCCCGTCACCAGGCCGCCGATGAAGCCGGCACCCAGAGCGACGGAGATGGCGCCGCCGACGAAGCCGGGCGCGATACCGGGACGTCCGGCCAGCGCGTAGGCGATGTAACCCGACAGCGCCGGGACGAGGAAGCCGAACGCCGCCGCGCCGATCTTGAACATGATGGCGCCCAGCCAGATCAGCAGGCCCGCGTTCGGGCCGAGGGCCAGGGCCATGTCGGCGTTGGAGCCGTAGGTGGCGCAGGCGTCCGCCCCCACGCCGGACGCCCAGGCCGGCAGCGCGTCGCAGGCCGGGCCCAGCGCGATGTCGTAGCCACCGAAGAGGAAGCCCAGCGCGATCAGCAGGCCGCCCGCGGCGACGAACGGGATCATGTAGGACACACCCGTCATCAGCGCCTGCTGGATGCGCTTGCCCCATCCGAGCTGGGCGCCCGACCCCTCGGACGACGCGGCCCCGGGAGTGCCGGACACCTTGCGCGCGTTGGGGTTGGTCGAGGCGGCGACGGCCTCCTCGACCATCTTCTTCGGCTCGTTGATGGCCCGCTTCACGCCGGACTCGATCACGGGCAGGCCGGCGAAGCGCTCGCGGTCCTTGACGCCGACGTCCGTGGCGAAGATGACGGCGGCGGCCTTGGCGATGGTGCCGGCGGGCAGCGGCGTGACCCCTCCGGATCCCTGCGTCTCGATCTGGACGTCGTAGCCCAGTTCCTGACCCGCGGCGACCAGGGAGTCGGCCGCCATGTACGTGTGCGCGATGCCGGTCGGGCAGGCGGTGACGCCCACGATGACCGGGCGCGCCGCGACGGCGGCGGCCGGAGCCTCCTGGGGCGCGGGGTTGAGGACACCGTCGACCAGCTCGACGACCTCGGCGGCCGTCCGGGCGGAGCGCAGCGCCGCGAGGAAGTCCTTCTTGACCAGGGCGCGAGCGAGCTTGGTCAGCAGCTTGAGGTGGTCGGCGTCGCCGTCCGCGGCCGCGGCGATCAGGAAGACGAGGTCGGCCGGCCCGTCCTTGGCGCCGAAGTCGACGGGGTTGGAGAGGCGGGCGAAGGCCAGGGACGCTTCGGAGACGGCGGCCGAGCGGCAGTGCGGGATCGCGAAGCCGCCGGGCAGGCCGGTGGCGGACTTGCCCTCGCGCTCCAGCGCGTCGGCGGTCAGGCCCGCCGCGTCCGCACGGCCCGCTGCGGCGACGAGGCCGGCGAGGGAGGCGATGACATCCGCCTTGGTGGAGCCGAGGTCGGCGTCGAGCGCGACCAGTTCTTCGGTGATGAGGGACACCGTCGTTCCTTTCAGAAGTTCGACAGGGGGGAGACGTAGGGCCTGCCGACCGGGAGGTCGGCGGGGGTCGGGAGGGTCGTGCCGGGGAGGGAGGCTGCGGCCGAGCCGTGGCTGACCGCGGAGGCGAGGCAGTCGGCGGGAGATCCCCCGGCGACGTCGGCGAGGATGAAGCCGGCGACCGAGGAGTCGCCCGCACCCACCGTGCTGCGCACCTCGATGCGCGGCGCCGTGGCGTGCCAGGCGCCCTCGGCGTTCACGAGGACGGCGCCGGCGCCGCCCAGCGTGACCAGCACGTTCGCGATGCCCCGGTCACGCAGGCGGGAGGCCGCGACCGCGATGTCGTGGAGGTCGCCGCGGACGGCTGCGTCCTCGAAGGCGGCGGCGTCGCCGCCGGTGAGCTGGGCCAGTTCGTCCGAGTTCGGCTTGATCAGGTCGAAGGACGCCCCGGGCAACGCGTCCAGCACGGCATCGAGGGCGGCGTCCGAGGTGTCGATGGCGACCCGGCAGCCCAGCGGCTTGAGGCGGGCCGTGAGGCGGGCGTACCAGTCGATGGGGGCGCCGGGCGGCAGGGAGCCGGACAGGGCGACCCACGCGGCGCCACGAGCGGCCGACACCAGCAGGTCCGCGGCCACGTCGAGGTCGTCGGCGGACAGGATCGGCCCGGGCTCGTTGATCTTGGTGGTCGTGCCGTCCGGCTCGGTGATCGTGGTGTTGGTGCGCGGGTGACGGACGGTCGTGGGGGCGAGGACCGTGAGGCCCGCCGGCAGGTCGGCGTCCAACGAGGAGCGGTACGCCTCGTCTGCGAACGGGAGAACCGCTTCGGCGGCGAGACCTCCCGCGGCGGCCACCTTGGCCACGTTCACACCCTTGCCGGCCGCTTGGGCGGAGCCGGCCGTGGCGCGCTGCACCTCACCGCGGGCCAAGGGGGACCCGAGCACGACCGTCCGGTCGATGCTCGGGTTGGCGGTGAAGGTGACCACGCGGACGACGCCTCGGTGCGCGGCGCTGCTGTCGGCCATGTTGTTCTCCCTCTCGGTGGAGTGTTGCCACTTTTATATCTGGCCCGCCCCCAACTCCGCAAGGGTTTTGCGTGGATTCATGTTGCTTTGTGTTGGATTCAAGCCACCTCGACCCGCAGCCCCGCCGCACGAAGCTCAGCCAAACTCGCCTCGGGCAGCCCGGCGTCGGTCACGAGGGCGTCCACGTCGTCGAGCGATGCGAACTGGACGAGGTGGTCGACCCCCAACTTGGAGGAGTCGGTGAGCACGATCACCTCGCGCGCACTGGCGACCATCGCCCGCTTGACGGCCGCCTCCCTCGGGTCCGGGGTGGAGAAGCCGCGCTCGACCGAGAACCCGTTCGTGCCGAGGAAGGCGACGTCGACGCGGAGCCGCCCCAGCGTCTCCACGGCCAAGGGCCCCACGACCGCCTGGGTGATCCCTCGCACCTGCCCCCCGAGCAGCCAGACCGACCGCCCCTCCTGCTGGGACAGCACAGCCGCCGCGGGCACCGAGTTCGTCACCACCAGACCCACCCAGCTGGGCAACAGCCCACAGAGGCGGGCCGTCGTGGTGCCGGCGTCGATGAGGAGGGTGAGCCCCTCCCGATGCGGGAGCAGGCCGATCGCCTTCTCCGCGATGGCGAGCTTCTCCTCCGGCGAGGACACGTCGCGCGCGGTGACGGACGGCTCCCCCAACCACAACTTCTCGGCGGGCACCGCACCCCCGTGGACGCGACTGAGAATGCCCCGCGCAGCCAGCGCATCGAGGTCGCGGCGGATGGTCTCGGGGGTGACCTCATACCGGGCGGCGAGCTCGGCGACGGCCACACGCCCCAACTCCCGCGCCCTGGTGATGATCTCGTGCTGGCGTTCCTCGGCGTACATGGCCCTCCTTCATACTCAATCCAACCCGATCGGACACACTCCCACATTTGTACGCTCGTCTTGCCTTGACCTTGCAGGCACGTCAGGCGACAATCGGAGACACACCAACATGTACCAAAACCTCACCGCGGAGGAAACCCATGCAGCAACAACATGTCCGTGGCACCGGCGTGGTCGCCGGCTACGCCTACGCCCCCGTCGCCTGGACGCGCCCGGCCCCGGTCCCGCCACCGTCCCTCGCCCCCGTCGCCGAGGAGCAGCGTGAGGCCGAGGTCGAGCGCTTCAAGGCGGCGGTCGCGACGGTGGCGGGCCGGTTCGCCGACCGGGCCAGTGCCGCGACCGGCGTTGCCACCGAGGTGCTGGGCGCCACCGCGGCGCTGGCCCGCGACCGCGGCTGGAGCCGCGCCGCCGTGAAGCTCATCAACGGCGGCACCGCGGCCGAGGCCGCCGCGACGGCCGCCATCGAGCAGTTCATCGTGCAGTTCGAGAAGCTGGGCGGCCTCATGGCCGAGCGCACCACCGACCTGTGCGACATCCGCAACCGTGTGGTGGCCGAGCTGATGGGCCTGCCCGAGCCGGGCGTCCCGAAGCCCACCTCCCCGGTCGTGCTCTGCGCGGAGGACCTCGCCCCCGCCGACACCGCAGGCCTGGAGCCGGCGCTGGTCCGCGCGCTCGTCACCCGCCTGGGCGGGCCGACCTCCCACACTGCGATCATCGCCCGCCAGCTGGGCATCCCGTGCGTCGTGGCGGCGTCCGACCTCGACTCGCTGGCCGAGGGCACCCTGGTCCTGGTCGACGGGACGTCCGGCATCATCACCCCCAACCCGGACCCACAGCATGCGACGGATCTCGTCGAGGAGGACACCCGTCTGCGGGCGGAGATCCGCTCGTGGAGCGGCCCGGCCCGGACCGCCGACGGCACCCACGTCCAACTGCTGGCCAACGTGCAGGACGGCAAGGCCGCGGCCAAGGCGTCCACCAGTGAGGCCGAGGGCGTCGGACTGTTCCGCACCGAGCTGTGCTTCCTCGCCGCCCAGACCGAACCGTCGGTGGCCGAGCAGGCCCGCATCTACGGAGAGGTGTTCAGCGCGTTCCGCGGGAAGAAGGTCGTGGTGCGCACGTTGGACGCCGGCTCGGACAAGCCCGTCCCCTTCGCGAACCACGACCACGAGGAGAACCCGGCGCTGGGGGTGCGCGGGATCCGGCTGGGGTGGACGAACCCCGGCCTCGTCGAGCGCCAGCTGGACGCGATCCAGTTGGCGGCCGAGGACAACGGGGTCGCCGAAGCATGGGTGATGGCCCCGATGGTCGCCACGGTCGACGAGGCGTTCGAGTTCGCCGAGAAGTGCCGGGCGCGCGACCTCAAGCCCGGGATCATGGTCGAGGTGCCGTCCGTCGCGATGCTGGCCGACCAATTCCTCGCCGAGGTGGGCTTCTTCTCCATCGGCACCAACGACCTCACGCAGTACACCATGGCCGCGGACCGGATGAGCTCCCACCTCGCGACGCTCACCGACCCGTGGCAGCCCGCCGTCCTGCGGCTGATCTCCCTGACCGCCCAGGCCGGCGAACGAGCCGGCAAGCCCGTCGGCGTCTGCGGCGAGGCCGCCGCTGATCCGCTGCTGGCCTGCGTGCTGGTCGGCCTCGGCGTGACCTCGCTGTCGATGGCGACCAACGCGATCCCGGCGGTCGGCGTCCAGCTGGGCAAGGTCACCCTGGCGCAGTGCCGTTCCGTCGCGGCCCAGGTGACGGCCGCACGCAACAGTCGCGACGCCAAGGAACTGGCGGCCCAGTTGCTGGGTGAGCCCGAGGGCGAGCAGGGCGCCTGAGCTTGGTGGGGCACGCCCCCGTGCTGCATTTTGTGTGGGCAGAACTGGTCATCATCCCGGTACTTCGTTCACACAAAATGCAGCACACCCGGCGCTCGGTGAGGTTGTGGACGACGAGACCCGCTGTCCACAGCCTCACCAGGGGATGACTCTCGGACACCTTCGCCGCCCACTGTCCCGGGCATGCGAGCACACGATTTCCCGGATCTTCCCGACCAGCCCACCTTCGCTTCGCGCAGGGACTTGAAGCGGGCCAAGGTCAGCGACACCGTCCTGCAGGGCTGGCGCGACAACGGACGCCGCCCGCTCCGGGCGGTCTACGCCAAGCACCCCCACGACCTCGACGAGCTCGAGCCGGCGGAACGGCTGGCGGCCGGCTCACTCTGGGCGGGCAGCGGTGCAGTCCTGACCAGTTCGTGGGCCCTGCGCCTGCACGGCATCACGGTGCGCCGAGAGCCGGCGCTCACCCGCTTCTTGGTTCCACTGTCGCGACGAGCCAGGACGAGCGCCCGGGGCTTCGGCACGCATCGCGTCCGCCGGATGCCTCCCGCAGTGCTGCGGAGCGGCGTCCGTGTCGTGACCCTGGAGAGGGCCTTGGCGGATGCCGCCCGCTTCGGCGACATCTTGGCGGCGGAACTCCGTCGCATCACCATCTCGATCCTGCAGCGCAGGCTGTCCACACCAGACCGGATGGGGGCCGAACTCGAGCGAAACGGCATTGACGGGACGTCTGCCGTCCGTGACGGGGTGTCGGCGTTCCGCACCGGTGCGTGGTCCGACCCCGAGGCCATCCTGATCGAGGCCGTGCGCGCTTGCCGGGACCTGCCGGAGATGGTCGCCAACGCCACGCTCGAGACCACCGACGGACGTTGGATCGGGCGTCCGGACGGCTACTTCCCGGACGCCGGCGTCGTGGTCCAGGTCCACTCGCGGACGTTCCACTCGGGCGAGGACGAGGCCGGCAACGACCGATGGGCGGCGACGGTGGAGAAGGACACCGTCTACACGCGTCACCAACTGGTGGTGGTCCCCGTGACGCCCGAGACCCTGGACCTGCGCCTCGACAGGTTCATCCAAGACCTGGCCCGGATCGTCGGCGACAGACGCGGCAAGGCGCCCCTCGGCGTCCGGATGAGGGACCAGTAGCAGGACCTCGGAAGAGCAACACGGGGTGTGCTGCATTTTGTGTCGACAGAACTGGTCATGATCCCAGCACTTCGTTTACACAAAATGCAGCACGCCCCGGGGAGTCGCCGCGTCCGGCCGATCAGGGCTCGACGGTCACCTTGATGGCCTCACCCTTGGCCACGATGTCGAACGCCTCGAGGACGTTCTCCAGCGGGACGTGGCGGGTGATGAGGTCCTTCACGGGGATCGCACCGGTGGAGACGTACTCCAGGGCGGCCTTGTGGTGGGCGGGGGCCGAACCGTTCGCGCCGTGGATGTGCAGCTGCCGGTAGTGGACCAGGTTGGAATCGGCCGCGATGACCGGGTTGGTCTTGGGCAGTCCGCCGAAGAACGAGATCCGGCCGTTGCGGGCCGCCATCGCGATGGCCTGCTCCTGGTTGATGTTGGCCGGGGTGGCGGTGATGACGACATCCGCACCGCGCCCCTCGGTCAGGCGCATCACCTCCTCGACGACGTTCACCGACGAGGCGTCGATGGTGTGGTCGGGCTTCACGGCGTCCGCCGACATCTGGAGGCGTTCGGCGTTGATGTCGACCAGGACGATCGTCCCGGCCTTGTGGACGCCGCGGGCGATCCTGATGTGCATGCAGCCGATCGGGCCGGCGCCGAAGACGACGACGAAGTCTCCCTCCTCGATGCCGAGTTGCTCCTGGGCGTTGATGGCGCAGGCGAACGGCTCAACGGCGGAGGCCTCGTCGTAGCCGACGTTGTCCGGGATCCGGTTCAGGCCGTCGACCTTGAGGACTTCCTTGGGGACGATCATGTACTCCGCGAAACCGCCGTCGTACTGGTACCCGACGGAGGTCTGGTTCGCACACACCTCCATCCAGCCCTTCTTGCACTCGTGGCAATCGCCACAGGGCACGGCGGCGATGACCTGGACCCGGTCACCCACGGCGAACCCGCCGAGCGCGTCCGCGCCGACCTCGACCACCTCGCCCGCGATCTCGTGGCCCATGGTGGTCACGCGGGTGATGTTCACGTGGCCGTTGTTGCGGATCTTGACGTCCGTCCCGCAGGTCGAGCAGTTCTTGACCTTGATCTTGACCTCCTCGGGCCCACACGTGGGCTCGGGGACGTCCTCCAGCCGGACGTCGCCGGGGGCGTAGAAACGCAATGCCTTCATCTGGTCACTCCTCTTCCGGTGCCAGCAACTCCAGCACCTCGTCAACACTGGTGGTCGTGCGCAGGCGCTCGGCCCTGTCCTCGTCGGCCAGCACCGTGGCGAGGGCGGACAGGATGCCCACGTGCTCGTCACTGTTCGATGCGATGGGGATCGCCACGTAGGCAGTCTTGCCGTTCCAGTCGACGCCGTCGGGGAACTGCAGGAATGCGAGCGCGGCCTTCTTGATGTGGACGCGGGACTCGTTCGTGCCATGGGGGATGGCCACGCCGTTGCCCAGGAACGTGGAGACCTGCCCCTCGCGGGCCAGCATGCCCTCGACGTAACCGTCGCCGGCGGCGCCGATCGCGACCAGGGTCTGACCGGCCTGGCGGATGGCGTCCTCCTTGTCGGACGCGGTCAGGCCGAGCCGAACGGCGTCACGGGGCAGGACGTCGCGGGCGAGCGTCTTCTTCGGGCGCTTCCCGGCCTCGGCGGCCGGCAGGGTCCCGGTGGCGACCGCGCCGGAGTTGGCCGCGCGCACGGTCTCCACCACGTCGTCGTAGACGGGGCTGCCCATGAAGTTGTCGACGGTGAACAGCACCGCGGAGGGGACGAGCGGCTTCGCCCGGGCCGCGAGGTCCTGGTGGGTGACGATGACGTCGTAGCTGTCGGTCAGGTTCGCGATGGCCTGGTTGGTGACCTTGACGTCGCGGAAGCCGGCGTCCTGGATCTTCTTGCGCAGCACCGAGGCGCCCATGGCGGACGATCCCATGCCGGCGTCGCAGGCGAACACGATGTTCCTGATCGGTCCGGAGAGCGGGGTCGCACCGGCACCGACGAGCGCGCCGGAGACGGACGACTTCTTGCCCTTGAGCGCCTCCATCTCGGCGGTGGCCCGGGCGAGGTCGCCCTCGTCCCTGTCCTTCGACACGCGGAGCAGGAGGGCACCGACCACGAAGGACACGGCGGCGGCGACGATCCACGACAGGGTGACGCCGAGCGCGCCCTGGGGCGTGATGGCCGCGTAGACGGCGATGATCGAACCGGGCGCGGCCGGGGAGCGCAGGCCACCGTGGAACATGACGTTCATCAGGACGCCGCTGGCGCCACCGGCGATCGCGGCGACGATCATGATCGGCTTCATCAGCACGTACGGGAAGTAGATCTCGTGGATGCCACCGAGGAAGTGGATGATCGCGGCGCCGGGCGCGGACGCCTTGGCGGTGCCCTTGCCGAACACCATGAAGGCGAGCAGGATGCCCAGGCCGGGCCCGGGGTTGGCCTCGAGCAGGAACAGGATCGACTGGCCGGTGGCCTGCGACTCGGCGAGGCCGAGCGGGGTCAGGACGCCGTGGTTGATGGCGTTGTTCAGGAACAGGACCTTGGCCGGTTCGATGAGCAGCGAGGTCAGCGGCAGGAGACCGTTGTTGACCAGGAACTGGACACCGGCGCCGAGTGCGGTGCTGACGGCGGTGACGACCGGCGAGAGTGCGAAGAAACCGACGACCGCGAGGACCATGCCCCAGATGCCGGCGGAGAAGTTGTCGACGAGCATCTCGAAGCCGGGCCGGATCTTGCCGTCCCAGATGGCGTCGATCTTCTTCATCGTCCAGCCGCCCAGCGGGCCCATGATCATGGCGCCCATGAACATCGGGATCGAGGTGCCGGCGATGACGCCCATGGTCGCGATCGCACCGACGACGCCGCCGCGGGGACCACGCTCGTTGTAGACCATGCGACCGCCGGTGTAACCGATGAGCAGCGGCAGCATGTAGGAGATCATCGGGCCGACGATGCCCTTGCCGTCGAAGTCACCCCAGCCACCCAGCGCGGCGACCCAGCCATCGGCGGGCAGCGTGCCCCCGGCCGCGAGGTTCAGCCAGCCGACCTTGATGAAGAGCGAGGTGATGAGGCCCCAGGCGATGAAGGCGCCGATGTTGGGCATGACCATGTTGGACAGGAAGGTTCCGAACTTCTGGACCTTGGCCCGGGCACCGGGTCCCTTCGTGGTGGTGACGCTTGCGACAGCAGCCGTCATGAGGTTCCTCCGTTGCGACACCGGCCGCTGCGGTGCGACCGGAGCAGACGCCCTACGTCCGCTGCGCACCATAATCAACCAACTCAAACACGGAGTCAAGAGGTATTGGGGTCATTCATCTTTGTTTGTGTTGGAATCCCCGCACCTGTCGACCACACCTTGGCGGATCAGGACCTCGAGGAACTCCCGGAGTTGCCCGGCCGCCTCCGGCGGTGCGTCGGTGTCAGCCAGCAGTTCTGCGATCAGGGAGTCGGCGTCGCGCGGCTCCGGGCCCAAGGCGGCGAACAGGGCGTCCCCGGGCGGGGTGATGGTCAGCACCGGGCCTGCCGGCAGCAGCGCCGCGAGCACGGCGTCCGGCCGGCCGATGATGGCGGCGCGGGGGGACCACCGGACGCCGGCGCCCGGCTCGCCGTCCGACGCGCGACCCGTGGCGGCGGGCCACCCGGCGTCCGCCCCGGCCAGCCCGTCGACCAGGGCGAAGCTGGACGGCACGGCCTCGCGCAGCGCCTCCGGGGAGGCCGCGGTCACGTCCAGGACGCCCCACAGTGCATGGGTGTAGCGGCTCCGCCTGCCCGCCCACCCCATCGCCCGCAGCACCGCCACCAGCGGTTCGGGATCGCCCTCCACCGCCACCGCCGCATGGGCGGCCACCCGGTCGTGCACGACCCGGACGCCGAGGTCCCGGGCCACCACCTCCACGGCGGCGTGGTGGAACGCCACGCGGTGCTCGTCCGCCAGCCCACCGGACGCCGCGCCCAGCCCGGGGACCTGCTCGTGCCCCCATTTCTCGGCGATCAGGGCGAGGTCGCCGGCGGTGTCCATCCGGAACCCCTGGTAGTGCCCGTCGAAGTAGGAGTGCGCGTGCAGGCACACCACCTGCGGATCGACGACGCACACTAGGTGTCCGTACGCGGAGGTGAAGAAGTCGTTGTGATCGACCCGCTTGAGCCGGTCGTCGTACCCGATGGACCGCACGGCGTCCGTCCGGGCCACGTAGAAATTGGGCACCTTGTACGCCACGGGCAGCCCGTCGATGATCGTCCCGGCGCGGACGCGCGGCTCGCCCCGGTACGCGTGGAGCGCCGCCGTGGAGTAGTCGGCCGTCCGCCCCAGGGGCAGGTGGACGACGCGTCCGCCGACCACGTCCACCTCGGGGTGGCGCGTCAGGTAGTCGATGGGGCGCTGGACGTCGAAATCCGGGAGCAGGACCATGTCGTCGTCGGTCATGAACACGTACGGGGTCCCGACCGCGGCCAGCAGCGCGTTGCGGCCGGCCCCGATGCCGCTGTCGAAGGGCAGCGGCAGGACACGGACGCCGGGGTCGTCCGAGACGAACGTCACGCGGCTGTCGTCCGCGACCACGATCGGGCCCGAGAACACCCGCCGGACGCTCGCCAGCATCCGTCGCAGGACGTCCGGGCGCTCGAACGTCTTCACCACGAGGGTGAGGTTCCCGGGGTCGACCGGGCCGCGCCCGTGGCGTCCGACCCAGGCGGACGCCACCGCCGTCTCGGCCGCGATCAGCCCTCCGTACATCCCCTGCAGAACCGGACGCCGTCCCGACCCGTGCGCCAGCCGCGAGACACGCCGCTTCAACGACTCCTGCCAGTCCCCTCGACCCATGGCGCCATCCTCTCAGGGACGGAACCCGGCGTCGGTGTGACAATGGACCCCATGCAGATGCCGAAGCATGCCGGCGAGGCCAGGGCACCCGAGGCCACGACGGCGTGACGACCGAGGCCACCCGCACCTGGACGCCCTGCTGGCCCTGTCCGGTCGCGGCGATCTGGTCCACGTGGCGCCGGGGCGACGGCGATCCCACCTACCGCGTCGACGAGGCCGGACGCCACTGGCGCGCCCTCCACACCCCCGCGGGTCCGGCGACCCTCCGCGTACTGGCCCGCCCCTCGACGGGCACCGTCGAGGCCGCCGCCTGGGGCGAGGGGGCGGCGTGGGCGCTCGAGCACCTGCCCGCCCTGCTCGGGGCCGAGGACGACCCCGCCGGCTTCGACCCGCGCCACGAGGTGCTGGCCCGCGCCTGGCACGTCCACCGCCATTGGCGGGTGGGCCGCGGCGGCAGCGTCTGGCAGGCGTTGCTGCCGGCCGTGATCGAACAGAAGGTCACCGGGCAGGAGGCCTTCACCGCCCAGCGCCGGCTCGCCCAGCGCTTCGGGACGCCCGCGCCGGGCCCGGGTGCCGACCTCGGCCTGAGGCTCCAACCCACCGCCGCGGAGGTGCGGCGCATCCCGTCGTGGGAGTGGCTGCGGCTCCCCGTGGACTCGGCTCGTTCCTCCACGCTCCTGCGTGCCGCGCGGGTGGCGTCCGGCTTGGAACGCACGCTCACCGCACCGGACGCCGACGCCCGGCTCCGCACGGTGCCGGGCCTGAGCACCTGGACGAGCGCGGAGATCCGCCAGCGCGCCCACGGTGACCCGGATGCGGTGAGCCTCGGCGACCACCACGTCGCTCGGTCGATCGGGTGGGCCCTCATCGGCGAGCAGACCGACGACGACGCGGTCGCCGCGTTGCTCGAGCCGTACGCCGGCCACCGCTACCGGGTCCAGCGGCTGTTGGAACTGGCGGGCGTCCGGCACCCGCAGCACGGGCCGCGCATGGCGCCCCGCAGCCACCTGCCGGGCTGAAACGGGCCCTGACGGCCGGGAGCCTCCGCTCTCCGACCGCCAGGGGTACTTGTTCGCCGGGGTGCCCGGCCAGTGTCAGCTGAGGACCTTGACCTGCCACGGGTAGGTGTAGGCCTCCCCGTTCCATGACTTGATCGCGCCCACGATGCCGAGCACGATCGAGGCCAGCGAGCCGACGATGATCATCGGGATGCCGATGATGGCGCCGATGATCGTGAAGGTCAGGATCCAGCCGATGATCGAGATCAGCCAGGTCGTGAGCACGAAGTTGAAGGCACCGGCCGAGGCGTTCCGGACGAACGGCGAGCTGTCCTTCTTGACCAGGTAGACCACGAGGGGCCCGACGATGTTCAACCACCCGGCCGACACGACGGTCGCGATCGGCGCGGAGAGGTGCGCGATCATCGCCCAGAGCCGCTCGTCCCCGTCGGGGCCGCGCCCGGCGGGGTAGGGGCGGCCGAGCGGCGGCCGCTGGTACGGGTCGGACGCGTAGGGGGCCTGATGGTTCGAGGAGTAGGCCTGCCCTGCTCGGGGGAAGGGCGGGGGCGCGTCCATGGGGTTGGCCCAGGGCTTTCCGCCCTGGGGGTCCGGCGTCCAGTTCTGTGCCTGAGGATCGGTCATGTGTCCATGATCGCCCCGACCGGCCCGCGACATAAGGGTCGCAAGGGGCCGGTCAGGGGGCGGTCCGGGTGACCCCGGCCGGCCGGAGGCCGCCCCCTCCACGCGGAGGGGATCAGCCCAGCGAGTTCAGGTGGGTCTGCAGGGCGCGCGTGGTGGCGGGCCCCCAGATGCCGTCGACGGTCGAGCGGACGACGCGCTGCACCCCACGGGTGGTCTCCGGGCCGCGGACGCCGTCGACGCGGACGCCCACCTTGGCCTGCAACGCACGGGTCGTGCCCGAGCCCCAGATCCCGTCCGGGTTCGTGCCGACCCACCTCTGCATCGCGATGATCGTCGCGCGGTCGAGGGTGCCGGTGACCGGGAGCGACTCGCCGGAGACGGGAGTCGGTGCGGGCGTGGGTGCGGGAGCGGGAGCCGGAGCGGTGCCCGGAGCCCCCTGGAGCAGGAAGGCCTGGAGCGCGCGGGTGGTCGCCGGGCCCCAGATGCCGTCCGGCTGGGCGCCCACGACGGTCTGGACCCGCACGTTCGTCTGACGGTCACGCAGGCCCGTCTCGGTCGCGCCGACCTTGACCTGCAGCGCGCGGGTGGTCGCGGGGCCCCAGATGCCGTCCGGGTTGGCCCCCACCCATTGCTGCATGGCGATGATCGTCGGGCGGTCGAGGTCACCGTTGACGGTGAGCTGGTCGCTGGGAGCAGGAGCGGGCGTCGATCCACCGGTCTCACCGATCGGCTGGGCGTTGCGGTCAGCCCCGCCGTTCTCCAGGGTGAGACCGGCCTTCACCGAGCAGCCCGGCCACGCGCCCGGCCCCTGGACGAAGAGCGTCCGCCGGGCGATGGCGATCTGCTGGGCCTTGGTGGCGTGGTGGGGGTAGAAGGCGAACTCGTTGCCGCCGAACGCCGCCCAGGTGCTGAGCGAGAACTGGAGGCCGCCGTAGTAGCCGTTCCCGGTGTTGATCGCCCACTTGCCGCTGGACTCGCACTCGGCGACCCGGTCCCACACGGTGAACTCCTCGGCACCTGCCTCGGCCATCAGGAGGCTTCCCCCGACGAGCGTTCCCCACGACAGCAGGGCGGTGGCTACCAGCCCCGGGACAAGACGGTTGTTCGGCATCTCACGAGATCCTTCCTTGCGACGGCGGGGGTGGCCGCTTCGAGCATGCGGGCGCGCGTGACGAACCGTCAAAGGATTCCCAAGAAACTCTCAGGGAGAGGTCGAACGTCGAGCGGGGACTCAGCTCTGGTTGTAGAAGGATCCGGTCAGGTGCGCGGCGTCATCGATCGCCGTGACCCCCGGCGGGGCGACGACCAGGACGTAGGCGGTCACCTTGTCGATGTTCCCCTGGAGCCCGAACACCATGCCGGACACGAAGTCCACCAGCCGATGCATGTCTTCGGCGTCCATCCGCGTGAGGTCGAGCACCACGATGTCCCCGTCACGCAGGTGCTCACCGATCACCCGGGACTCCCGGTACGAGGTCGGGTGGAACACGACGATGTTGCGGGCCTGGGGCACGAGCGCTCCTCTCTGTCCGTCCATCCTTCCAGACCACGGGGGGACTCTCGACGTCCGACACCCGCCCCGGCGACGGTTGTTGCCAACGTAGTGAAACTTCCTGACGGCGCCGGAGATTCGGGAGAGGCTGGGGCCCATGGACGCCTCTGCCGTTGCCATCAACCTTCGACTCGCCCTCATCGGCCAGCCCATGGTGGACGCCGACGACTTCGATTCCGACATCACGATCGCGCCGCTGCTGGCGCGCCAGCGAGAACTGTCGCGTCGCCTGTCGGACCGCCTCTCCCCCACCGACCAGCGCATCCAGGACTTCCTGGATGACTACCTCGAGGGCACCGAGGCGTCCGTCTCGCTGCCGCGCCGCACGCTCGTCCTGGACCAGCCGGGCCTGGCGCGCGAGTTGTCGCTGCCCCTGGATTCCGACGAGTTCTCCTCCGACCTGCTCTCCAGCTACCGCTTGGTGAACGGCGTCCTGCACAACCCCGCGAAGGACCGCCGGACCACCGCGGGCGTGTTCCACATCGCCGAGGGCGGCCTGCCCATCCCCGACGACAAGATCGCCGTCGACCGCGCCGTGGCCGGCAAGATCTTCGCGGCGGCCTTCGAGGCCCCCGCGCAGGCGCTGCGCCTTCCGTGGTCCTCGACGTCGGAGAACCCGGCCGAGTGCTTCGTCTCGCTGCTGCTCCGTCCGACCGTCGTCCCGGCCGTGGCCGGTGTCACGCCCCGGCGCAGCCTGGAGGTCCGCTTCATCGTGCCCGGCGGCATGGTCGCCAACCTCGACTTCGTCGAGTCGATCTTCGGCAACGGCGGCGACCCCTACCTGCCCGAGAACGACGCCTCGCTCGACCCCGCGCACTGGACCGGCCACACCGGCCTCGTCGTGCTCGCCCCGCACCTCACCGCGCTGACCAAGAAGGAGCTGGGCCTCCCGCACGTCTCCGAGGCGAGCGCGCGCCAGAAGCGCGACGGCCAGTGCTGGGAGTCCGAGGACGAGCGCTACAACGGCGGACAGGCCTTCAAGCTGTGCCTGCGCGACGGCCGCGGCGTCATCGCCACCGTGATCGCCGACAACTACTTCGGCTACTGCAAGAAGGAGGTCAAGACCCAGATCTCCTACTCCGCGAACCTGCTGGGCAACGCCGAGGAGGAGCACGCCGGCGGTGCCGTCGTGTTCCCGGCCTACAACATCGGCCGCGAGTGGACCGACGAGCGGACGCCCGAGTCCTACTCGGTGGCGGACGCCGTCGACCGCGACCCCGAACTGTGGCTGCGCCACCCCGAGGGCCATGCCGACCACGCCGAATGGGAGCACCTCACCCTCGTCCCGGCCGGCGCGACCTTCTCGATGAAGAACCAGACGGTCAGTTGGGACGGGCCCGACGGCACGGCCAGCATCAAGCTGCACGCGAACCACACCTACCTGCTCCCCAACGGTTACCGCGTCCATGCCAAGCACCGCGAGACGGACAGGACCCAGTGGCACCTGGTCGGCACCTCCCCCGAGCCGACGCACTGCCACAAGCCGGCGACCGTCTCCGGCGGCGGCAAGTCCGAGATCAGCAAGTCGATCCTGGACGCGTTCGTGTTCGACTCGCTCCACGTCGTCGACTTCGAGGCGGACATGGACCACGTCCAGCGTCTCATCGACGGCGACTACCAGTGGCGGTTCGTCGACCCGGAGCGCAACGGCAAGGACCACCGCGGGATCCTGTCCGAGGAGCGGTCGCTGGGTTCGGTCATCAAGCTGATGACGCCGTCCAGCCGCTTCACCGCGGGGCACAACGAGTTCCTGGCGACGATCCCCGACCACGTCAAGGAACTCCTGTTCACCGTCAAGCGCTACTACACCCCCGAGTGGGGCGACGACTGGCGCAGCCACTTCACGGTCCAGACGATCAACGGTCGCGAGGGCAAGTCGCTGCGCCTGGACGGTGAGCGCGTCATCGCGAACCATCTGCGCGTGGGCTTCGAGGCGGACGGCTCGTGGCGCCTGTTCTCGCTGCGTCCGGACTTCTCGGCCGCGGTGAAGGTGCAGTCCGAGGACGACATCACGGCCTCCACGGTCGTGCCGCCGCGCCGGACGCCCGAGGGCGGCTCCGGCCGCGCAGGCGCCACCGCGGGCCTGTCCCGCAAGGTGGTCACCAACTGTGAGCGCCTGCTGTTCCAGCGTCCGGACGACGCCATCGTCCGCGGATACGACAAGCAGACCGAGCTCGACATGAGCCAGCCCGGGACGTTCATCTCCAACTTCGCGCCCCTCACCCACGCCGACGCGCGGGACATGGTGCAGGACGTCGCGGAGTTCGCCCGCTACACCGCCCCCATGGCCGGCCTGATCGAGCACATCGCCGAGATGGGCGACGACGAGGGTCCCGACTACTTCGTGAGCTCGTCCGAGCCGAGGATCGTCGACGGCAAGCGGTCCAAGAACCCGCGCTACCTGCAGATCCGCCCGGACATCGCCAACCCGGAGGCCACGGCGTCCGCCGACGTCGCGTTCCACCTGCTCGAGAGGGTGCCGCTCACCGAGCCGTGCCCCGCCGAGGTCGACATCGTGGCCGCCGGACGCCGCAACAACGCCGCCGAGCCGGGCGTCCCCCCGCTGTGCACCTACAACCCCCTGCACTACATGGAGTTGCCCGAGCTGTTCATGGAGTTCATCTCCTCCATGACGGGCAAATCTCCCTCCACGACCGGCGCCGGCTCCGAGGGCGCGATGACCAAGGGGCCGTTCAACGCCCTGCCGGCCGTCTACGACCTCAACGCCGCCCTGCTGTCCTTCGTGCTGACCGGCTACGACGGCTGGCTCAGCTCGGCCGGCATGATCGGCCCGAAGGTCAGGATCGACCACGACTTCTCGATGCTCGTGCCCGAGGTGTTCAGCCGGATGCGTCCGGACGAGCGCCGGGCCTCAGCCCTGATCGAGGGCGGGTACCTGGAGAAGCTGTCCGACTTCGAGCACAACGGCGAGGTCGTCGCGGCCTCCCGCCTCGGCTACCGCATGAACGAGGCGTTCGCGACGACGTTCTTCGGGCGGATCTTCCTGCACCCCGACGTCGTGTTCACCGAGGAGATGCTCAAGCCCGAGCTCCAGGACCTGGACACGTTCGCCGAGTCCATGCGCGTCATCGTGAAGACGCACCAGCGGGTGGCGCAGTCGTACCTCGACGACGGCACGATCGAGGACGCCGTCCCGCCGCTGCACGGGCTGCTGGAGATCATGGCCACCGGCCAGACCTCCGAGGGCTGGACGCTCGACTCGCCGGAGTTCCGGGCGATGTTCGAGCGGGAGACGGTGCTCGCGTCCGACTGGTACGCCGCCCGCCTGGACGCCAAGCGTGCCGAGGAACTGCGCCACGTGCACCGTGCGACGTTCGGCCTGGCCGACTTCCTGGCCGAGCCCTTCAACGCCGAGGCCGCCGCGCGTCTCGGGGTCGCGGAGCGACTCGCCGCCGCCGAGGAGGCCGTCACCCGCCTCGGCTCCGCCGAATACCGCGAGTCTCTCGTCGGGACGATCGGACGCCAGCCGCTCGGCAACTGACCCGGGTTGCCACCCGCGGATGGGCGTTGTCCGGCCGCGGGTGGTAGAACGGGCCGGTGAGCGACCGCAACATCATCCGCGCTGACGGATCGGACAGGACCTTCCATCGGTTGAAGGTCCTGTTCGTGCTTTTGCTCCCTCTTTCCATGTCGCTGATGGCGATGTCGGCGGTCAACGTGGCCCTGCCCACGATCGAGGTGGGGCTGGGGGCGACCCCGGGCGATGTGCAGTGGATCCTGTCCGGCTACGCGCTGGCGCTGGGGGTTTCTCTCATCCCGGCCGGACGCGCGGGCGACGTCCTCGGACGCGGGACCTGGTTCGTGGTCGGCCTGGTGATCTTCGTGGTGGCATCCCTGGTCTGCGGACTGTCACCCACCCCGTTCTTCCTCAACGTGGCGCGCATCGCCCAGGGCATCGGCGCCGGGATCTTCTCCCCGCAGGTGACAGGCATGATCCAGCAGTACTTCACCGGTCAGGGGCGGGCCAAGGCGTTCGCGCTGTTCGGACTCGTCATCTCGGCGTCGGTCGCCGTGGGCCCGGTCCTCACCGGCGCGATCATCCAGGCGCTGGGGCCGCAGGACGGCTGGCGCTGGGCCTTCTTCATCTACACGCCGGTCGGTCTGCTGGCGGTCATCCTCGCGCTGGCGTGGTTCCCCTTCGAGACCGAACGCCGAGAGGCCCGCGAGCGCCGCGCCGGCCGCGGACGCGCGTGGTACGCGTTCCCCGACCTGGACCCCTTCGGGACCTTCCTGCTCACGGCGTCGATCCTGGCGCTGATGTACCCCTTCATGGCGCACGCCGCCTGGGCCTGGTGGCTGCTGCCGCTGTCGCCGCTCCTCCTGTGGACGTGGGTGCGCTGGGAGCGGCGGTACGCCGCGCGGGGGCGCGCGCCGATGGTCGACATGATGCTGTTCGGGTTCCGGTCGTTCCGCAACGGCATGCTCGTGTCGGGGGTGATGTTCCTCGGTATCGCCTCCACGTTCGCGGTGCTGGCGCTGTTCCTGCAGTCGGGACTGCACGTTCCGGCGGTCGCGGTCGGCCTCGTGGGCCTGCCCAACGCGGTGCTCAGCGCCTACGCGTCCTGGTGGTCGGTGAAGTACGTGATGAGCCACGGTCGGCGCCTCATCTTCTGGATGCTCCTGCTCATGGCCCTGGGCATCGTGCTGAGCATCGGAGTGGCGCTGCTGATCCCGCTCGGCATGCCGTGGTGGCTGCTCGGCGCCACGCTGTCGCTGAACGGCTTCGCCATGGGCGCCATCGGTTCGGCCAACCAGACCCTCTCCCTCCAGGACGTGCCCCTGCAGCACGGCGGCACCGCGAGCGGGATCAAGCAGACCGTGGAGCGCGTCGGCGCCGCGCTGGGCAACGCCATGATCGTGGGTGTCTTCTTCGCCCTGGTGCCGACCGGTTGGACGCCCGCCTTCGCCGGCGCGTACCTCGCCATCATGGGATTCATCCTGCTCGCCGCCATGATCGCGACCTTCGACGAGCGCCAGCACCGGGAGCCGGTGGGCGTCTGAAGCTGCGCCGGTCGGGGAGCCCGCCTGTCGGGTAGCCCGACACTCAGGTTCGCCACCTCCGCGCCGGTCGGGTAGCCCGACACTCAGGATTGCCACTCCCGCACGCGTGGCAAACCCGCTCAGATGTGGCAAAGCGCCGCGTGAAGGTTGCCTGGGGGCGCGGGGGTCGCGCCGGGCGGCTTGCTGACCCCGACCAGGGTGTGCCACCCGGAGATGGGAGGGAACCAAGCGCTGACGGCCAGAGCGGGAACCAACGCAGGCATTCCCCCCCCCCCGGAAGGACGCGTTACGCCCGCGTCACCAACCAGCCAGGCGCGCCAGCGCGGCAGCCACGGCCCCGACGATGACCACCAGCAGGTAGGGAGCCCGCAGCCAGAGCGCGACGGCGGCCGCGACCAGGGCCGCGAGGCGGGCGTCCGCCACCACGGCCTGGCCGGAGACGAACGTGTTGGTCATCACCAGCGACGTGAGCAGGCCCACCGTCATGCCGGCGCTGAGCGTCGTCACCCACGGCCGGTCGAGGAACGAATGGGGGACGAGGTAGCCGGACAGCTTCGTCGCGTAGGCGATGGCGCACGCCACCAGCACCCAGACCCACATGGCCGTCATGCGCGCCTCCTGTGCTGGGCGACGGCCATGGCCCCCGAGACGAGCGCGGCGAGGATGATGGGCATCCCCGCGGGGACGAAGGGCACCGCGACCAGCGTCACGAAAGCGGATGCGACGGCGATGGCGTGGGCGTCCCGGTTCCGGAGGCGCGGCCAGAGCAGTCCGAGGAACGCCGCCACGGCGGCGCCGTCCAGTCCCCAGGCCTTGGGGTCGCCCAACTGCTCACCGACCACCGCGCCCAGCAGCGTGAAGGTGTTCCAGAGCACCCAGACCCCGATGCCGGCGGCCCAGAAGCCGCGCCGCTGCTCATCCTTGTCGGACTGGCCCAACGCCGTCGCGGTGGACTCGTCGATCGTCAGGTGGGCGCTGATCGGCTTGATCGCGGACCGCGGCCGGAACAGTGCGTTCATCTGGACGCCGTACACCGCGTTGCGCACCCCCAACAGCGAGGCCGCCGTCGTGGCCGCACCCAGGGAACCACCCCCGGCCACGACCCCGATGAACGCGAACTGGGACCCCCCGGTGAACATGAGGGCGCTCAGGGCCACGGCCTGCCAGACCGTGAGTCCGGCGGTGACGGCCAGCGCGCCGAACGAGATGCCGTACAGCCCGACCGCGACCGCGATCGAGAACCCCATCCGGACCGCCGGCGTCAGAGGGACGCCGAGCACCGAGCGAGTGCGGGTTACGGCGGAGGCTGGCACCCCGTGATGCTAGCCGTCCGCCCGCCACCCACGTCCGGCGTTCTGAACGCCGAGAAGCCAGCAGGTCAACGGTCGAGCTGCTGGCTCCCAGGCACAGACGGGTCAGTCGAGCAGGTCGGCGTACAGGATCGACGACAGGTAACGCTCACCGAAGCTCGGGATGACGACCACGATGGTCTTGCCGGCGTTCTCCTCGCGGGCGGCGAGCTGGCCGGCGGCGGCCAGGGCGGCACCCGAGGAGATGCCCACCAACAGGCCCTCCTCCTGGGCGGCGCGTCGGGCCCACTCCACGGCAGTCTCCGACGTCTGGGGGAGGACCTCGTCGATCACCGTCCGGTCGAGGATCTCGGGGATGAAGTTGGCGCCGATGCCCTGGATCTTGTGCGGGCCGGGCTGTCCGCCGGACAGCAGCGGCGACTCCGCGGGCTCCACCGCGACGATCCGGACCTCCGGCTTGCGCTCCTTCAGGACCTGGCCGACGCCGGAGATCGTGCCGCCCGTGCCCACACCGGCGACGAAGATGTCGACCTGGCCGTCCGTGTCCGCCCAGATCTCCTCGGCGGTGGTGCTGCGGTGGATGGCGACGTTGGCGGGGTTGGCGAACTGGCGGGCCAGCACCGCCCCGGGAATCTCCGCGGCGAGCTCCTCGGCCTTGGCCACGGCGGCCTTCATGCCGGCCGGGCCGGGGGTCAGGACGAGTTCGGCCCCGTAGGCACGCAGCAGGGCCCGGCGCTCCTTGGACATGGTCTCCGGCATCGCGAGCACGACGCGGTAGCCACGAGCGGCACCGACGAAGGCCAGGGCGATGCCGGTGTTGCCGGAGGTGCCCTCCACGATGGTGCCACCCGGCTTCAGCTCACCGGACGCCTCGGCCGCGTCGATGATGGCGACCCCGATGCGGTCCTTGACCGAGTTGGCGGGGTTGTAGAACTCGAGCTTGGCGTAGACCTCCGCCGAGCTGTCGCCGAAGAGGCGGTTGATGCGGACGAGCGGCGTCCGGCCGATGAGGGCGGTGGCGTCGGAGAAGTAGTTGGTCATGGGAGGGTTGCTCTTCCTTCTTGGATGCGATGAGTGCGAGTGCTGCTGTCTCGGGGGCGGGCGCCGGCCGGATACGTGGCATGCATCCGGCCGGCGCCCCCTCCCAGGTCGGGGTGCGGGGTGCGGGTCGGCGCCGTGCTGCGGGTCAGGCCTTCTGGACAGTGATCGTCCAGGAGGCATCGCCCACCTGTTCGAAGTGGGTGACCGGGTAGCCGGAGGCGGCTGCCCAGTGCGGGATCGAGTCCGTGGCCTGGGTGCAGTCGAAGTCGATGACGAGCTCGTCACCCACCTCCAACTGCTTGATGGCCTGCTTGGCCTCCACCAGCGGGAACGGGCACACCTGCCCGAGCGTGTTCAGCTGGTAGCGTCGCCCGCCCTCGGACGCCGGCAGCGGGGTGACGGCGTCCACGTCCGGGCTGACGGGTGACTGGACGAGCGAGGCGACGGGAGTGCGGAAGCGGTCGAAGAATCCCATGGCTTTTCCTTTCTCAACGGGACGCCGCGGGCTGCGGCAGCAGGACGGGGGCGGCACCGGCGCGGCGGTGCGTCTGGATGAAGAAGCGGGCGGCGACGCCCACACCGAGGAAGGTGCCCAGGAAGGAGAGCCAGCCCTGGTAGCCGAACAACGCGGTCTGGACGAGGGTGTTACCGATGGTGCAACCGCCGGCGAGGACGGCGCCGATGCCCATGATCGAGCCGCCGATGATGGCGCGGACGGAGGTGCGGGCATCCGGAGCGCGGAGACGGAACTCCCCCGACAGCTTGGCGGCGATGTAGGAACCGGGGATGAGGCCGAGGACGAAGAGGACACCCCAGTCCACGTACTGCAGGTCGCCGGTGGTCAGGTACTGGACGATGTTGGCCGAGGGGGTGGTGATGCCGAGGCCCGCGTTGCGGCCGGTGGCGGCCGAGAGCGGGTAGGCCAGGGCCGCGATGACACCCACGGTGACGGCGGTGGCGTTCGGCGTCCACGGCCTGCCGAACAGGAGCCCGCGCAGGCCGGACGGGGCCGCCGCGTTGGTGAGGCCGGCGACCGACTTGGTGCGCTGACGGGCGACCAGCCAGGCGGTGACGGCGACGAGGGCCACGACGAGGAACCACGGGCTGATGCCGAGGGTGGCGTGGAGGGTGGTGAGGCCCGACTTCTGGCCACGCAGTTCGTCGGTGACCTGACTGAGCGCCCCGTACCTCATGATCGACGCGACGAGCGCGTAGAAGATCAGGGCGATCCACGAGCCGATCAGGCCCTCGCCGGAGCGGTAGTAGGTGCCCGTGGCGCAACCGCCGGCCAGCACGATGCCGATGCCGAAGAGGAAGGACCCGGCAGCGACGGCCAGCACGGGCAGGTCCGGCACCTTGGTCTGCACCACGCCGGACGACAGGAGGCCCCACACGAGGACCGACTGGACGGTGATGGCCAGGACGAAGGCCGTGAGCCAGCGGGTGGAGCCCGAGAGCCACACGTCGCGGAGCGCGCCGGTGACGCAGAAGCGTCCGCGCTGGAAGACGAAGCCGAGCACGATGCCCAGCGCGAGTCCGGTGAGGATCATGATGCCTCCTGAAGAAATGGATGAATGGGATTGGAAAATGGCATGGCGAAATGGGGAAATGCCATGGGATGAAAAAAGCCGATGAATCAGGGTGCCGCGGGCGTGGGCGAACCGCTACTCCGGGGGGAGCCTGGGTGTGGTGCCGGGATCAGGGCGTCAGCCTGCAGCGTGACGCCCGCCGCTACGACGGGTCAGGCGCGACAACAACACGGACAGGCAGCAACACACATGCCGAGCGCAGTGCGCTCGGTGTGGGCCTGGCGGGAGTCCGCGAGTCGAGTCATGAGGAAAGAGGTTCCTTGCCTGGTGGGCCCATGGGCCCGCGATCAGATACCCATACGGTAGGGCAATCATTCTCGGAACACAATTCGCATCTCATATTGCGGTATTGCCGGCCCGCGAATCACCCACGCATCGGTTTGCCACTCCCGGGCCGGAACGCCACGCGTGCGGGTGTGGCATGACTGAGTGTCGCCGCACCCGGGGAGCCGGGGCACCGCACACGGAGGGAAAGGCAGCCGCATGCGGCAGTACGCTGAAGGCGCTCCACCCGATGGACGATGAGGAGACGACATGGTGCACGGACGCCGCGTGGCCGTTGCGGGACTGGCCCTCGCGGCCATCTTCGGGACAGCCGCCTGCTCCACCGAGACCGTCCGCACCGGGACCCGTCCGAACATGCCGACCGCGGCGCCCGCCCAGGTGAGGACGCCGACCGCCACACCTCCCGCGGTGCGCCTCCCGGAGTTGCCCAGCTACAGCAAGCCGCGCCCCGGACCGGAGGGCGCGCACTCCTTCGCCCGCAACATGACCGAGGCGCCCGGCGCGTTCTCGTGGGCCGTCGTGGACGCCGCGGGCCGGCCGACGGCGTACTCCGGGCGCGAGCCCGTCGTCTTCGGCGACCCGGAGACGTACAACCAGGTCCCCGGCGTCCTGACCTTTCGCGGCAACAACCACCGGACTGGCGGCACGTGGGGCACCGCCCAGGTGACCGAGCAGAAGCTCACCGTCGAGTGGACGAAGGAGATCGGCGAGATCCGCGGCGAGGGCTCGTATTGGCCGGGAGCCGGGTGGACCGGCCAGCCCCTGCTCGTCCAGTGGCCGCGCGAGACGAAGGTCGCGATGGGGCTCGCGGACGAGTTCGTCGACGACGACACGTTCGTCGAGGTGATCTACCCCGTGTTCGAGGGCAAGATCCACCGCCTCGACCTGAGGACCGGACGCCCCACCAGGGATCCGATCGAGGTCGGCTGGGGCTTCAAGGGCACGGCATCGATCGACCCGCGTGGCTACCCGCTGCTGTACGCCGGCCAGGGCCTGAACGACACCAACGGCACCATCGGCCCCTGGCGCTACCGGGTGTTCGACCTGATCCAGAACGCCGAAGTCTGGCACCTCTCCGGCCTCGACCCGGCCGCCCCGCGTCAGGACTGGGGCGCCTTCGACTCCTCCGCGCTCATCAACGCCAAGGCCGACACCCTCATCGGGCCCGCTGAGAACGGGCTGATCTACAAGGTGAAGCTGAACTCCCGGTACGACCCCGCCGGGGGGACGGTCTCGATCGACCCTCAGGTGAGGCGGTTGCGTTACACCGCCCCGGGCAACGAGAAGTACGGCATCGAGAACTCGGCGGTTGCCTGGCGCAACCTGATGTTCGCCGCCGACAACGAGGGCAAGCTGTTCTCCTGGGACGCCACGACGCTCGAGATGCTCTGGATGCGGGAGGTCGAGGACGACACGGACGCCTCCCTCGTGCTCGAGGAGACCTCGGACGGCGTGTTCCTCTACACGGGCAACGAGGTCGACACCCGCAAGGAGGCCACCGGCAACAAGGTGACCAACATCCGCAAGATCGACGCCCTGACGGGCAAGCAGGTCTGGCAGTACGACATCCCGGCCTACTACACGGGCGTCAACGGCGGCGTGCTGGCCACGCCGGCGCTGGGCCGGGGGCCCATCTCGGACCTGGTGATCTTCAACGTGTCCCGGACGACCGCGCCCCGCGAGGGGGACATGGTCGCGCTCAACAAGGCGGACGGCTCGGTCGCCTGGCGCCGGCACCTGTCCAACTACTCGTGGAGTTCCCCCACCCTGATCACCTCGACCGAGGGGAGCCTCTACGGCGTCCTGGCCGACTCCGATGGTGTCGTCCACCTCTTCGACCCCAGGACCGGCGAGGACATCTCGACCCTGAGCCTGGGCAAGAACATCGAGGCGACGCCCTCGGTGTTCGGCGACATGCTGGTGGTGGCGTCGTACGACCGGAAGATCTACGGGATCCGGATCAGCTAGCCACCACGGCGCGACGGAGGGCCCCCTCCCGGATCGCTCCGGGAGGGGGCCCTCCGTCAATCGGTCACCTCAGGCGTTGACGGTCACGAGCGTGCTGCCCGCGACATTCGCCCCCTCGAGGAAGTGGACCTGGCCGAGGTAGCGCTTGGACGCCTCCAGCCCCGACCAGGACGCCGTCACCGTGAGCGGCGTGCCCTGGGTCACGGTGGCGGACGCCGGGGCCAGGGTGAGGTTGCCCGTGTCGGTGTCGCCCAGGTTCCACACGTGCACCGGGACCGTGACGCTCGGCTCGGCGCTGTAGAGGTCGATCGCGGCGACATAGGTGCCCGGGGTCAGGGTGCGCAGTGTGACCTGTTCGGTCGAATCCCCGTTGCCGCTGCTGCCGACCGACGTGATCGTGCCATTCGCGTTGAGCCGGTAGACGTTCAGGTCGATGTCCCGGGCCGCCACCTCCTCGGAGAAGGTCGAGACCCGCGTGACCTTCGTACCCGCGGCCACCTGGAACAAGAAGTACCCGTCCAGCGGGGTCCCGTCCTTCTTGGGGACCGGGAGCGCGGTGACCGCTGAGGCCAGCATCCCGTCCACGTCGGTGCCCAGGGGCCCGGTGAAGCCCGGGGTCACGGTGATGCCGGTGGAGCCGGAGACACCGGACGCGACGACCTCACCCGGGGCGGCGATCGCCACGGGACGGACGGCGATGGGGCTACGAACGTCACTGACGCTCCCGTCCGCGGCCGTCCAGGTCACCGAACCGAAGGCGTACTTGCCGAGCGGTGCGGTGGTTCGGGTGATCTCGACCTTGAACTGCGCGGTCTTGCCGGCGGGGACGGTCAGCCGCTTGGGCACCACGTTGACCTTGAAGCCGGCCGGCGCTTCGACCGTCGCCGTGAACTGCAGCTTCTTGCCGCTGACGTTCGTGACCCGGCGGGTGACCTCCTGGTAACCGGCCAGGTCACCGATGGCGATGGACGGGTAGTTGAGGTCGCTGGCGTCCTTTGCCGGGTTGGCATCACACCAACCCGAGCCGCCCACCAACTGCAGCTGGCCGATGGCGCAGGCGTAGGTGTACCAGTCCCGCCGGTCGGAGTCGTAGACCAGACCCGGGTTGTAGGACTTGGCCGGGACGACCTCACCCGCACCGAAGTTCAGCGGGGTCGCGGTGCGGCTGCCCCACATGATCGGGTTGCCCTCGGTGGTGGTCTGGCGCGCGGTGGTCATCATGGCCGACTTGATGGCCATCGGGCTCCACTGGGGGAACTTCTGCTTCAACAGCGCTGCCAGCCCGGCGATGTGCGGGGCCGACATCGACGTGCCCTGCAGGGAGTTGAAGCGGGGAGCACCGGTGCCACGGTCCTGACTGTAGGCAGCGATGACGTCCACGCCGGGAGCGGTGATGTCGGGCTTGAGCAGGTCGCCGCCGCCGGCAACCGCCGGGCCGTACGACGAGAAGCTGGCCATGGCGGGAGCCTCGAGCGTGACGTTCTGCGTCGCCGACATGGTGCCCGTCGGGGCGGTCGTACCGGAGACGTATGCCTTCACCTTGACGCCGTCCTCGGCCGACAGGTGGGTGGCCGGCAGGCCGTACATGATGGCGTTGAGGGACGCCGCCCCGCCGACGGCGTTGACCAGCACCATGCCGGCGCCGCCCGAGTCCTTGACCTCGGCGCCCTTGTCCACGAGCGCGTGGGCGCCGCGGGTGCAGACGACCAGCCTGCCGGACGCCAGGCTGTCGTCGAGCGTCCCGGCGCCACAGAGGTCGGCCTGCGCCGGCGTGGCTCCGGCCGCGGGAATGGCGGACGCGAGGACCATGGGCGTGGCGGCCAGTGGTCCGCCAAAGCCGACACCTTGGAACGTCGTGCCGCTCCCGGTGGTGAGGGAGTTCTTGACGCCGCGGTCATGGGTGCTGGCGGCGACCGTCGTGGTCCACGGGGAGTTGTGCGCCACCGAGGAAACCCCCACCGTGTCGCCGCTGTTGCCGGCAGAGGTCGCCACGAAGACGCCGGCGTCGGCGGCACCGAGGAACGCCAGCTCGTCGGCGGTCACGACGTACGTCGAGGAGCCGGAGACCGAGTAGTTGATGACGTCCACGCCATCCTGGACCGCGTGTTCGATGGCCTTGACCAGGCCCGTCGTGGTGCCGGACCCGTTGCCATCGGCGGTCTGCCACAGGGCCTTGTAGACGGCGACGTGAGCGGCCGGAGCCATGCCGGACCCGGCACCCAGGTGGTTGCCCATAATGCTCATCGCGACGCCGTGGTTGCCCGCAGCCGTGCCCGCGGTGTGCGAGCCGTGCCCGTTCGTGTCCCGCGGGCTCTTGTGGTCGTGGCTGACGTTGTTGCCGTACTCGGCCCCGTAGTAGCGGGCCCCGACGATCTTGTCGGTGCACTCAAACGTGATGTCGTTGTCGGTCTCACACTCGAAGTTGCCCGCGGGATCCTCCGCCCCGATCGACGCGAAGCTGGGGTTGTCCGGGTCGATGCCGGTGTCGATGACGCCCACGACGATGCCCTTGCCCGCGTCGGCGTCGCCGCCGAACTGCGACTGCCAGACTCCCTCGGAGCCGGTCAGGCCGAGGTAGTCGGGAGTGCTGACGGTGTCGGCGTGGCGGATCTCGTCCTCCCACACGTTCGCCACGCCAGGAGCCTTCTTCAGGACCTCCGCCTCGGCTTGGGTGAGCTCCGCGGCGAATCCGTTGAACGCGACGGTGTACTCGTGCTTCTTGGCCGACTCCCGCAGGCCGGCCGCCCGCAACGTCTGGCGCTGCTCGTTCCTCAGGTGCGCCTCGTACTTGCGTCCGTTGGGCGACTTGGTGTCGACCTTCTGACCCGCAGCGGGCTTGGTGGCACCGATGCCGGACACTCCGCCGGTGTAGGACGCAAGGGGAGCGTCATCCAGCTGGACGATGTAGGTCTTCCTGGTGGTGTCGAGCGTCAGCTGCGGGTCAGCAGCGAAGGCCGAGTGCGCCAAGGGCGTGAGGACCGTGAACGCGGCCGCCAGGGCTGCGATCCGGGTACCTCGTGAGGAGTGGGTTCCCACGGCTTTCCCTTCGAAGTGGTGTCGGGTGGGTACATCCCGGCCGGGACCAGCGTCGGTGCCGTCGGGACGTGCGCCCGATCCTGCCTTGTCACAGGCACATCGGTACAGGGTGGGGTCGACGAGATGGGCGCCTTAACTCTTACGTTCAGGAGCACCACTCCGCGATGGCCGCGCGGGGCCGACGCACCACGCCCAGCCGGCGGGGGGGAACCCACGGGCCGGCACCTCCGACACTTACGATGGGCCGCATGAGCCCGAGGCGCGCGACCCCGCAGGTGCTGGAGTCCGTGCTCGTCACCCTGGCGTCCTCCCTGCCGGACCTCGCCGAACAGACCTGTGCCCAAATCTACGGCGAGCTCGACTCCTACGCGGCCATCCCCGCCGACCGACTGATCGCCGCCGTGCGCCGCAACCTGGACACGGCCCTGAAGGCCCTGCGCGAGGATCGAGTACCACCGCCGGAGCGCCTCGACGGGGCGGCCCAGACCGCGCGGGAGCGCTACGACGCCGGGGTGCCCGTCGAGGAGATCGTGCGGGGGTTCCGCATCTCGATCGCCCTCATCCACGAACGGTTCGTCGACCTGGCGGTCACGCTCGGGCTGCCCGCCGCCGCCTCGGTCAGCGGCGTCCGGACGCTGTGGCGTGTCGCCGATGCCTTCACCACCCGCATCATCACCGAATACCACACGCTCGAACTGGACACCGCGGTGCGCAATGCGCAGCGCCGCGTCGGATCGCTGCGAGCGCTCCTGGCCGGGGAGGCCCCCGACGAGACCCTGCTGGCCCTGGTCGACCCGGCGACCCCCTACGCGGCCATCCGCTGCGAGGTCCCCGCGGCCGACTCCGCGGAAGCCGTGCGGAGGCGACTCGAGGCGTCCGGCTCGGCGGGGGCCCACCGGGCCCTGGTCGTGGTGGACGGTGGGCAGGTTCTCGGGGTGGTGGCGGCCCGCCCCGCCGACCCCGGCCACGCGGTGGGCATCGGCCCCTTCGTCCGGCTCGAGGAGCTGCCGCGTTCCGACCGGATCGCTCGGCAGTCCCTGCGGGTCGCGATCCGCACCGGCCGCGGCGGCGTCCTCGGCCTTCCTGAGTTGGGCTGGCGCCTGGCGGCCGCCTCCCGGCCGGACGTGTGGGCCCACTACGCCACGTCCTTCCTCACCCCGCTGGACGCCGAGGGCGAGTTCGGTGCCGAGGTGCTGGCCGCGGTGCGCTCGTGGCTGGTCCACGGGCGGAGCATCCCGCGCGCCGCGGCAGAGCTGCGTGTGCACGTGAACACCGTCCGCTACCGGCTGGGGCGCTACACCGACCTGACCGGGGCCGACCTCGACGACCCCGATGACCTGCTGGGCATCACGTGGGCCGTCGAGCTGGGCCACCCCGACACTGAATTGTAGATTTACACAATCTCTTCGTCGAAACGCTGGATCGACATCCGTAGCATTTGCCCTCACCCCCCAACTACGGTCCGTAGTGGCTTCATGGCCTTTGGAGAACCGGACGACGACGCCGGCGAGGGCTGACCACAACGAATGTGCGCTGAACCAGAAAGGGCTGAGATGACCAAAGTCATCGACGACATCACGCCCGTACTGACCGAACACCTGCGGGACGGCATGACCATCGCCGTCGGAGGCTTCGGACTGTGCGGGATCCCGACCGACCTGATCAAGGTCGTCCGGGACTCGGGGGTCTCCGACCTCACGATCGTCTCCAACAACCTGGGTGTCGACGGCAAGGGGCTGGGCCTCCTGCTGGAGAACAACCAGATCAAGAAGGTCCTCGCCAGCTACGTGGGCGAGAACAACCTCTTCATGCAGCAGTACATCAGCGGCGACCTGGACGTCGAGTTCGTCCCGCAGGGCACCCTGGCCGAGCGGATGCGCGCGGGTGGCTCCGGAATCCCGGCGTTCTACACCGCGACGGGCGTCGGCACCGAGGTCGCCGAGGGCAAGCCGACCGCCGACTTCGACGGGCGCACCTACGTGCTCGAGCGGGCGATCATCGCCGACGTCTCCCTCGTGCACGCCCACACCGCGGACACGTCGGGCAACGTCGTCTACCGCCGCACCGCCCGCAACTTCAACCCGGTCGTCGCGATGTGCGGCCTGACCACGTTCGTCCAGGCGGAGAACATCGTCGACCTCGGTGGCATCGATCCCGACGACGTGCACACGCCCGGCGTGTACGTGCACCACGTGACCCGCGCCGTCTCCCCCACCGACATCGAGCAGCGCACCGTGCGTCCCCGCCCGGTCGACGTCCTGCAGGAGGCCTGACATGCCCTGGACCCGCGACGAGATGGCCGCCATCGCGGCCTCCGAACTGACCGACGGCGACTACGTCAACCTGGGCATCGGCATGCCGACCCTGGTCGCCAACAACCTCCCCGAGGGCGTCACCGTCCACCTGCAGAGCGAGAACGGCATCCTGGGGATGGGCCCCTTCCCGTTCGAGGGCGAGGAGGACCCCGACCTCATCAACGCCGGCAAACAGACCGTCACGCTGCTGCCCGGCGCCTCGATCTTCGACTCCGCCACGAGCTTCGGGATGATCCGCGGCGGCAAGATGGCCGCGGCGATCCTCGGCGCCATGCAGGTCGCCGGCAACGGCGACCTCGCCAACTGGCAGATCCCCGGCAAGCTCGTGAAGGGCATGGGCGGCGCCATGGACCTGGTCGCCGGCGCCCGTCGCGTCATCGTCATGACGGACCACGTCGACAAGCATGGCTCGCCGAAGATCGTCCAGGAGTGCACCCTGCCGCTCACCGGCCTGGGCGTGGTCGACCGGATCATCACCGACCTCGCCGTCTTCGACGTGACCCCCGACGGCCTCATCCTCCGCCGCCTGGCCCCCGAGGTCACCGTGCCCGAGGTCCAGGAGAAGACCGAACCGGCCTTCACCGTCGACCTCGCCTGATCCCGTCCGACCCCTTCTACTGAATCGCAGACACTCATGACCTTCTACAGCCTGATCATCGTCATCGCGGCGCTGGGCTTCCTGATGTGGATGGCCTACAAGGGGCACTCCGTCATCCTGTTCGCGCCGATCGCCGCCATGGGCGCGGTCCTGCTCACCAACCCGGGCCTCGTCGCCCCCGTCTTCACCGGCCTCTTCATGAGCAAGATGGTCGGCTTCATCCTGAACTACTTCCCCGTGTTCCTGTTGGGCGCCATCTTCGGCAAGCTGATGGAGATCTCGGGCTTCGCCAAATCCATCGTGAGCGCCGTCATCACGATGGTCGGTGCCCGCAACGCGATGCTGACCATCGTGCTGGTCGGCGCCCTGCTCACCTACGGCGGCGTCTCGCTGTTCGTCGTCGTCTTCGCGGTGTACCCGTTCGCGGCCGAGATGTTCCGCCAGGGCAACATCCCCAAGCGGCTCATCCCCGGCACGATCGCGCTGGGCGCTTTCACCTTCACGATGGACGCCATCCCGGGCACGCCGCAGATCCAGAACATCATCCCGACGACGTTCTTCAACACCACCGGCTACGCCGCGCCCGTGCTCGGCATCATCGGCGGCATCTTCGTGTTCGTCTTCGGCATGGCGTACCTCGAGTGGCAGCGCCGCAAGGCTCTCGCCAAGGGTGAGGGCTACGGCGAGGGGCACATCAACGAGCCCACGACGTACGCCACCGACGGCAACCAGCCCCACCCGCTGCTCGCCCTCGCGCCGCTGGTCATCGTCGGCGTGGTCAACCTGATCATGACCCGGATGATCCCGGGCTGGTTCGGCAAGGAGACGACCTTCGACGCGACCGTGGTCGGCAAGCCGGCTCCGGTGACCGTCGCCACGGCGTCCAACATCGGCATCTGGGCCGTGCTGGTCGCCCTGCTGGTCGGCATCCTGTTCGTGGTCGTCACCGCGTTCGGCACGATCCGCAAGCACTTCGCCGAGGACGTGAAGCCCGCGATCGCCGGCTCCCTGCTCGCCACCATGAACACCGCGTCCGAGTACGGCTTCGGTGCCGTCATCGCCTCGCTGGCCGGCTTCAAGATCGTCGCCGACGGCCTGACCGCCATCCCGGACCCCCTGGTCCGCGAGGCCGTCACCGTCACCTCGCTGGCCGGCATCACCGGTTCCGCCTCCGGCGGCATGTCGATCGCGCTGGGCGCCATGTCGCAGTCGTTCATCGACGCCGCCAACGCGGTCGGCATCCCGATGGACGTCCTGCACCGTGTCGCCGCCATGGCGTCCGGCGGCATGGACACCCTGCCGCACAACGGCGCCGTCATCACCCTGCTGGCGGTCACGGGCCTCACCCACAGGTCGTCCTACAAGGACATCTTCGCCATGACCATCATCAAGACCATCGCGGTCTTCGTCATCATCGGCGTGTACTACGCCACCCACCTCGTCTGAGGAGAGGATCCACCATGAGCACCTACCCGAACCACCACGCGGGTCGTCGGGCCCTCGTCACGGGCGCCGCCTCCGGCATCGGCCGCGAGACCGCCATCAAGTTCGCCGAGTCCGGCGCGCACGTCCTGGCCGTCGACATCAACGGCGAGGGCCTGGCCTCGCTCGCCGAGCAGGTCCAGGGCATCGAGCCCCTGACCTGCGACCTGTCGGACTACGACGCCATCGCCGAACTGCCCAAGGACGTCGACATCCTCGTCAACGTGGCCGGCATCCAGACGGTCTCGCCGATCCACGAGTTCCCCCCCGAGAAGTTCGAGTTCATCATGCGCGTCATGCTGCATGCGCCGTGGTACCTCATCCGCCAGACGGTGCCGCACATGTACGCCAAGGGTTGGGGACGCATCGTCAACCTGTCCTCGGCGCACGGCCTCCGCGCCTCGGAGTTCAAGTCGGCCTACGTGACCGCCAAGCACGGCCTGGAGGGCCTGTCCAAGGTCGTCGCCCTGGAGGGGGCTCCGCACGGCGTCACGTCCGTGACCGTCAACCCGGCCTACGTCCGGACGCCCCTGGTCGAGAAGCAGATCGCCGACCAGGCGCGCACGCACGGGATCTCCGAGGACGAGGTCATCGAGAAGATCATGCTGACCCGCTCCCACGTGAAGCGCCTCATCGAGCCCGAGGAGGTCGCCGAGCTGGTGCTGTTCCTGACCGGCCCCGCGTCGGCGTCCATGAGCGGCACGTCCTACCCGATCGACGGGGCCTGGACGGCGTACTGACACCCCCCGTGCTGCATTTTGTTGCGGCGTTGTACCGGGATCATGACCAACTTCGTCGACGCAAAATGCAGCACGGCCCCAAGCATTGAGGAGAAACACCATGAAGAAGACTGACGATCCGATCGTCGTGGTGGGCTACGCCCGCACCCCGGTGGGCAGCTTCGGCAAGTCGCTCGCCGGCGTCCCGGCCCACGTGCTGGGCGCGACCGCCGCCAGGGCGGCCCTGGAGCGGGCCGGGCTGACCCCGGGGGACGCCCAGGAGTGGATCATCGGCTGCGTCGGCTCGACCGGAACGGACGCCTACATCAGCCGTCGCGTCTCGATCGAGGCGGGCGCCGCCGAGGAGTCGACGGCCATGACCGTCAACCGCCTGTGCGGGTCGGCCATGCAGGCCATCGGCCTGGCTGCGGCCGAGCTGATGGTCGGCGAGGCCGACATCGTCGTGGCCGGCGGCACGGAGAACATGTCGGCACAGCCGTTCATGGACTTCAGCGCCCGTTCCGGCGTGACGCTGGGTGACCGCAAGGTCATGGACGGCACGAATTCGATGATCACCGACCCCTTCTCCGGGGAGCCCATGGGCATCACCGCCGAGAACGTGGCCGAGCGCTTCGACGTCACCCGCGAGGCCCAGGACGCGTTCGCGCTGGAGTCCCAGCGCCGCGCTCAGGAGGCCCTCGCGTCGGGTGCCGTGGCGGCCGAGATCACCCCGGTCACGATCAGCAGCCGCAAGGGCGACGTCGTCGTGGACACCGACGAGCACCCCCGCGCCGGTCTCACCCTGGAGAAGCTGGCCGCGATGCGTCCGGTCTTCAAGAAGGACGGGACCGTCACGGCCGGCAACGCCTCGGGCATCAACGACGGCGCGGCCATGCTGGTGCTGACCCGCAAGTCCGTCGCCGAGGAGCGCGGGCTCACCCCGTTGGCCGAACTCGTCGACTTCACGAAGGTCGGCATCGAGCCCGGCATTATGGGGTACGCGCCGAAGCCGGCCATCGAGAAGATCCTCGAGCGCAACGGCCTGTCGAAGGACGACATCGGCTGGTACGAGATCAACGAGGCCTTCGCCGCGCAGGCGGTCCCGGTCGCGCGCGACCTCGACCTCGACCCGGAGAAGGTCAACCCGCTCGGCGGAGCCATCGCGTGGGGCCACCCCATCGGCGCGACCGGCGCGATCATCTCGATGCGCACCATCGAGAACATCCGCAAGAACGGCCTTGAATGGGGGCTGGCGTCGATGTGCATCGGCGGTGGCCAGGCCGTCGCCTCGCTCTGGCGCGCGCTCTGAGCCGACGGGTGACCCCTGGTCACCCGCTCACTGTCGGACCCGGTCCCCGAGGGGGCCGGGTCCTTCGGTTTCAGCTGGGAGGCAGCACCCGGATCGCGGCGAGATCGCCGGCGTCGAGGGCCAGCGGCGTGCGGTCCACGTGCACCACCCCGTCGTCGTCCACCACCAGCACCACGCCCGGAGCGACGCCCTGGCCGCCCAGTCGGACGAGACGCTCGGGGTCGTCGTCGCTGATGCGCGCCACGGTGTGGTCACCCGGGCGGGCCTCCGCCAGCAGGGGCGCGACCACGGGGGTCCAGCCCCCGTCGGCATCCGGGATCGCGTCGCCGTGGGGGTCGCGCCGTGGGTGGCCGAGCACGGCGTCCAGCCGGGCGAGGAACCGCTCGGACGCGGCGTGCTCCAGCAGTTCCGCGTCGTCGTGCACCTCCTCCCACCCATAGCCGAGCACCTCGGTCAGGAAGGTCTCGATCAGACGGTGCCGCCGCACCATCACGCGCGCGAGGCGTTCCCCCAGCGGGGTCAGGACGACGGGCCGGTAGGGCCGGTGTTCCAGCAGGCCCTGGGCGGCCAGGCGCTTGACGGTCTCCGACACGTTGGCCTGGGTCGTGCCGAGGCGGGCCGCGAGCCCCTTGGTCGTGATGGGCGCGTCCCCCCACTCGACGGCTGACCAGATGACCTTGAGGTAGTCCTGGGCGACCGGGGAGAGGTCGTCGACGCCGATCATCACGAGCCCCGCAAGGTCAGGACGACCAGCGCGACGTTGAGGGCGACGACGAGGGCGACCACCACCCACGCCGTGATCCGCAGCACCGGGCGGTTGGCGTGCGTCCCCATGAGTCGCCGGTCACTGGTGAGCGCCACGAGCGGGACCAGCGCGAACGGAATGCCCAGGCTGAGGAACACCTGGCTCAGCACCAGAGCGGTGGTCGGGTTGACGCCGAGCGCGAGGATGACCAGCGCCGGGACCAGCGTCACCGCCCGCCGCGCGGCCATGGGGAACTTGATGCGCAGGAGGCCGTCCATGATCGTGGCGCCGGCGTAACAGCCGACGGACGTCGACGCGAGACCCGAGGCGAGCAGTCCGAGGCCGAACAGGACGCCGACGGCCGGGCCCAGCGCCTCCGTGATGGCGGCGTGCGCTCCCTCGATGGAGTCGGTGCCGGCCACGCCCTGCAGCGACGCCGCCGCGAGCAGCAGCATGGCGATGTTGACGGCCCCGGCGACCAGCATGGAGAGGCCGACGTCCCACCGGGTGGCGTGCAGCAGGTGGGTGACGTCGGCGGGCCGGCCATGGCGATCCCGCGCCAGCGCCGAGTGCACATAGATGGCGTGCGGCATCACCGTGGCCCCGAGCATGGACGCCGCGAGCAGCACCGATTCGGCGCCGTCGAACCGCGGCGCCAGCCCGTTGGCCGCCTCCGTCCAGGAGACGTCGGTGACGAACAGCCCCGCCGTGAAGCCGATCGTGATGACCAGCAGCAGGCCCATCACGGTCAGTTCGAAGGGCCGCTGGCCGCGCGTCGTCTGCACGCTCAGGATCACCATGGACACCGCGCCGACGATCAGGCCGCCGAGCAGGAGGGGCACCCCGAACAGGATCTTGAGGGCGATCGCACCGCCGAGCACCTCCGCGAGGTCGGTGGCCAGCGCGACGGCCTCCGCCTGCAGCCAGTAGGCGATGCGTGGCCCCTTCCGCAGGCGTGCCCCCAACAGGGCCGGGAGGCTCTTTCCCGTGACCAGCCCCGACTTCGCCGACAGGTACTGCACCAGCATCGCCATCACGTTCGCCGCGACGAGCACCCACACGAGCAGGTAGCCGTACGTCGCGCCGGCGGTGAGGTTGGCCGCCACGTTGCCCGGGTCGACGTAGGCGATCGCCGCCACGAACGCCGGGCCCCACAGCCATGCCAGCGCGCGGCGCGGGCTCGCGCCGGTTCGTTCGGGTTGCGTCACCACGGGATCCACAAAGTTAAGGTAACCCAACTTTGCGGCCCTTGTCGTCACGGCCCGTCCGCGCGGGTGACCCCGGGCGGGTCAGACCCCGGCGGGCGGCTGCGTCGTGGGCGCGACGACGGACGGCTCGCCCGAGTCGGAGGCCATCGGCTTGCCCGCCTCGGCCCACGCGGTGGTGCCGCCGGTGACGTTGACCGCACGGATGCCCTGTCCCGCCAGGAACTCGGCCGCCTTCTGCGAGCGGACACCCGACCGGCAGATGACGTGGACCGGACCGTCGGCGTCCGACACCTCGGCCACGCGGGCCCGGAGTTCGCCGAGCGGCACCCAGACGGCACCCGCCGCCCGTCCGGCGGCGTACTCGTTGAGCTCGCGGACGTCGACCAGGACGGCGTCGTCAGCCAGGTCCCCTACCGCGACCTGCGGGATTCCGTTCTGCTCAGCCATGTCGTCATGGTGCATCAGGAACGCCAGGTGCGCCAGAGGCTGCGCCCGGTGGGGATGTCGGAGGACGATCAGCGGCGGCGTCCCGTGCCGAAGATCGAGCGCGTGATCTCGCGGGCCGCCGACCGGGCCATCTGGCGGACCATGGTGTTCTCGCTCAACTTCTCGAACAACGACTTCTCGCGTCGCGTCGTCCGGCTCAGGACGGACTGGCGCTCGAGGCGGCCCTGCTCCTGCTCCCACTCGCGCTGGGCCTTCTCCTGCTCGTCCGCGGCGGCCTGCTCGGCGGCCGCCCGGGCACCGGCCTGCAGCTTCGCGTTCAGCACCTCGTAGGCCGACTCCCGATCCGCGGCGGTGCCGTACTTGGCCTGCATCACCGAACGCTGCACGCCGGACGCCATGGCGGCGGCGTCCAGGGGATCCATGGACGCCTGGGGGGCGCGCATGCGCGTCCACGCGACCGGGGTGGGAGCCCCGTTCGGGTTCAGGACCGTCACGACTGCCTCGCCGATGCCCAACTGCTGGAGGCGCTCGGCCAGGTCGTAGTCGGTCTTCGGGTAGGTGTTCACCGTCGCCCTGAGCGCCTTGGCGTCATTCGGCGTGTGGGCGCGCAGCTGGTGCTGGACGCGGGAGCCGAGCTGGGCGAGCACGTCCTCCGGGACGTCCTTGGGCGTCTGCGTGACGAAGAACACGCCCACGCCCTTGGACCGGATGAGCCGGACGGTCTGCTCGATGGCGTCGTTGAAGGCCTTGGAGGCCCCGTCGAACAGCAGGTGCGCCTCGTCGAAGAAGAACACCAGTTTGGGCTTGTCGAGGTCACCGGCCTCGGGGAGGTCCTGGTACAGGTCGGCCAGCAGCCACATGAGGAAGGTGGAGAACAGTGCCGGACGGTTCTGCAGGTTGGGCAGTTCCAGCAGGGAGATAACACCCTGGCCGTCGCCGGTCACGTGCAGCAGGTCGGCGGTGTCGAACTCGGGCTCGCCGAAGAACTGGTCACCCCCCTGCGCCGCCAGCGCGGTCACCTGCCGCTGGATGACGCCCACCGTGGCCTTGGACAGGCCGCCGATGTCGGTGAGTTCGGACTTGCCCTCCTCGGACGTGAGGAACTTCAGCAGCTCCATCAGGTCCTTGAGGTCGAGGAGCAGCAGGTTGTTCGTGTCCGCGTAGTGGAAGACGAGCGCCAGCGAGCTCTCCTGGGTCTGGTTCAAGCCCAGCACCTTGCTCAGCAGCAGGGGGCCGAACTGCGAGACCGTGGCCCGCAGCGGCACCCCGGTGCCCTGCCCGCCGAGGGCGTAGAACTCGACCGGGCAGCCGGCCGGGGTGAACTCCTGCCCGATCGCGACCGTCCGTTCGAGCAGCTTGGGGCTCGGCCGGCCCGGGATCGCCAGGCCCGACAGGTCGCCCTTGATGTCGGCGGCGAAGACAGGGACCCCGGCCCTGCTGACCTGTTCGGCCATGAGCTGCAGCGTCTTGGTCTTGCCGGTGCCGGTGGCGCCCGCGACGAGGCCGTGACGGTTCAACATCGACAGCGAGAGGCGGATCCTGGCGTCGGTGACCGGTGTGCCCTCATCGATGAGCACGCCGAGCTCGATGGACGGCTTGTCGAACGAGTACCCGGCCCGGATGGCGTCGTTGGCGTCGGTCATGGCACGAGGCTAGCGCCTAGACTGGGCCCGTGATCTTCAAGCGAGTCGGCGAGGACCGCCCCTACCCCGACCACGGGTACACCATGCGTCAATGGGCCCAGATCGCGCCGCAGCAGGTGCGGCTGGACCAGCTCGTCACCACCAAGCGCTGGCTCGACCTCGAAGCGCTGCTGGAGGAGGACTCGACCTTCTACGGTGACCTCTTCGCCCACGTCGTCTCCTGGCAGGGCGACCTCTACCTCGAGGACGGGCTCCACCGCACCCTCCGGGCGGCCCTGCAGCAGCGCCAGTCGGTGCACGCGCGGGTCCTGGACCTCCAGTAACCTGTCGCGGACACCTGAGGAGGGAGCCGGCATGGACGCACGCCACGTCATCCGTAGGCTGAAGACGCCGGTGACCCTCCTGATCCTGGTGCTGTTCGTCTTCCTCGCGGGCCGCTGGGGCCTCGACGCCGCCCGCGACCCCATCCCCCCGCGCCCCACGGAGCCGTGCGTCGTCAAGGAGGTCGGCCCGGTCCTCAAGCCCGAGCACGTCTACGTGATGGTCTACAACGGCTCCCAGCGCGACGGCGTCGCCAAGCGCCTGGGCTCGATCCTCTCGGCCGACGGGTTCAAGGTCTACAAGCGCGTCAACGCGGATCGCGACGACTACCCCACCTCGTTCGTCCGGGGCCACTCCGAGGACGCTCCCGAGGTCGTCCTCGTGCGCCAGGCCTTCGAGGGCATCGCGTTCGAGGCGGACGGCCGGGTCGACCGCTCCGTCGACGTGGTCATCGGCGCGCAGGCGCCGACCCCGCACCCGAACCCCGAGTTCGGCGTCCCGCTGCCCGACGGCAAGGCCTGCCTGCCGGCCCTGCGGATCGTCGACCTCGAGGGCTGACGAGCCTCCCGGGCAAACAGCGCTGCGGCGTGCGCGCGGGGCCGATCCACGGTGAGATGGAGCCATGAGCACCGCGTCCCTCAACAGCGCCCAACGGACCGACCACCTCGCCACCATGACCGACCCCGCCGGGGTGGACGTCCTCGTCATCGGCGGGGGCGTGACCGGTGCCGGCATCGCGTTGGACGCCGCCACCCGCGGCCTCACCACGGCGATCGTCGAGGCACAGGACTGGGCGTCCGGCACGTCGTCGCGCAGCTCCCGGCTGGTGCACGGCGGCCTGCGCTACCTGTACAACCTCGACTTCAAGCTCGTCGCCGAGGCACTGCATGAGCGCGGGCTGCTGCTCAGCAAGCTGGCCCCCCATCTCGTGAAGGCCCAGCCACTGCTGTGGCCCTTCAAGCAGCCGGTGATCGAGCGCGGTTACTCGACCCTGGGCGTCGGCCTGTACGACGCGATGGCGGTGATCGGGTCCAGGTTCCACTCGGCCGTCCCGATCCAGCGCCACCTGTCGAAGAAGCGGGCGTTGGCCGACTCGCCCTCGCTCGACCCGGCCTCCCTGGTGGGCGCGATGGTCTACCACGACGCCCGCGTGGACGATGCCCGGCTCGTCATCACCCTGGTCCGGACCGCCGTCGCGAACGGTGCCCTGGCGGCATCCCGGACGTCGGTCGTCCGCCTGACCAGGGACGACACCGGCCGGGTGGACGGCGCGGTCATCCGCGACCACGAGGCCGGCGCCGAGCACCGCGTCCGGACTCGCCACGTGATCGGGGCCACCGGTGTCTGGACCGAGGAGACCCAGGCCCTCGCCGGCGCACGCGGCGGCCTGAAGGTGCTGGCGTCCAAGGGCATCCACATCCTCGTGCCACGCGAGCGGATCAGGTCGAGGACCGGCATGTTCCTGCGCACCGAGAAGTCGGTCCTGTTCATCATCCCGTGGCCGCGGTACTGGCTGATCGGGACGACCGACACCGCGTGGCACGAGCAACTCCGCCACCCGGTGCCCACCCGCGACGACATCCGGTACCTGCTCGACCAGGCCAACAAGGTGTTCACGGACAAGCTCACCGAAGGCGACGTCATCGGCACCTGGGCGGGCCTGCGCCCGCTGTTGCAGCCCGGCACCCTCGACCCGTCGTCGTCCACGAAGGTCTCCCGGGAGCACACCGTCACCGAGGCCGCTCCCGGCCTGACGATGATCGCGGGCGGCAAGCTCACCACCTACCGCGTGATGGCCGCCGACGCGGTCGACTTCGCCCTCGGCAAGGAACGCGCCAAGGCGCAGCCGAGCATCACGCACGAGGTGCCCCTGCTCGGGGCGGACGGTTGGTCGGCCTCCCTGGCCCGGGCGGGTACGTTCGGCCAGCGCTACGGCTGGACGGACGCCAAGGTCGCCGAACTGCTCGAGCGGTACGGCTCGGGCCTGAACGACTTCTGCGCCGCGCTGATGGCCGAGCCGGACCTCAACACCCCGCTGGCGGGCGAGCCCGCCTACCTGCGCGGCGAGGTCGCCTGGTCCGTCCTGCACGAGGGCGCCCTGCACCTGGAGGACGTCCTGGTGAACCGAGTCCGGGTCAACGTCGAGCGCCCTGACCGGGGCGAGGCCGTCGTGGACGAGGTGGGCGACCTCGTGGCGTCCCTGCTGGGCTGGAGCGACGAGCGGACGACACGGGAGAAGGCGAACTACCGCGCCCGCATCGCGGCGGAGCTGGCCGCCCAGGAGACGACATCGGACGCCGAGGCGTCCACCGCGCGTCTGGCTGCGGGAGACCTGCTTCCCATGTGAACGAAATCCCGGGGGGCGAGGCCGATCCGGGTGCGCCGGTGCCATGATGGAGCCGTCAGTTCCTCCAGCGAAGAAGGGATCCACCATGGACCACGTGGCAGACGTCGCCCAGTACACCGACTCGGTCGATGAGACCGTCGTCAAGGCCATGGAGAAGGCTTACCGCCTTGTCCTCAGCAACGCCGATACCGCCAGCGTGGCCTACAGCGACCCCGAGGAACTGGAGACCGTCAAGAAGAACTTCCTGATCAAGAAGCTGGGCCTGACCGAGGCGGACGGGCTGGACGAGGGCATCGCCGCGGTCGGCGACAAGCTGAAGGGGGTCCGCCGGAAGTCGCGCCTGACGGTCTACTACCTGCTGGCCGAGCACTTCGGGAAGCTCGACGCGCTGAAGTGACGCGGGCGGCCTGACACCGGCCCACCAAGCGAGAACCGGACCCACGAGGGTGGGTCCGGTTCACTCGGCGGTGGCGGTGGGATTTGAACCCACGGATGGGAGACCCATCACGCGCTTTCGAGGCGCGCTCCTTCGGCCGCTCGGACACGCCACCGTCTGTCAGCTTATCGTGGCGTGTGCCCCCGAATCCAATCGGGCTCAGGGTGTGAGCCGGTGCCCGGCGAAGAAGGCGCGCAACAGGTCGGCGCTCTCGTCGGCCAGCACGCCCCCGATGACCTCGACGCGGTGGTTCAGGCGCGGGTCACGCACGATGTCGAAGACGGACGCCACGGCCCCCGCCTTCGCGTCCAGGGCGCCGTAGACGAGGCGGCCCACGCGGGCGTTGACGATGGCGCCGGCGCACATGGCGCAGGGCTCGAGGGTGACCACCAGGGTGCAGTCCTCGAAGGACCAGCCGCGGTCGGTGCGCGACCGTCCGGCGGCCGCACGGCGCAGGACGAGCGCCTCGGCGTGTGCCGTGGGGTCCCCGGTGAGTTCGCGCTCGTTGCCGGCGGCCGCCAGGAGCGTGTCGTCGGGCCCCAGCAGCACGGCCCCGATGGGGACGTCCCCGTGGGCCGCGGCCGCGGCCCCCTCGGCGAGGGCACGGCGCATGGCCGGGAGCCAGCGCGTCCCACCGGTCACGGACGGCTCACAGGCCGAAGCCGCGGGCCACCTTGTCGTAGACGCTCGCGAAGCCGAGCTTCTCGACGATGGCCTCGATCGACTCGAGCGGGTCGGCCTCCTCATCCGACGTGAGGGACTCCAGCTCCATCTCGGAGAAACCGGCGTCGGCGAAGAGGTCGAAGTCACCCACGGGCTCGGAGTCGTCCTCTTCGTCGGGGAGGTCGAGACCGAGGAAGTCGACGGCGTCGCGGGCGATCGGCCAGTCCAGCGACGCGGAGATGTCGGAGAGCAGCAGTTCGATCTTGCGGCCGCGCACCCGGACGATGACGAAGAAGTCGGAGTCGATGCTGACGACGCCCACGGCGCCGGCGTCCCCGGGGACGCGCCGCAACTCGTCGATCAGGCCGTCGAGGTCGTTGGCGAGTTCCTTGTCGAGCGCGATGGCGGCCGGCTCACCGTCCTCCCGGTACAACGCCGCGATGATGTCGATGTCGTCCTCGCCCGCGTCCTCGGGGTAGTCGTCCTCATCATCATCATCATCATCGTCGCCATCGTCATCGTCGTCATCATCGACGTCTTCTTCGTCGTCGTCGTAATCGCTCTCGTCGCGACGCGGGGCGAGGGCGGAGTAGTCGTTCTCCTCGGCCTCATCGATACCCGGCCGGTCGTCGCCGCGGTCAGCGAGCTCTGCGTCGAATTCGTCGTCACGTCCGGCCATGGTGGTCTCCCTTCCCCGGCCCCCATCGTGTCAGACTCCCGGGCAATCGGCACTCCCGTTGCGCCCACTGGCACGACTCGGAACGCGGAGACTCCCCCGCCTGCAAGAATGTCCCCGTGGAACTCATCGCCGTGGATCATCCGCTCGTCGCCCACAAGGTCCGCCTGTTGCGGGACGTCGAGACCGACTCCCCCACCTTCCGTCGCCTGGTCGACGAGCTGGTCACGCTCCTCTCGTACGAGGCGACCCGCGAGGTGCGCATCGAGGAGGTCGCGGTCACCACGCCGGTCACCACCACGACCGGGGCCCGCCTGTCCCACCCGCTCCCCCTCGTCGTCCCCATCCTGAGGGCCGGTCTGGGGATGCTCGACGGCATGATGCGCGTGATGCCGACCGCCGAGGTCGGGTTCGTGGGCATGGTCCGCGACGAGGAGACCCTGGAGCCGTTCACGTATGCGGAACGGCTCCCGCACGACCTGTCCGGACGCCAGTGCTACGTCCTCGACCCCATGCTGGCCACCGGCGGCTCGCTGGGCGGCACGGTCAAGTTCCTCGTGGATCGGGGTGCCGACCACATCACCTGCATCTGCCTGCTCGCCGCACCCGAGGGCATCGAACGCATGCGCGCACTGGTCGACCCCATCGGCGTCCCGTGCACCCTCGTGGTTGCCGCGGTGGACGAGAAGCTCAACGAGCACGGCTACATCGTGCCGGGCCTCGGTGACGCCGGCGACCGCCTCTACGGGCTGGCTGACTGACCGGCCCACGGCCCGGCCAGGTCGCGGCGCCTCTCCGCCTCCCGGCCGGCCAGGGCCAGGCCCAGTAGGGTCGCACCCACGCTGCCCAGGATCCCGGCGATCAGGCCGGGGCCGACCCACCAACCGCCCTTGCCCAGCGGGCGCACCACGGTCACCGTCGCCGCCCCGGCCGCCGCGCCCACCGCGATGGCGAGTCGTGCCGCACGGCCGGCACCGTGCGTCCGGGAACCGGCGGCCGCCGCACCCAGGGCAGCCGCCCCCAGCGACACCGCCAGGTCGGTGGCGGCGGCCCGGTCCTTGCCGATCCAGGCGTCCGGGCGCCCGGCCAGGTCCCAGTGGTTGGGGAGCCGGTCGGGCAACGAACGCCCACGGACCACGTAGTGCGCGACCACCGCACTCGCCAGCAGGGTCGGCACCGCCGCCCCGAGCACGAACGCGTCGTGCGGGGTGTTGGCGAAGGGCTCGCCCTCGGCGTCCGGCTCGTCGGATCCCTCGGGAGAGACCGGGCCGAGGTCGGCCGCCGCGGACGTTCCGGGCTTGAGCCGGTCGAGTGAGGAGATCATCGGGAGGACTCCTTGATCAGGTCGTCGAGCGTGTCGCGGACGGAAGCCCAGGCCGCGAGCTGGTCGGCGTGGGCGGACTGTCCGGCCGGGGTGAGGCGGTAGTACTTGCGGGGAGGGCCGATGGGCGACTCCTCCCACGAGGACGCGATGAGCCCGGCCTTGAGGAGGCGGGACAGGAGCGGGTACACCGTGCCGCCGGTGAGGGCGAGCGCGGGGCGGGATGCCAGCTCGTCCACGACCTGCGAGCCGTAGCGCTCCCCCCGAGCCAGCAGGCCGAGCACCGCGAGCTCCACCACGCCGCGGCGGATCTGGGCGGTTCGGTCGCCTGCCATGTGTACATGGTACCACCCAGTACCTTGTAGCGCATGGCTGCTGGTGTTGCCGCGGCTGCGTTCGGCACGCCTGCGCGCCGGAGCGGAGCCGCCCTTGGCTGCGGGCCGACGCCCTGACAGGATCGAGGCATGCATTCGCGTCTGGCGGAGATCTTCCCGCCCCTGGGCCTGCGCATCACGTGCGGGCCGCTGGAGCTGCGCGGCATCGGCGACGTCGAGATGCTCGCGCTGCTCAAGGTGGTCCAGGGTGGGATCCACTCCCCCGAGCGCATGCCCTTCCTGTTCCCCTGGACGGACGCCTCCGACGAGGACCTCCCGCTCAACTACCTGCAGTGGTGGGCGCGCGGCATGGCCACGTGGACCACCGAGGCCTGGGCACTCGATCTGTGCGTCCTGTGGGAGGGCGAGGTCGTCGGCGTCCAGGGCGTCGCGACCCAGGACTTCCTGACCTTCCGCTACGGCGAGACGGGCTCCTGGCTGGGAACCGCGTTCCAGGGCCGTGGGATCGGGACATTGATGCGCCGGGCGTTGTGCGCGTTCCTCTTCGACCACCTGGACTTCGAGTTCATCACCTCGTCGGCGTTCGACGACAACCCCCTGTCCCTGCGGGTCAGCGAGAAGCTCGGCTACCGCGAGAACGGCGTCGACTGGAAGCAGCCGCGCGGGGAGCGGGTGATCTCGCGCCGGCTGCTCCTGTTGCCGGAGGACTTCGTGCGCGGCGACCCCATCAGCGTCGAGGGCGCCGCATCCATGCGCCGGTTCATCGGCCTCGACACCCCAGCCCCACACTGATCCGACTCCACTGGATCGGCGGGGTCAGCCGATGAGCGAGCGGGCCACGTTGGGGTAGTTCGTGATCACGGCGTCCACCCCGAGGCGGACCATGCGCTTGATGTCGTCCGGCTCGTTGACCGTCCAGACATGGACGCCGAGACCGTGATCGTGGCTCTTCTCGACGACCTTGCGGCGGGTGGCCGCCACGGACGGGTGCAGCGCCGAGGCGCCCAGCCTGCCAGCGTACTGCCAGGGCTTCCAGAGGGGTTCGGAGTAGAGCGCCCCCAGCGTGAGCGGCGTGCCGAGGCGGACGAGGTGGCGGATCGAGTAGTGGTTGAACGTCGAGATCACCACCCGGGACGCCATGTCGAACGCGTCGACCAGGGCCAGGACACGCTCCTCAAGACCCTGGTAGGCCATGCGCGAGTTCTTCAACTCGACGTTGACCACCGTGTCGAGGTCGCGCACGAGCTCGAACACCTCACCCAGGGTCGGGATGCGCGTGCCGGCGAACTTCTCGAACCCGTGGCCGGCGTCGAGGCGGCGGAGGTCCTCGAGACTGTGGTCGGCGACCCAGCCGGTGCCGTTGGTCGTCCGCTCCAGCGTCTCGTCGTGGATGACGACCACCTCGTCGTCGCGCGTCAGCTGGACGTCGAGCTCGAACGCGTCGGCGCCCTGCTGCAGGGCGAGCTCGAAGGCGGGGATGGTGTTCTCCGGCGCGTAGCCGCTCGCGCCACGGTGGGCCCAGACCTCGGTCATGGCGAGCATCGTGGCAGGGCCAGTCAACGAAACGGTTAACGGTCCGGCCCACAAGCACTGAACTGTGAACGAGCCCACCCTCACCCTCGTGGGAGCGGGGGGACGATAGTTTCCCCCTCGTGAGAGAAGCCACTCCGATCGATGCCATCGCCGAGGACCACACGCGCGCGCTGATCGATCTCAGTCCCCTGCTCGGAACCATGCTGGGCGTCCCCGGCCGCGACCACCTGTCCGACGACCTGTCGCCGGCCGGCCACCAGGCCCTGGCCGACCTGGACCGGAGCACCCTGGCGCGACTCGACGCCGCCCCCGTGTCGGACGCCACGGACGAGGTCACCCTCGCCGCGATGCGCGACCGGCTGGGGCTGGAGTTGGAGTCCTTCGAAGCGGGCGACCACCTGCGGAACCTCGACAACATCGCGTCACCGATCCAGAACCTGCGGAACGTGTTCGACCTGATGCCCACGGCCACCGCCGAGCAGTGGGCTGACATCGCCGGACGCATGGCAGCGCTGGCGTCCTCGATCGACGGGTACATCGAGACCCTGCGCTCCGGTGTCGTCGCCGGCAACACCCCCGCGATCCGCCAGGTGGAGCTGGCCGTCGCCGAGACCCGCGGCCTCGCCGACGAGGGCACCTCCTTCTTCACCACCTTCGCCCGCGGCGCCCGGCCGCACGGCGCGGCCCCCACCGGCGCGTTGGCCTCCGACCTCGCCCGGGGCGCCGCCGCGGCCCGCGAGGCCCATGGCCGCCTGGCGGAGTTCCTCCGCGACGAACTCGCGCCGGCTGCCCGTCGGGAGGACGCCGCCGGCCGGGACCTCTACCAGCGCATGTCACGGCGGTTCGTGGGAGCCACCATCGACCTGGACGAGACCTACGAGTGGGGCGTCGAGGAACTCGCACGGATCACCGCCGAGCAGGAGTCCCTGGCCCGCGCGATCGCGGGGCCGGGCGCAGGCGTCGCCGACGCCGTCCGCGTCCTGGACGAGGATCCTGCACGCACGCTCCACGGGACCGACGCCCTGCGCGCCTGGATGCAGACCACCGCTGACGAGGCCGTGACGGCGCTCAACGGCGTCCACTTCGACATCCCCCAGAAACTGCGGACCATCGAGGCGATGATCGCCCCGACGCAGTCCGGCGGCATCTACTACACGGGGCCGACCGATGACTTCAGCCGTCCGGGCCGGATGTGGTGGAGCGTCCCCCCGGGCGTCACCACGTTCAACACCTGGCGCGAGAAGACGACCGTCTACCACGAGGGCGTCCCCGGCCACCACTTGCAGATCGGGCAGGCCGTGCACAACGCGGACCAGCTCAACTGGTGGCGGCGCCAGATCTGCTGGCTGTCCGGACACGGCGAGGGCTGGGCGCTCTACTCGGAGCGCTTGATGGAGGAGTTCGGTTTCCTCGAGGATCCGGGCGACCGCTTCGGGATGCTCGACGCCCAACGCCTGCGGGCGACCCGCGTGGTGCTGGACCTCGGCGTCCACCTCGGCAAGCCCGCCTTCGACCGCTACGGCGGCGGCACCTGGGATCACGACAAGGCCTGGCAGTTGCTGGTCGACAACGTGAACATGGAGGAGGGTTTCCTCCGCTTCGAGTTGCACCGCTACCTCGGTTGGCCGGGACAGGCGCCCTCCTACAAGGTGGGGCAGCGGATCTGGGAGCAGATCCGGGCCGACGTGGCCACGGCCGCGAAGGCGCGCGGCGAGCAGTTCTCGCTCAAGGAGTTCCACTCCGGGGCGCTGAACCTCGGCTCACTGCCCCTGGACGTCCTGCGGAGTGCCTTGGTCGGCTGACTGCTTCGGACTCACTCCGGGCGTAGCGCCCCCTGGACCACATGGCGCTACGCGCGATACCTCAGGGTGAAGGACGTCTGGATCGGTTGCCTCTGGCCGCCCACGTGGACGACGTCGGCGCCTTCGACGGTGAGCTGACTGGCGTGGTGGCGGAGTGCCCGCTGGAGCAACACCAGGTGTTGGGGGGTGTCGATGCGCTCGCCGGGTTCGGTGTCGGGGTCGGATGCGACCTCCCAGAAGGGAACGCCCAATGCGGCCGCCGCGGCACGGCTCGGCTCATGGAGGGCGACGTGGTCCGGGTGGCCGTAGCCACCGTGCGAGTCGTAGCCCACGACGGCGTCCGCGTGGACCGCGCGGGCATACGCGACGATGTCGGCGGCCACTTCGGCGGGGGGCGCGTTGGTCAGGGAGTCCGGCCCGGCCTGGTCGCCCGGTCCCGCGACGGTCTGTACCTCATCGAGCCACCGCATGCCGGAGTCGGTGTAGCGACGCGGCGCCAGCGCCTCGGCGCGGGCGGGCGGCTCGCCCAGGAAGCCGTGCTCACGCACCCCCAGGACGCGGCAGGCCGCGGCGACTTCGCCCTCGCGGTGGACCGTGAGCTCGGGCGTCCCGACCAGGGGGGACAGCGGGCCGTCCACCACCTCGCCCTGCTCGCCGCGCGTGGCGGTGAGAACCGCCACCCGGACGCCCCGGGCCGTGAGTTCGGCGATCAGGCCGCCTGTGGCCAGCGTCTCGTCGTCGGGGTGCGCGTGGACGAGGAGGACGCCAGCCCGGTCGAAGATCGAGTCAGCCATGGCGCCACCTTACGGCCACGGCTCTTCGTGCGCCGCCCCACCGGCTGAGCCGGGGCCCGTCACCGGTGCTGCTGGGTACGTGCTAGGCAGCGGGGTCGGGTTCCAGCGCCTCACCCAGCAGCCGCACGGCCTCGGAGTCCGCCAGGCCAAGGGCTCGAATCCGGCTCAGGTAGTCACGGGCGGCCGCGGCGCCTTCCCGGCGAGCGGAGGCATCGGTGCCGACGATGAAGGAGCCGAGACGTCCGCGGGTCTCGAGGATGCCGGCGGCCTCGAGCTCGCGGTAGGCACGGGCGACGGTGTTGGGGGCGACGCCGAGTTCGGCGGCGAGGTGACGGACGGGCGGCAGGCGGTGGTTGGCGGGCAGCTCACCGGAGGTCCGCTGCTCGATGATCTGCTTCTTGACCTGCTCGTACGGCGGGGTCGGGAGACCCGGGTCGACGATCAGCACGCGGCACCTCCCTGGGGACGCCGATACTGTAGCAATACAAACCCGCGCCGCGCGATAGATTGGTCCCGTGAACCAGCCTCTCCTCTTCGAGCCCCTCCGCCTGCGCGAGCTGACCGTCCGCAACCGCGCTTGGGTGCCTCCGATGTGCCAATACTCCGTGGACGCCCAGGACGGCGTCCCGAACGCGTGGCACAGCGTGCACTACGGCAGCTTCGCCATCGGCGGGTTCGGGCTCATCATCGCCGAGGCGACCGGCGTCAGCCCCGAGGGCCGGATCTCCCCGTTCGACACCGGCCTCTGGAACGACGAGCAGGTTCAGGCGTGGGCCCCGATCGTGGACTTCGCCCATGCCCAGGGCGCGGCGATGTCCGTCCAGCTGGGCCATGCCGGCCGCAAGGCCAGCACGAACCGCTGGTGGCCGGGTCACCCCGACCGCGTGCTGCCCCCCGAGGAGGGCGGCTGGCGTCCGGTCGGCCCCGTCGACGAGGCGGCCGCCGACGCCCTGACCGAACCGGAGATCGAGGCGGTCATCGAGGCGTTCGCCCAAGCCGCGCGCCGCGCGGACGCCGCGGGTTTCGACGCCGTCGAGATCCATGCCGCGCACGGCTACCTGCTGCACCAGTTCTACTCGCCGCTGTCCAACACCCGCACCGACGCCTGGGGTGGCGACCACGCGGGCCGGACGCGCCTCGTCCGCCGGGTCGCCGAGGCCGTGCGCGCGTCGTTCCCGCAGAACAAGCCCGTGCTCATCCGCCTGTCCGCGACCGACTGGGTGGAGGGCGGATGGACGATCGAGGACTCGGTCCGGCTGTGCAGCGACCTGCGCGAGCTCGGCGTCGACCTGGTCGACGTGTCCTCGGGCGGCGTGGCCCCGGCCCGCATCCCGGCCGGACCCGGCTACCAGGTCGACTTCGCGCAACGCATCCGCGTGGCCACGGGGCTGCCGACCGCGGCCGTGGGCCTCATCACCGACCCCACCCACGCCGAGGCGATCATCGCGAACGGTCGCGCGGACGCCGTGCTGCTCGGCCGGGCGGCGATGCGCGAACCCAACTGGCCCCTGCGCGCGGCGCACGCCCTCGGCGTCCGGCCCGAGGACGCGCCCTACGCGCCGGCCCGCTGGCGCAGCCACTACGGCAGCTGAGCCCGGCGTGCAGCGGAGTCAGTTGTCGTGGAACAGGTCTCGGGTGTAGACCTTGTCGGCCACGTCGGCGAGTTCCGCGTGCATCCGGTTGGCGACGATCAGGTCGGCGCGCGCCTTGAACTCGTCGAGGTCGCGGACGACCTCGGAGCGGAAGAACTCGTCGTCGGCCAGCAGCGGCTCGTAGAGGATCACCGGAACGCCCTTGGCCTTGATCCGCTTCATGATCCCCTGCACCGAGGACTCGCGGAAGTTGTCCGAGCCGGCCTTCATCGCCAGGCGATGGATGCCCACCACCTTGGGCCGACGCTTGAGGATGTCGAAGGCGATGAAGTCCTTCCGGGTGGCGTTGGAGTCCACCACGGCCCGGATCAGGTTCTGGGGCACGAACCGGTAGTTCGCGAGCAACTGCTGGGTGTCCTTGGGCAGGCAGTAGCCGCCGTACCCGAACGACGGGTTGTTGTAGTGGCTGCCGATGCGGGGGTCCAGCCCGACGCCCTCGACGATCTGGCGGGTGTCGAGCCCGTGCTGCAGGGCGTAGGAGTCGAGTTCGTTGAAGTACGCCACGCGCAGCGCCAGGTACGTGTTGGAGAACAGCTTGATGGCCTCCGCCTCGGACGCCCCGGTGAACAGGACACGCACGTCCGGCTCCAGCGACCCCTCGGCGAGCAGCGCCGCGAACCGTTCGGCATCCGGGCCCGGGTCGGCCACGATGATGCGGCTGGGGTGCAGGTTGTCGTGCAGGGCCCTGCCCTCACGCAGGAACTCCGGGGAGAAGAGGATCGTCCGGCCGGGGTGCCGCTCCCGGATCCCCTCGGTGAACCCCACCGGGACCGTCGACTTGATCACGACCACGGCGTCCGGGTTGACCGCCGACGCCTCGACCACGGACTCGACCGTGGAGGTGTCGAAGTAGTCCAGCTCCGTGTCGTAGTTGGTCGGGGTGGCGATGATGATGAAGTCCGCACCCGCGTACGCCTCGGCCGGATCGGTCGTGGCCCGCAGGGAGAGGTCGCCGCGCGCGAGGAAGGAGCTGATGTCGGCATCCTCGATCGGGGACCGGCCGGCGTTGACCTGGGCCGCCCGGTCCGGGTTGACCTCCAGGGCCACCACGTCGTGGCGTTGCGCGAGCAGGACGGCGGACGCCATGCCGACATAGCCGAGCCCGATGACGGTGATGCGGGAGCGATTCATGGGAAACACACTAGGGATCGCGCATGAGCGGAAGGTGAACGATCCACGATGCCGGGGTCATTGATTACTCTCGGCCCATGAGTCACCACGATTCCGGCAGGAGAGCCACATGATCGACCCCCGCAAGCTGGGCGCGTTCGTGGTGGTCGCGGAGGAACTCCACTTCGGACGCGCTGCCGACCGGCTCATCGTGGCCCAGCCCGCCCTCTCCCAGACGATCAAGGCCCTCGAGGCGGACGTGGGCGTCCGGCTGTTCGACCGTTCCACCCGCCGCGTGGAACTGACGCCGGCGGGGGCGCGGTTCCTCGACCGCGCCCGTACGATCCTGAAGACGATCGATGAGGCGCTGGACGAGGCCCGGCGCATCGACTCGGGCGAGGAGGGGGCGCTGCGCCTGGGCTTCATCGGGTCCGCCAGCTTCGGGCTCATGCCGGCGCTGGCGCGCGCCCTCGGCGAGGAACTGCCGCGCCTGCAACTCGACCTCACCGGCGACCTCCTCAGCAGTCAAGTGGCGATGCGGCTGGCGGACGGATCCCTGGATGTCGGGATCCTGCGCCCGGTTGAGCTGGCCCCGGGCCTGCGAAGCCGCGTGCTGCGCTCCGAGCCCCTCGTCGCCGCGCTCCCGACGGGCCACGCCGCGAGCGCACCGGTCGCCCTGGCCGACCTCGCCGGGGAACCGTTCGTCGCCTACCCCGCCTCGACGTCCGCCATGGCCACGGCCTTGGCCGAGGCGTGCCGGGCCGCGGGCTTCACCCCGAGGATCCGCGCGGAGGTGCGGGAGACGGCCACGTTGGTCGCCTTCGTCGCCTCGGGCCTGGGCGTCGCGCTGGTGCCCCAAGGGGTCGCACACCTGCGGATCCCGGGGGTGGAGTACGTGCCGTTGGCCGACGAGACGACGATCGACCTCCTCGCCGCGTGGCCGTCGGACGCCCCGGCCGCGGCAGACCGCGTCGTCGCGCGGCTCACCCAGCTGGCCGCGGACCAGGCCTGACGGGATCCGGGACGGCCGGATCGATCAGAGCACCCCACCGAAGACCTGCACCAGCAGGATCTTCACGATGATGCCGAGGGCGAACAGCGCGGCGTAGCCGTTCTCGATCCGCTCGTCGTCGAGCCGGGACGTCGCGTAGGTCAACACGGCGGGCTGGCCGACGAAGCCGGCGAGCCCACCGGCGGTCCGCGGGGCGCTCAGGCCCAGCACACGCCCTCCGATCGCGAACGCGGCCGCGCTGATGCCGACCACCGCGACGCCGACGGCGCCGGCACGCAGGCCGGTCGGGGAGAACGCGGACGCGGCGAAGGCCGGTCCGGACGCCAGCCCGACGGCCGCGAGGAACAACAGCAGGCCCAACTGCCGAATGGTCAGGTTCGCCGACAGCGGGACCTCCCAGTTCAGTGGACCGGTCCGGTGCAGGGCGCCGAGCACCATGCCGACGACGAGGGGGCCGGCCGCCGAACCCAGCGAGAAGTGGGCACCGCCGCCGAGCGGGATGGACACCGCACCCAGCAGCAGGCCCAGCGACAGCCCCAGGCCGAGGGCCAGCGCGTCCACCTCGGACACCTTGCGCTCGGAGTCCCCGAGGTGGCGGGCCACGGCGTCCATCTCGGAGCGCGGAACGACGGCCAGCACGCGGTCGCCGAGTTGCAGGACGAGGTCGTCCCGCGCGAGCAGGTCGGTGTCGCCCCGCAGCACACGCGTCAGGACCCCGCCGTGGCGACTGGGCAGGTTGAGGGAGGCGACCGTCCGGCCGGCGACCGAGGGGTCGGAGACGAGGAAACGGCGGAAGTCCACGTCCTGGCGGTCGTCGGTCAGCGTGCCCTCCGAGGCTTGCCCGAGGAAGGCGACCGCGGCGTCCACCGCCGCCGGGGCACCGACGACCAGGACGAGGTCGTCCGGCTGGAGGAGCTCGCCGGGGGCGAGCACACGCGTCCGGCCGCCGCGGACGAGGTAGCTCATCTTGATGGTCTCGTCGGACCACCCCGGCACCTCGCGCAGGGACGCCTCCCGCTCGACATGGGTCGACGTGGCGACGATGCCCTCCGCGGCGGCACTGCGGGGGTCCTTGGCCTCGGGCCAGGTGCGGGTGACCAGCGCCCCCACGGCGATGATGGCGAGCACGACGCCCACCGGGTACCCGATCGAGTAGCCGACGGCGGCGTTGGGGCTGCCGGTGCTGGCGGTGGCCGCCGCCAACGCGGGCGTCGACGTGAGCGCGCCGGCGAAGGTGCCGGCGATGAAGCCGGCGTCCAGGCCGAGGCCCGTTCCGACGGCGACGGCCGTGGCGAAGGCGAGGAGTGCCGTCACCACGGCGAGCGACAGCAGGGGCAACTGCCGGCGCAGGTCGGCGAAGAACGTCTCGCCGGCGGCCAGTCCGACCATGTAGACGAACAGCCCCAGGCCCAGTTGCTGGACGCCGGCAAGGCCCTGGCCCACACCCGGAACGACCGACCCCACCGCCAGTCCGACGAAGAGCGCGCCTGCGGCACCGAAGCGGATGGGGCCGAACGGGATCATCCCGACTGCCGCTCCCAGCGCGACGACGACCATGATCGCGAGCAGCGGCGAGCCGGCCAGCAGTTCCATGTTTCGACCCTATTCCACCGGGCGCCCCGGTGTCGGGCACAGAAATCCCCCGACACGGTTCCGATACCCCTGCCGGGTATGTAAACTACAGGGCGTCGTAGTGGCCCCTTCCTGGCCCACCACGCAGCCATCACCAAGGAGCCATCCATGCAGAAGCCCCTCATCGCCCTGTCCCTGGCCGCGCTGGTCACGCTGGCGGGGTGCGCGGCCCAACCGACCGCCCCGGCCTCCACCGCGCCCGCCGCCCCGGCGGCGTCCGCCCCCGCCGCCGGGGCCCAGAGCGACGTGCTCGCCACGGTCGGCCTCGCCGGCCTGACCGGAAGGCAGATCGTCGACAAGCTCGACCAGGATCCGGCCGCCCGCCCGCTGAAGATGAAGGCCTCCGTCCGCCCCGACCACGTCGTGATCGGGAGCGAGGCGGGCGAGGTCAACGTCCCGATCGAGGGCGAGAACTCGTTCTACCTGTCCATCGCGCCGTACGCCACCCAGACCCACGAGTGCCACTTCCACAGCCTCGCCTCCTGCCGGGGCGAGATGAAGTCCGCGCCCGTGCACGTGAAGATCGTCGACTCCGCGGGCAAGGTCCTGGTCGACGAGGACGTCACCACCTACGCGAACGGCTTCGTCGGCTTCTGGCTGCCCAAGGGCATCAAGGGCACCGTCACCGCGACGGCCGATGGCAAGACGGGTTCGGTCCCGTTCGCCACCGGCCCCGAGGACGCCACCTGCCTGACGACCCTGCAGGTGAGCTGACCCCTTCCCGGCTCAGCGCGCCCGGTGGTTCTCGATCGACTCGATGATCGCCGGGCGCAGCTGGGCCGGAGTGATGACGCGGTCGACCGACCCCACCTCCACCGCACGGTGGATGTTGTGCACCCCGTCGAACTCGGCCGCCACCTCGGAGATCTTCTCCGCGCGCACCGTCGCCCGGACATCGGCCAACTCCAGCTGGAGCGCGGCCTTCTCCTCGGGGGCGGCGTCACGAAGCCGGGTCTCCAGGGCTGCGACCCGCGCGTCGGAGGCCGTCCGCTTGTCGACGTCGCCCGAGAAGACGACCGCGGCGGCGGGCGCCCCGCCCAGCACGGACGCGAACGAACCCTCGATCGCGAGCACCGTCAGGTTCTCGTTCAGCTGCTTGGAGAACACCACGAACGCGCCACCGTGGTAGCGGGAGATCACGACGAACACGATCGGGCCGGAGAAGTTCACGATCGCCCGGCCGATCTCGGCGCCGTACTCCAGCTGGAGGTTGCGCATCGACTCCGGTGACCCGTCGAAGCCCGACAGGTTCGCCAGCACGACGAGGGGGCGGTTGCCCGAGGACGCGTTGATGGCGCGGGCGACCTTCTTCGACGAACGCGGGAACAGGGTGCCGGACGTGAACGTGTCGGGGCCGTCGGCGGGCGGGAACCCGGCCCGCGGGATCGCCTTCGACTCGATGCCCACCACACACACCGAGTGGCCGCCGATGCGGGCGTCCATGACGACGGCGGTCTCGGCGTCCCCCATGCCCGCCCAGCGCTCGACGCGCTCGTGGTCGGCATCGCACACCGCCGCGATGACGCTGCGGATGTCGAACGGCTTCTTCCGGTCCCGGTTGTGCTCGGCGGAGAAGATCTCGCCCACGGTCCTGAACGCCTCCCCGGCGTGCGGGTAGTCGGAGACGTCGCGGTCGACGGGGTCGGTGGTCGGCGCGCGCCGCGGCCCGTCCTCGCCCCGCGCACTGTAGGTCGCGTCGTAGTGCTGCATGAGCAGGTGCATGGCCGCACCCAGGTTCGGCGCCCAGTACTGGGCCTGGCCGTTCGGGCCCATGACGCGGTCGTAGCCCCCGATGCCGAAGTTGTCCTCGGCCGACACGCCGCCGGAGAAGTCCAGGGACTGCTTGCCGGTCAGCACCATGGCCGAGTCCGGCGTCATGATGAGGATGCCCTTGGTGTGCATCAGCATCGTGGCCTCGGCGTTCCAGTAGGGCTGGGCGCCGACGTTGATGCCGGCCACGACGATGTTGATCTCGCCGCCGGCCTGGGTGAACTCGACGATGCGGCGCAGGGCGGCACCGACCCAGTCCATGTTCTCGGTGCCCGACTCCATCGAGATCCGCGCGCCCGAGGACAGGGCGAACCACTCCACCGGGACGCCGGTCCGTTCGGCCAGGTCGATGGCCGCGATGATCCGGGAGCACTCCGGCTCGGCGACCGCGCCCAGGCCCTTCGTCGGGTCGCCCGACAGCACGATGCGGGTGACGCCCTCGGGATGCAGTGCGGTCGGTGTGGTGACGCGGGCGACGATGATGCCGGCCGTGTTGCGCCCCGGCTCGCGCGAGACCTCCACCAGCGTCCCGGACTCGTCGAGGTCGAGCTCCACCAGCGTCCCACCGCGTCCGGCCAGTGAGGCCGACAGCTCGTAGGGGTAGACGAGACCGCGCCGGCGGGCGCGCAGCACCTTGGTGGCGTAGTCGTCCAGCGGCTTCAGCGGCTCGGTCGGGGGCTCGGTGACCGTGGCCAGGACGCCGGCGCCCGGCGCCGCGTGGAACCGGATCGCCATCGGCACCGGGGCCTGTCCCGGACGCACGAAGCGGCCCTGGGTCAGCACCTCCTCGATGCCCGCGCCGTCCGACAGCGGGGTGATCTTGTGGCGCAGTTGCCCGATGTCGGCGATGTCGAGGTCGATCTCGGGCCACACGTGGACCCAGACGTGGTTCATGTCCAGCTTGGAGCCGGCCGACCCGCGCGCGGCGCGCGTCCGCCGGATCGCCTCGAGGCAGTTCTCCACGGCCCGCTCGGCGTGCGGCAGGGCGATCAGCTTGCCCTGGTCGTCGCGGACGGCCGCGAGCTGGCGCACCTGCGCCATCGCCACCAGCCGCCGGTCGGCGGGGTTGGATCGGGCGATGCACTCGAACAGCAGGACGTCGCGGGGCGCGGGGATGCGCGTGACCTCGAAGTCACGCAGGCGCCACAGGTCGAGCTGTCGGCCCGCCATCGGGTGCAACCCGCGGATCCGCTCGTCCTCCAGCAGCACCTCGTCGGCGAACCGGTAGCTGTGGTACTCGACGTCGCCGTCGGCGCGGCACACGCCCACCGCCACCCGGCGGACGCCGGAGTCCCAGCTCCACGACGACAGCACGTCGCCGAGTTCCTCGGGGTCGGGCTGCTCGTCGAACAGCACGTAGAGCTCCACCACCGCGTGGTCACCCGGACGTCGGCGTCCCAGCTCGCCGGCCACGACGCGAGCGAGCGGACCGTCGGGGCCCATCTCGTCCGCCCGGCCGATCGTGCTGATGAACCGGGTCGGAAGCGACTCCACCCGGTAGTCGGCGACCAGGACGGCGCGGCCCTCGACCGCGAAGCGCTGCACCCCCTGGAGGTGGTAGTCGCTGTAGTACTTGCGCAGCAGCACCTCGAGCATCGGCTCGTGCGGCGTGACGCCGGCGCCCAGGCGCCGGGCCAGGTTGTGGACCGTCCACTCCGGGATCGCGGCGAGCCGGTCGATGCGTTCGTCGTAGTCCGCCGGTTCGGGGTCGGACGCCAACGCGTCCACCTCGTCGGCCACCCCCGCCAGCACCGAGGCACGCTCGGCGTCCACCAGGGGCTGGTCGAACCAGCGGAACCGGACGGACCGCGCCAGGTCACCGACCGCCGGGAACCGCAGTTGGGTGGCGCGCACGAGGCGCTCCAGGTTGGCACGCGCCGACGCGCCACGGTCGGAGTCGGGGGCGGGCTCGTTGATCCAGCGGTCGAGGATGCCGAGGATCACCGACACGTCGCCGGCGACGCGCTTCTGGGCGAGGAAGATCCGGAAGACCGCCTCTTCCAGCTCCGGCGTCCGGTCGAGCGAGTTCACGCCGTAGTGGGCCAGGGCGGTGGTGAGCCGGTCGACGAAGGTCTGGGGCACACCGGCGCGGGTGGTGTCGAGCGTGGTCAGGTACCGGTGGAAGTGCTCGCGATCCGAGTGGACGCGCAGCTCGGTGTTGACCTGCTCGCCGACGGGCCGGTTGCGGCTCAGCTGCGCCAGGTCGGCGAACAGGGCGATGAGCTCGACCTCGCCGGTCAGGACGTCGCCGCCGGCGGCGCGCACCTCGTCGCGGGCAGCCAGGTACTCCTTCAGCGTGTTCCGGCTCGGGTCGACGTCGTAGCCCATCAGGGTCGCCGACAGGTCGCCGAGCAGGCGGTCCGCACGGAGATCCGGGCTCCCGTTCGCGGGGGGCGGGGGCAGTTCGACGGACGCCGCGTGCTCGGCCTCGGCCTCCTGGGCCCCGTCACCGACCGGCTCCAGCCGCAGGAGGGGGGCCATCGTCTCGACCTGGGAGCCGGTCATGACGTGGAGCTCCTTGACGCGCGCGGAGAACGGCGCCCCGATGACGGTCTCCATCTTCATCGACTCCAGGACGATGACCGGTGCGCCGGCCTCGACGGTGTCACCGACCGCGACGGGCGTGGCCACCACCAGCGCGGGCGCGGGGGAGCGCAGGACGCCGCCCTCGTCACGCGCGATGCGGTGCATCACGTCGTCGACCTCGATCAGGTGGACCGGGCCGTACGTCGCGCTGACCGTGCGGTACCGGGCGCCGTTGACCCAGAGCCGGCCGTGGACGTTGTCGAGCCGTCGCACCTCGGCCACGCAGGCCTGGCCGTCCACGACGACACGGAAGCGCTGCGGGGCGACGGCGAACGCCGTCACCGTGTGCACCACCCCGCGCAGCTTCAGGTCGACGGACACGCCCGAGCGGTGCTGCGTCTGGGGACGCCCGCCGCGAGCCGTCTCGTGGAGGCGCTCGGACTCGATCCGCGTCTCCTCCTCGTACGCCTCGATGGCGGCCGCCACGAGGGCGATGCCGGCGTGGGCGTCCGCCACGAGGCCGCCATCGGCGCGCGTCCGGTCGACCCACCCGGTGTCGGCCCACGGGGTGCCGGCGTCCGGGCCGATCACCTCGGGCTGCTCGAGCAGCTCCAGGATGAAGCTCTTGTTCGTGGCGCCACCCTCGATCACGACGGTGGTCTCGGCCAGCGCGCGGCGCAGGCGGGCCAGCGCGACCGACCGGTTGGGTCCGTAGGCGATGATCTTGGCGACCATCGAGTCGAAGTCGGCCGGGATCGTGTCGCCCTCGGAGAAGCCCGTGTCGACGCGGACGCCGGGACCGGCCGGCAGGTCCAGCCGCGCGATGCGTCCGGGGGCCGGCGCGAAGTCACGGTCGGGGTCCTCGGCGTTGAGGCGGGCCTCGATGGCGTGCCCCTCCTCGGTGGGCCGCGTCGCCGGGAGCTTCTCGCCGGCGGCGATGCGGAGCTGCGCCTTGACCAGGTCGTAGCCGGTGGCCACCTCGGTGATGGGGTGCTCCACCTGGAGGCGCGTGTTGACCTCCAGGAAGGCGAACTCCCGCTGCTGCGGCTGGTACAGGAACTCGACCGTCGCCGCGCCCCGGTACCCGACCATCCGCGCCAGCCGCTCGGCGCTCCGCGCCACCTCATCGACCTGCTCGTCGTTCAGCAGCGGGGAGCGGGACTCCTCGATGATCTTCTGGTTGCGGCGCTGGACCGTGCAGTCGCGGACGCCGAGCGCCCAGGCCGTCTCGCCGTCGCTGATGAGCTGGACCTCGACGTGGCGCGCCCCCGTGACGAGCTTCTCCAGGAACAACACACCCGAGCCGAATGCGCGCAGCGCCTCATCGGAGGTGCGCTGGTAGGCCTCGGTGAGGTCCCCGGCCGACTCGACCTTGCGGATGCCGCGCCCACCGCCGCCGGCGGTCGCCTTGAGCATGAGCGGGTAGCCGATGCGCTCGGCCGCCTCGAGCGCCTCCTCCAGCGTGTGGACGCCGCCGTTCGACCACGGCGCGACCGGGACCCCGGCATCCTCGGCCAGCAGCTTGCTGCCGATCTTGTCGCCCAGCTTGCGCATGGCCTCTCCGGAGGGGCCGATGAAGGTGATCCCGAGCTCGTCCATCCGGTCGGCGAAGGAGGCGTCCTCGGCCACGAAGCCCCAGCCGACCCACACGGCGTCCGCGCGGGCCTCGGTGAGGACCTCCGCCAGCAGGTCGTGGTTGAGGTAGGGGCGCTCGGACGCCGGGCCCAGCGGGAAGGCCTCGTCGGCCTCGCGGGCGAACATCGCCGAGCGCTCGCCGTCGGTGTACAACGCGATCGTCGTGATCGGCTCCATCCCCCGCCGCTCGGCGTTCATCTCCCGGACAGCATGGATGAGCCGCATGGCGGCCTCGCCCCGATTGACGATGGCGATGCGCTTGAACACGAGTACTCCTTAGGGCACGACGAGACATCCCGGAGGGGATGGGACGAATCTCCCACCTGTCGGCGAGCCGCGCACCCCGGCTCGGCACCTTTTCGGAGAAATGGCCCAAATCAACCGCGTCCCACCCAAGGAGGTGTGGTGAATCTTGTGGGTTCCCCACAAAGGGGCATCATGGAACCCATGCCTGCTCGCTACCTGATCCTCAATCCGTGTCAGGACGCCTGCGGCACCCTCACCACGGACCGCACCGTCGAGGGTGCCCCCGTCTACCTGTGCCCGGGCTGCGACTCGGAGTGGATCGAACTCCACGAACGCACCGAGCCCGCCGAGGATGCGAGGCCGGCCACCGACCAGTCGAGCAGGGCAGGGTCCATCGAGTAGTACAGCGCGTACCAGCGCCGGTAGGCGTCGACGAGCCACGCGTCCGTACCGAGCCGCTCGGCCAGCCGCGCCGACAACCAAGCGGCGTCCGCGCCGGCATCCGGGTAGTCGACCAGCTCCACGAAGCAGGCCGCGCCCACCTCGTCCATCACCGGGTCGGCCGCGAGCGCGTGCACGGACACGTCGATGACCCCCGTGATCCGTTCGCCGTCGGTCATCACGTTGCCGGGGAAGTAGTCGTTGTGGACGAACGCCGGCACGGCGTCCCGCCGGCCCAGGTCGGCCCACAGGCGGGCGAGGATCGCGTCCAGGTCGGGGAGGACGCCGCGCAGCAGGTTCCCCCCGAAGGCCATGCCGTACTCGGCGCGCTCCTGCAGCAGCTCGACGAGGGTGGCGCCGGCCGGGACCGCGTCCGGCACGAAGAGCGCCCGGAACCCCCCGGAGGCGATCGGGAGGCGCCGCAGGCATCCGGCCACGTCGAGGTACTCGGCGAGCACCGCCCGGCGACGGGCCTCCCGCTGGCCGCGGCCGAGCCAGCCGGCCAGCGACTCCCCCGGGACGCGCACGTCGACCGTCCAGTGCTGGCCGCCGGTGCGGCCCACCTCGAGCACCGCCGGCACGCGGACGCCGCGGTCCACGCCCGTCCAGCCGCGGACGAGGTCGACCACCGCGAGGTCGGGGGGCCCACCGAGGACGCGCAGCACGCGTTCGGCGTCCAGCGCGAAGACTCGCGACTCGCCGCCCGCTCCGATGAGCGCGTCCGTGCCGATGCCGAAGCGGTCCAGGATGGCGGCCTCGTCCGGGCCGGGCCGGCTCGGGGTGCCCAGGACGCTCACGGCATCGCCCGCCGGGGGAGCAGCTCGGCGTGGTGGTGGCCGTCCTCGTCCGACCCCACGACGGTCAGCGCGGCGACCGCCGTCGTGAGCGGCACGCTGAGGACCAGCCCGATGCCGGATCCGATCGTGCGAACGATCTCCTCGGCGAACGGCTCGGTCGAGAGCAACAGGTCCAGGGGCTGGCGGTACATGGCCAGCAGCACGAGGGTCGACAGGGCTGCACCCGCGTAGGCGAAGACGATGGTGTAGATCGTGGACGCGATGTGGTCGCGGCCGATGCGCATGCCCGAGGCGAACAGCTCCCACCGGGACAGGTGGGGGCCCGCCGCGCGGAGCTCCCAGACCGCCGACGACTGCGTGATGGTGGTGTCGTTGAGGACGCCCAGCCCCGCGATGACCAGGCTGCAGGTGAGCAGCGCCGTGAACGAGAGGCCATCCGCCTGTCCGGCGAGGGCGATGTTCTCATCCGTGGAAAGACCGCTCAGGCGGGCTCCCCACACGCCCACCGCCCCCAGCCCCGCGGTGGCGAGCAGGCTGATCAGGGTGCCGACGAACGCCGAGGTCGTCCGCATGGAGATGCCGTGCGCCAGGTACAGCACGGCGAACATGATCGCCGCCCCGCCCACGAGGGCAACGGCGACCGGCGGGCGCCCGGTGGCCAGGGCCGGGAGCATGAAGACGAAGAAGATGGCGCCGGCCACGACCAGCCCGAGCAGGCCGCGGACACCCTTCCACCCGGCCACGGCGATGACGACGGCCACGAACGCCAGGGCGAACCAGAACAGGGGCACGAGGCGATCGATCGTGATCAGGGCCCACGCCGGGCCCTCGGGCCCGCCCACGTCCGACACGAGCACCGTGTCCCCCGCGACCAGCCCGGACAGCGCCGACACGCCGATGAGCTCGACCACCACGAACTGCCCGGCCAGCGACCCACTGGTCACCTGCACGGTGGCCTCCTGGCACGCGTGCTGGATCGACGAGCTCTCCTCGACCGCCTGCTCCGCGCCGGGGCACGTGACCAGCGACACCACGCGCGCCGTCTCGATCGGGGCGACGGACGCCGTCATGCCCGGCGCCGGCTGGTTGAGGAGGGGACGCTCCCCCGGCCAGAGCAGCACGACCCCCACCACCGTGACCGCTGCGACGACGACCAGGAGGACCGTGCTGGTGATGCGGGCAACCCGCGAGATGCCGACGGCCGGTGGCGGCCCGTGGTGATGTCCTGCTCCCATGGGCACCTACCCTAGGCTGGCGGTGTGGGCGATCTGGTCATCCTCCCCGGCCCGGGGATTCCGTCCGGCCTCACGATCCCGTCGTCCGAACTGATCGAGCGGTTCGCGCGGTCCTCCGGCCCGGGCGGCCAGGGCGTCAACACGACGGACTCGCGGGTCCAGCTAGGCTTCGACATCGCCGCGTCCACCCTGCTGACGGACGCCCAGCGCCTCCGGCTCCTGAGGAATCTGGCCGGACGCCTCGTGGGCACCACCTTCACCATCGACGCCTCCGACCAGCGCTCGCAGTTCCTCAACCGGCGCGCGGCGCGCGAACGGATGGCGGACGCCCTGCGCACCGCACTGGCCCCGCCGCCCCCGCCGCGTCGGCGGACCCGCCCCACCCACGGGAGCGTGGAGCGCAGGCTGACGGCCAAGAGGCACCGGGCCGAGAAGAAGGCCTCACGGCGTTCCCACGAGGAGTGATTCTCTACTACTGTGTGTCGGAGCAAGTCGTCCTGGATCACCCACAGGAGGACCCCATGATCAACGACAGCTCTCCCACCGGGTCTCGCCTCCGTCGCCTGCGCCTCATCGGGCTGACCATGCCGCCCGTGTTCGTCGCTGCCCTGGTGTGCCTGCACCCGGCCGTGACCGCCCGCCTCGACAGCCAGGTGGCACACATCGTCCTGAGCTGTGTCCTGATCCTCAGCGCAGCCCTCTTCGGGTGGACCATGTACTGGTCGCTGGGCCGGGCCCACGAGGCGGCCGTGGACGCCGCGGTCGAGGCCGAGCACCTGTCTGCGGCCCTGCTGGAGCGGGATCGCATCGCCCGCGAACTCCACGACAGCCTCGCCCAGGTGCTGGGCGTCGCCCACCTCCGGCTCCGCTCGATCGAGGCCCGACCGGTGATCGCCGTGGACGAGCGCACGCGCGCCGAGGTGGCCGACCTCGCCGACCTGTGCCGGGAGGCTCACCGGGACGTCCGCGAGGCCATCCTCGCCCTGAAGGACGCACAACTTCCCCAGCGGTCGCTGCTGGAGCGCCTCGACGACTACGTGCGGCTCTTCTCCCGGACCAGCGGCGTCCCGACCACGCTGGAGTGGTGCGCCGACCGCGATCCCTGCTTGGCACCCGGTGCCGAGGTGCAGGTCATCCGTGTCATCCAGGAGGCCCTGACCAACGTCCGCAAGCACGCGGGCGCCCGGTCCGCGACCGTGCTGGTCAGCGCCGACGCCACCCACGTCGACTTCGTCGTGGCCGACGACGGCCACGGGTTCGTCCTCGCCGGAGCGAGACACGCCGACGGCTTCGGCCTCACCACGATGCGCGAGCGGACGGAGTCCGTGGGCGGACGCCTTCGCATCGAGTCCCGGACGGGTGAGGGCACCCGGGTGATCGTCCACCTGCCCCGCCCGGCCCCCGCGCCGAGCCGGCTCGAGGAGTTGACCGCGTGAGCCCGGCCGACAACGGCTCCCCGTGCGGACGCCCGGCCCGCATCCTCCTCGCCGACGACCTCGCCCTGTTCAGGCGGGCCATCGCCACACTGCTGGACGAACAGGACGACCTGGAGGTGGTCGGGCAGGCCGGCAACGGCGTGGAGGCGGTCGAGATGGCGCAGGCGCTCAGGCCCGATGTCATCCTACTGGACGTCGAGATGCCGGTCATGGACGGCATCACCGCCGCCGGGCGCCTGCGCGAGGTCGCCCCCGAAGCGCGCATCATCATGCTGACCGTCCTGGACGACGACGACACACTGATGTCGGCGATCCGGCTCGGGGTGCACGGCTACCTCCTCAAGGACCTCCATCCCGAGGAGCTCTACGCGATGGTCCGGGCCGCGGTCCGCAACGAGTCCCCCCTCGCCCCCTCCCTCGTCGGACGCCTCATGGCCGCCCTGCGGGGGAACGGCCACCAGGTGGCCGTCCCGAAGACCGATGACGCCGCGCTGTCGGCCCGTGAGCTGGAGGTCCTGCGCCGGGTGGCGGACGGCCTGTCCAACAAGGAGATCGGCTCCGCGCTGTCCATCACCGAGGGCACGGTGAAGAACCACGTGCACAACGCGCTGGCCAAGCTCGGGATGGACAACCGGATCCAGGCCGCCGCTTACATCGTCCGGCAAGGGCTGGCGACGCCCCGGGCCTGAGCGTTCCCCGCGCGGGCACGGCACGGCCGAACGGCACACCCACCACCGGCGGCTGTGCCCGGAATGTACCTCTCGACGGATGGGCAACCGTCCCGCTCGACGACAAGCTGGAGGAGACAGCGGACGACTGTCGTGCGCGCGAAGGGAGGGAGGAACCGTGGCCGATCGACGGACGGGTCTCATGGGCGTCCTCACGAGCTTCAGTGGCATCGCCATCACGATCGCGGGAGCGCTCATGGGCGTCCTGCTGGGCATCGCCATCTTCACGTTCGGCTACGCCGGCGGGTGGGCCTACCTGGGCAACGACCCGGCCACCTGCAACCAGTGCCACGCGATGAACGAGCAGTACCAGGGCTGGCTGAAGGGGAGCCATACCAACGTCGCCACCTGCAACGACTGCCACTCGCCGCACGACAACCTCGTCGCCAAGTACGTGAACAAGGCCGACAACGGCTTCTGGCACGCCCTGAAGTTCACCACGCGCGACTACCCCGAGAACATCAAGATCCGGGAGATGAACCGTCAGATCACGCAGGAAGCCTGCCTCTACTGCCACGGCGCCCTCGTCCAGGACATCTCCGAACCGCGCCAGTTCGCCACGACCGTCGGTGCCCACAGCACCAGGATCGACTGTCTCCAATGCCACGCCGAAGTCGGACACATGAGGTGATCGAGATGCAAACCGAGAAGAAGAAGGATCGCCAGCTGCTGGCGGCCGGGGTGTTCCTCATTGCAGGAGCCCTGGTCACGGTCGGCATCGCGTCGATGCTGATGAGCATCTTCGAGCGGCGGGCCGAGGGGGAGAACCCGTACTTCCGCGTGGCAGAGCTCTCCGAGAAGACCTACGACCCGGCGGTGTGGGGCCAGAACTTCCCCCTGCAGTACGCCGCTTGGTTGAAGACGGCCGAGATGCCCGCCGACGAGCAGGTGTCCCGGGTGCCCACCGCCGACGACCCGCGCACGGTGAAGTCCGCGAGCAAGCTCGCCCACGACCCGCGCCTGGTCACCATGTGGCAGGGCTACGCGTTCGCCGTCGAGTACAACGAGCCGCGCGGCCACGCCTACATGCTCGAGGACCAGCGCCTCGTCAAGCGCGTCAAGGACCCCTTCAAGCAGCCGGGCGCCTGCCTCAACTGCCATGCGTCCACCCCCGAGATCGTCGACGAGCTCGGCAAGGGCGACAAGGCCGCCGGCTGGGCCGCGATGAACAAGATGCCGTACGCCGAGGCCACCCAGTTCGCCAAGCACCCGGTCGCCTGCATCGACTGCCACGACCCCAAGACGATGCAACTGCGCGTGACGCGTCCGGCGTTCGAGGCGGGCATCAAGGAGTACAAGGCCGGCCAGGGCATCGCCGACTACGACGTCACCACGATGGCCACCCCGCAGGAGATGCGGAACTTCGTGTGTGCCCAGTGCCACGTCGAGTACTACTTCAAGGGCGATGAGAAGACCCTCACCTTCCCGTGGGACAAGGGCCTCACCGCAGACGACGCACTCGCCTACTACGACGAGATCGGGTTCAGCGACTTCACCCACAAGCTGACCGGCGCCAAGGTCGTCAAGGCCCAGCACCCCGACTTCGAGACGTTCGCCCAGGGCATCCACTACAAGTCCGGCGTGACGTGTGCCGACTGCCACATGCCCTACCAGCGCGAGGGCGCCGCGAAGGTGTCGAACCATCAGATCGCCAGCCCGATGCGCAGCGACGAGACGATCAACGCCTCCTGCCTCACCTGCCACCACGCCACGGAGCAGGCCATGCGTGACCGCGTCGAGGGCATCCACGACACCTACGAGCAGACCAAGGATGTCGCGTTCGACGCCCTCACGACGTTGATCTACGACATCGAGGCGGCCACGAAGGACGGCACGCCCACCGATCGCGTGGACGCAGCCCGCGGCTTCCAGCGCAAGGCCCAGTTCTTCCTGGACTTCGTCGTCTCCGAGAACAGCCGTGGCTTCCACGCCCCGGCGTACGCCAACCGCCTGCTGAACGACGCGACGGACAGCGCGCGTCGTGGGCAGATGGCCCTGCGCGGCGTGACCTACGCCCCGGCAGGACCTGCCGAGTCCGTCCCGGAGGGGACGTTCCCGGTGCCACTGGCCCCGAACAAGGTGGGCTGAGCGCCCGGTTCGGCGGCGGACGGGGATGGGGAGGGTGACCCCATCCCCGTCTCGCTTTTCCGCTGAGGCCGACGCCGGCCCCCCGGAACGGCTGTATCCCCCGGTCAGTACTGTGCCGGGGGATACAGCCGTTCCGGGCCGGATGTGCCCTCTTCATGCCCGAGGGAGGATGGTCCGCGACGGTCGGTGGCGGACAGAGTGGTGACCGTGGGTCGGACAATCACCCGGTCCCCCACGAGGAGTTTGCGATGAGCCCCGCCCGCACCGGCGACGACGGCACGTACTTGGACGTGTCGGCATGGACCGACGATCCCGTCGAGACCACCGAAACCACCCCGTCCCCACCCGCGACGCCCGTCGCCGCGCGCCGACGCAAGCCGTGGCTCTTCGGCGCGCTCGGCGTGCTGCTCGGGCTGGGCGTCGTCTGGGGTGTGTGGTCACTCGGCGAGGATCCGGCGACCCAGATGCCGGCCAACCACCCGCCGACGAACGCTCCCGCCGCCGCGGCCACCCCGACCCCGATCACCGACGCCCAGATGGCGGAGTTGAAGGCCAAGGTGGACGCCGACCCCACCAGCTTGGACGACCGGCTGATCTACGGCGTGGCGCTCTACAACGAGGCGCGCTACGCCGAGGCCGAGGAGCAGTGGCTCGCGGCGTCCGAGCTCGCCCCCACCGACCCGGGCCCCTGGTACAACCTCGGCTTCCTCTACCTGAGCACCGATCCGCCGTCGGACGAGAAGGCCGAGGCGGCCTGGCGCAAGGTGGTCGAGGTCGCCCCCGGCACGAGCATGGCGGCGACCGTCAGCCAGCACCTCGACCGCCTCGACACCGTCCTGCCCGGCGGTGCGGCCCCGTCCCCGTCGCCGACACCGAACGAGTGAGGCCGCGATGAGCATCGAGATCCGTCCGGAGGCGAGCCCGAGCGAGTCGGCCGCCCCGGAGCGGCACGACGGTCACGACCTCAGCGTCGTCGACCTGCTGCGCCGGCTGTACCAGCTGTTCCACAACAAGCGGTTCGGCCTGCTGCTGATCCTGGCCATGGCGGTGCTGACGCTGGTCGGCGTCCTGTTCCCCCAGGCACCCGGCGAGGTGCTGGCCGACCCGGCCGTCCGGGACGCCTGGCTGGACACCATGCGGCCCCGCTACCGCGGCTGGACCGACATCCTCGCCACGCTCGGCGTCTTCGCCGTGTTCGGGTCGATCGGCTTCAAGGCGGTCACGATCCTGCTGGCGCTGAGCATCATCGCGTGCACGACGCACCGGTTCCCGCAGTTGTGGGCCCAGGCGATGAGGCCGCACGTCCACGTCCGGGACCGCTTCTTCGACCACGCCCGCGTCAGCGCGACGACCGTCGTCCGTCTGGATGAGATCCGGACGTCCGCCCTGCTCAAGTCCGAGCTTCACAAGCTCCGCTTCCGCACGATGGCCGACACCGAGGGTAGGCCCCTGTACGCCGACCGCAACCGCTTCGCCCCGTTCGGCACCGTCGTGGCGCACGTCGCCTTCGTCGTGATCCTCGGCGGCGTGTTCGTGACGACGACCTTCGGCTTCCGCGCCGACGACCTGTCCGTCCCGGTCGGCAGCCGCATCGAGGTGGGCCGCGGCACCGACCTGGCCGTCGAGGCCCGCTCGTTCACCGATTCCTACAACCCGGACGGCAGCCCGTCCGACTACGTCAGCGACGTGGTCCTGTACGCCGGGGGCCGGCAGGTCGCCGAGCAGGTGCTGCGGGTGAACGCCCCGCTGCGCTGGGACGGCTGGTCCCTCAACCAGGCGAGCTTCGGCATCGCCGCCGATCTCCGCGTGACGGACGCCGCGGGCGCGGTCCTGCTCGACCGAGCCCTGCCCCTGGAGTACCAACTCGAGAGGCGGTACGCCTACGGCAAGGTCGAGGTGCCCGGAACCGACCTGCTCGTCTACCTGATCACGCCGGCGTCCGGCAAGGTCGTCCCTGACATCCCCGCCGGCAAGGCGCAGGTCGAGGTCTACCGCGGCGGGACGGACACCCCCGTGTTCACCACGACCATGACCCCGGGCGACCCGGTGCAGGGGGTCGACCTCACGTGGACCTTCGAGCGCGAGCGCCAGTACACCGGGCTCATGCTCAGTCGCGACCCGGGCGCCCCCATCGTGTGGATCGGCTGCGCGCTGCTGGCCATCGGGACGTGCTGGACCATGTTCCTCCGACACCAGCGCCTCTGGATCCGCCTGGAGGCGATCCCGCAGGGCACCCGCGTGACCCTCGCCTCCCCGGACCGGCTCGACTCGGTCTTCGCCCGCCAGGTCCACAGCTTCGTCGCCGGACTCGGTGACACCGACACCAGGAAGAAATAGCCATGCTGGAGCTCTCCCGCACCCTGTTCGCAGCGGCGACGGCCCTGCTCGCCCTCGCCCTGCTCATCAACGTGATCGTGGTCGCCACGCGGCATCGCGCCCCGGCCGGGGCCGTCAGGCCCGTCGCGGCCGGACGCGGTGGGTCCCACCCGGTCTCGCCGCTCAGCCCCGCCGCAGGGGAGGAGGACGACGCCGTCGCCCCGGCACGCGTCACCCCGACCCGCGGGGTCGCGTGGGCGGCTGACCGTGGCGTCGAGCTGGCACTGCTGGCCATGACCATCGCCCTGGTCGTCCGGTCCATCCACACCGGGCACGCGCCGTTCGCCAACCAGTACGAGTTCGCGTGCTCCTTCGCGTGGGGCATCACCGCCGCCTCCGTGTTCTTCCAGCGCCGCTACGGCATCCGCGCGCTGTCGCTGATGGTGCTGCCGCTGCCGTTGGCCATGCTGGGGTACGCCGCCACGGTCGGTTCCGAGGCATCCGCGTTGATGCCGGCCCTGCAGAACCACCTGCTGCTCACCGCCCACGTCGTCACCGCGGTCATCGCCTACGGCGCCGCCGGCGTCTCGGCCGGGGCCGCCGTGCTGTACCTGCTGCGCCCCCACCTCAGGTTCAACGGCCTGCCGGGCGAGGAGTTGCTCGAGGAGATCGGCTATCGCGCGATCGTCATCGCGTTCCCGATGCTCACGATCATGATCATCCTCGGTGCCGTCTGGGCCGACATCGCCTGGGGCCGCTACTGGAGCTGGGATCCGAAGGAGACCTCCGCGCTGGTGACCTGGCTCATCTACGGCGGCTACCTGCACGCCCGTGTCGTCCGCGACTGGCGCGGTGGGAAGGCTGCCGCGCTCCTGCTGCTCGGCTTCGCCGCCGTCCTGTTCACCTTCTTCGGCAACCTGTTCTTCGGCGGGCTGCACAGCTACGCGTGATCGGAGCCCACCACCCATGAGCGCACCCACCCAGGACCGCCCGTCCGTCGTCGAGGAACGGCCGGCCGGTTCACGCCTGCGGACCCTGCTGGCCATCGCTGCCGTCACCGCCGTCGTGGTCGGCGGCGGGTGGTGGCTGTCCCGGCCCACCACCTACGGCGGGTCGGACACCGTGACGTCGGTCAGCATCGCCGGTGCGACCGGCGCACCCCAGGTCGGCGCACTGGCGACGGACTTCACCGCGCCGACCACGGCGGGCCCCAGCGTGACCCTGTCGCACCTGCGTGGCAGGCCCGTGTGGTTGACCTTCGGCGCCACGTGGTGCGCGCCCTGTCGGGTCGAGGCGCCCGACATCCAAGCGGCCCACCTGGCCGGGACGCACGGCGTCCAGGTCGTCTCGGTGTACCTCGGCGAGGACGCCGAGGCCGTGGGCCGGTTCGCGGACGCGCTCGGCCTGACCTACGTCCACGTCCCGGACCCCGATCGTGCGTTGGCGTCGGCCTGGGGGGTGAGCGGGATCCCGGTGCACTACTTCATCGACTCGTCCGGCACGATCCGGGCCAGCCGGGTCGGCATCGTGGGTCCGGCCCAGATCGAGGGTGTCCTCGCGACGTTGACCTGAGGGATTCCCGACGGCTCGCCTGCGGCCTCCTGTGGAGCGGCCCGGCCCCGGGGTAGAACAGGTCCATGAGAGCGCTGACCGAGACGGAGGTCCGGGACAGCTTCGTGAACGCGACCGAGACCGAACTGGGTCGCCTCGACCTGCCCTGGTGGTTCGGGGCGACCCTGTGGGAGTCCCTGGACTACCTCGGTTGGGTCGACCCCGCACTCCCCGAACGCGGGTACCTCGTGGCCGAGACGTCCTTCGGCCTCGTCGGCGTGATCCTGCGCCTGCCGAAGAACCGTCCCCACGGGCGGCGCTCCCTGTGCAACCTGTGCTGGACCCAACACCCCGGGCAGGGCGCGCTCCTCATGGTCGCGCGGCGCGCCGGGCGGGCCGGCCTCAACCACAACACGGTCGGCACCTACATCTGCGCGGACCTGGGGTGCTCCCTCTACCTGCGCGGGCTGCGCCGCTCGTCCGGCGGCGGCCGGCTGCCCGAGACGCTCGATCAGGACGCCCGGATCCGCCGCCTCGCCGAGAACGTCGAGGACTTCCTGTCCCGCATCGTCGACAGCGACGCCCCGCGACTGGCCTAGGCTGGGCCACCATGGAGGACCAGCCCCGCCGCCCCCTGTTCGCGGTGGACACCCCGACGAAGTACATGCTCTGGGTGGCCGCGATCTTCATGCTGCCCATGGTGAACACGTGGCTGTTGTACGGCGGGACCATCACCAAGGAGGACATCACGTTGTCCGCCTACGCCAGCCTGCTGTTCCTCAACCCTCTCGTCGTGCTGGTCGCGGGCGCGCTGTACGCGTGGCGCCACGGATTCCACCCCCTGCTGCCCTGGCTGTTCGGGCTGGCGTTCATCCCGGCGGCGCTGGTCGTCTACAACGACACCGCCCTCCCCTACGCCATCCTCTACGCGGCTCTCGCCTACCTCGGCGAGGGCATCACCCTCCTGACGAAGCGCCTCGTCAGTCGTCGCTAGGGATTCGTACTTTCGGACGAGTGGAGTCGCACTTTCGGGCGATCCGCCGGCGCATGGGATGGCGTAACGTCCCGTCTGGAGCCACAGGCCCAACCCCACTGGCCCGATCACAGGAGACGTCCCATGAAGTCCGCACTGGCCGCCATCACCGCCGTGGTCGTGCTGTCCACCGGCATGGCCAACACCGTCCAGCCGATGGCCGACTTCCCGCCCTGGGTCTGCAGGCTCATCCCGATGCTCTGCAGCTGAACCACCTCGACGGCACCCCGCCACCCGCCCCCGAAAAAGCCCTGACGCCCCGGCCGAACACGGCCGGGGCGTCTCGGCTGGTGAGGGCGGGGCCACCTCGACTCGCACGAAGCGCCCCGCCCTCGGTGGCCGTCAGCGCCGGCGCCAACGGCCGGGGTCCGGCGGTGTCCTCTTCGCCCACGGGGGGAGGACGGTCAACAGACACCCGACGACGAACCCCGCCATCGCTCCCGCTCCCCCGAACGTGCGGGCGCCGCCCACCAGCAGTCCGACCGTGAGGCCGACGACCAGTCCGACCGCCAAGCAGGCCACGACCAGTGCGTCGGCTCGCAGCGTCACGCGTACTCCTAGCTGGAACAGGGGATTGGGGTGCTCCCTCACGCTAGCCGGGGGGGGCTGCCCAACGGATCGGGCAAAGGTGCGAAATCAGTGGGACGAAAGTACGAACCCCGGCCCTGCCCGAGCCGTGCCACACTTGCGCCATGACCGACCCAGCCCCCTCGGCCGGCCCATCGCGGGCCGGTGGTCGGCTGCCCGTCTGGGTGGGACGGGTCGGGAGCAGTGGCATCCCCGAGGCCATCTTCGGGTTGAGCGCCTTCGTGTACAACGAGGCCTTCCCCGACAGTGGCCGGACCCCCTTGAGCGGAGCACTCGAGTTCGCCATCTGCCTGTTCGCGGCCGTCACCGGCCGCTGGCCGCGGGTCGGAACCTTCGGTGCCGTCGCCTGCCTGGTCGGGCTGACGGTGCTGGCCGACTACCTCAGCATCACCGTCTTCGTCATGTGGATCCCCATCGTGTCGAACGGAGCACACGGCCGCACGATCCTGCGCGACGTCGCCGCCACGGCGTTCCTCGTCCTGATGCTGGTCAAGACGATGCCCACCAACGAGACGGTGAGTGACCACGTCCAGACGGTCATCCTCTGGCTCCTGCTCGTCGGCGTGCCCTGGGCGACCGGTCGGATCGTCAACCGGCTGCGCGAGGAGGGGCGGCAGCAGGCCCGACTGCGCACCCATGCGCTGCGCTCCCAGCGGCGCAGCATCGCCCGCGACCTCCACGACACGGTCTCCTACGCGACGACGACGATGATCATGCGGGCGGAACAGATCAAGCTCCGGTCGACCGGCGACCCCCAACTCATCGAGGACCTGGACTTCATCATCGCGACGGGGCGCCGCTCGGTGCGGGAGCTCCGCGGCATGATGGAGACCCTCCGGCGCAATGATCCGGAGCTGGACCTGGAGGCCGAGGCCCCGTGGCGCCTCGTCACCGTCGGGGACGTGATCTCCGAGCGCAGGGCGGAGCTGGCCGCCCACGGGCTCCGGCTCGACGTCAGCTCCGACGCCGATCTGGACTCGCTGCCCAACTCCGTCCGCGAGGCCTTGGCCAAGCTCATCGTCGAGGCGACGTCGAACATGGTGAAGCACGCGGGCCGGGGGCCGTGCCGTCTCATCATCGAGGTGGGCGACGACACCGTCGAGGCCGTCTTCACCAACCCGATCCGACCGGGTTCCGTGCAGGCGGGCGATGCGGCCGGTCTCGGGCTCGTGGGGGCGCTGGAACGGGTGGAGGCCCTGGGCGGTGAGCTCGAGGCCACCACCGCGTCGGGCACGTGGATCCTCCGGGCCCAACTGCCGCTGGGGGGATAATGGGGCCCATGACCCCAGCCGTGACCGTGGCGATCGTGGACGATGACGCACTCGTCCGAGCAGCCCTCGGCGCCTACCTGGCCGCGACCGACGACTTCGTGGTCCGCCACGAGATCAGCAACGGCGCCGAGGCGGTGACCACGATCACGCGCGATCCGGTCGACATCGTCATCATGGACGTCCGCATGCCGAAGCTGGACGGCATCCAGGCGACCGCCGCCCTGCGCAGCACCCTGCCGGACGTCAAGATCCTCGTCATCACGTCCTTCGACGAGGACGGGGCCGTCCGCGATGCCCTCCGTGCGGGGGCGAACGGCTTCCTGCTCAAGGACACCTCACCCCAGGGTCTGGTCGACGCCCTCCGCGCGGTCATGCAGGGGACGGCGGTGGTCTCGCCGGGTCCCATCACCAGCCTCCTGCTCAACGACAAGGCCCCCACGCGTCCGCTGTCGCCCCCCGAACTCGGGTTGAGCCCCCGCGAGCTGCAGATCCTGCGCCTGCTGTGCGCGGCGTACAGCAACACCGAGATCGCCGGGGAGCTGTTCGTCAGCGAGTCCACGGTCAAGACGCACGTGTCGGCGATCATGTTGAAGATGGGCGTCCAGTCGCGCCTGAAAGCCGTGGTGCGCGCCTACGAGTGGGGGCTCGTCGACCGCGCCTGACTGGGGCAGGATGGAGCCATGGACCTCCACCCGAACGTCGCCCCACTCGAAGCCCTCCTCGGCTCGTGGCGCGGGCTTGGCCGGGGCGAGTACCCGACCATCACCAGCTTCGAGTACGCCGACGAGTGGGTGTTCAGCCACTCCGGCAAGCCCTTCATCGCCTTCGTGCAGCGGACGCGCTCGCCGGCCGGCCAGCCGATGCACACCGAGTCGGGCTACCTGCGCGCCATCGGCGAGGCCGCCGTCGAGATCGTGACCGCCATCCCGACCGGACAGGTCGAGATGGGCGGCGGCCGCGCGGTGTCCGAGAACGGCATCCTCACCGTCACCACGGACGCGAGCGTCACCAGGACGCCGACCGCGAAGCAGGTCGATCGCATCACCCGCAGCTTCACCGTCCGCGGCGACACCCTCGAGATCGAGATGTGGATGGCAGCCGTCGGCCTGGGGTTGACCCACCACCTGTCCTCCCGCCTCGAGCGCGCCGACGACGCACGCTGATGCCAACGGCGGGGCGATGGGGCCGACCTGCCAGAATGAAGGAGTGAACGCCGACCAACCCGGCACCTTCGCCGGTGTCCTGACTGCCGCCATCCAGGCCCGTGGGCTCTCCCTGGAACGCATCCGCGCGCGCCTCGACGCCGCGAACGTCCCGGTGAGCATCGCCACCTTGAGCTACTGGCAGTCGGGGCGTTCCCTGCCCACCCGATCGCGCAGCTACCACACGCTGGTCGAGCTGGAGCGGATCCTCAACCTCGAGCCGGGGCACCTGACCCAGCACACGCACACCGCGGACGGCCGCACCCGTCGCGAGCTGTTCGAGTGGCAGAACGTCATTCCCTCCCGCGACCTGGCCACCCAGGTCATCGAGGACCTCGGCATCGACATGCAGGGGCAGCTCACGCGCGTGACCATGCACGACCTCCTCGACGTGGACGCCGACCGCGCCGAGGCCTCCCTCGAGGTCCGCGTCGTGTGGCGGGCCGAACGCCATGGCCTGCACCGCTGGGCGGTCGTCAACGAGTCGGACGCGGAGTCCGAGGAGACCCAGTCGATCGAGCCGCTCTTCGGGTGCACCCTGGGTGAGGTCATCGGCGTCCCCGAGCGGAGGCTGCTCGTCGCCGAGATGCTCGCCCCACGACCGATGCAGCGCGGTGAGCTGTTCACGTCCGACTACCGCCTCACGTTCGGACCCTCCTCCGAGCCCGCGTACCGTCTCGAGCGGGCGGTCTCCGATCCGGTCAAGGTGCTCTCGTTGGGCGTCCGGTTCGATCCCCACATCCTGCCCCGGCACGTGTTCGCCAGCTTCCGCGCGACCATCGAGGAGGAGGAACCGCGCGAGACGATCCCGGTCGAACTCGCCCGCAACGAGGCCCAGTTCGTCTGGGCCGAGGCCAAGCCCGGCGTCTACTCCCTGTCCTGGGAATGGGACTGACCGGTCTCCACGCCATCGCCGACGCCCTGGACGTCGACGTGGCGGCCCGGACCGAGCGCGAGCCCTAGGCTGCCCGCATGCTCCCCTACGACCACCTGTCCGAGCCCGGCAAGCGCCAACCCGTCTTCGCCCGACGCGGCGCCGTGTCCACCTCGCAGCCCTTGGCCGCCTCCGCGGGCCTGAGGATCCTGCAGGCCGGCGGCAACGCCCTCGACGCCGCGATCGCGACCGCCGCGTGCCTCACCGTCCTCGAGCCGTGTTCGAACGGCCTCGGGTCCGACGCCTTCGCGCTCATCTGGGCCGACGGGCGCCTGTACGGGTTGAACGGCTCCGGCCGCGCACCCGCTGCCCTCTCGGCCGAGGTCCTGCGCGAGCGCGGTCACACCACGATGCCCGAGCACGGGTGGGACGCCGTGACCGTCCCGGGCATGGTGCGAGCCTGGGCGGACGCCCACGAACGGTTCGGACGCCTGCCGTTCGCCGAGGTGCTGGCCCCGGCCATCGAGTACGCCGAGGGTGGCGCCCCGGTGTCCGGCATCGTCGCCTGGGGCTGGGGCCGCGGCGTCCGGGCGGTGGAGCAGCGCCTCGCATCTCGCCCGGACCCGGCCCAGGACCACTTCCTGCCCCTGTTCGGGCCGGCGCCGACGGTGGGCGAAGTACGCGCCCTGCCGGACATGGCCGAGACCCTCCGCGCGATCGCCGGGACGCGGGGCGAGGCGTTCTACACCGGGTCGCCGGCGGAGCGCACGGTCGCCTTCGCGGCCGCGACGGGTGGGTGGTTGTCCGCGGACGACCTCGCGAACCACACCAGCCAGTGGGTCGAGCCGATCCGGGCGCGCTACCGCGACCACGAGGTGTGGGAGATCCCTCCGAACGGGCAGGGCATCGCGGCCCTCGTCGCACTCAACATCCTCGACGGCTTCAGCCCCGAGGAGGTGTCCGACTGGCACACCCAGATCGAGGCGGTGAAGCTCGCGCTGGCCGACACCCACGCGCTGGTCGCCGACCCCGACCGGGTGGACGTGCCGACCGAGCCCCTCCTGTCCGCCGAGCACGCCGCCCGGCGTCGGGGACTCATCGGCGAGCGGGCGCTCGACCCGGTGGCGGTCGACCCCCGGGCGTCCGACACCGTCTACCTGTGTGCCGCCGACGACGAGGGGATGATGGTCAGCTTCATCCAGTCGAACTTCGCGGGGTTCGGCTCGGGTGTCGTCGTGCCCGGGACCGGCATCTCGCTCCAGAACCGCGGCTGGGGCTTCTCGCTCGAACCGGGGCACCCCAACGAGCTGGCGCCGGGCAAGCGCCCGTTCCACACGATCATCCCCGGCTTCCTGACCCGCGGCGGGGACCCGGTCGGCCCGTTCGGCGTGATGGGCGGCCACATGCAAGCGCAGGGCCACGTGCAACTCACCCTGCACACCGTCGACGGCCGGCTCGACCCGCAGTCCGCGCTCGAGCGGCCCCGCTGGTTCTGGGACGCCACGACCGGCCAGGTGCTGGTCGAGGAGACCGCCGACCCGGCCGCCGTCGCCGCCCTGCGAGCCCGCGGCCACGACGTCGAGATCGCCCCGCACCGCGGCGTGTTCGGACGCGGTCAGGCCATCTGGCGGATCGACGGGGGCTACGTGGCCGGGAGCGAGCCACGAGCCGACGGCGTCCCGATGGCTTGGTGAGTCAGACCCCCGGCACCGGACGCAGCAGCAGGGGACGCAGCGCCGGCACGGTCTCGACGACGGCCACCGACGGCTCGGCACGCAGCGCGTCCGGCACACCGGCGCCCCACGTGACACCGATGGCGGCCATGCCGGCCGCCCGCGCGGCCGCCAGGTCGACCACCGCATCGCCGACGTAGACCGCCTCGGACGGCGTCGCGCCGATGCGCTCGGCGGCCAGCAGGAGGGGGTCGGCGGCGGGCTTGTGGGCTGCGGTGTCCTCCATGGCCACCAGGACCGGCAGGTGCTCGTGCAGACCCAGGATCCGGGTGAGGCGCTCCGCGCTGTCGCGCCGGCGGGAGGTGGCGATGCCCATCCGAGCGCCGGCGGCGGCGAGCTCACCCACCAGCTCGTCGATGCCGGCGTAGGGCTCGAGGTACTCCTCGGCGTGGTCGGCCTGCCACGCGGAGTACGCCGCCATCAGGCCCGGGGCGGCGTCCGCCCCCGCGAGCTCGGTGAACATGTCGGGCAGGGTCCGGCCGATCCAGGACCGGATGGTGTCGTCGTCGGCGGGGGCGAGGCCGAAGGTCGCGATGGTGTGCCGGTACGAGGCGAGGATCAGCGGGATGGTGTTGGCGAGCGTGCCGTCGAAGTCGAACAGGACGGTGCTCCAGCGGAGATTGGTCACACCGACACCGTAGCGACAAGCCGTCAGAGCCAGTCGACCCAACCGCCGTGCGGGCTGCACCGCGCCACCGGCTCGCCGTCCAGCGCCAGCACGAAGTGAGGACGCCCATCGTCTCGGACCCGCCCGTACAGCGCCGGGACCACCTTGCCGCCCTCGAACGCCACCCAGGGGACTTCCGCGGCCATCAGCGCCGCCTGGACGGCCTCGCGTCCTTCCCGGTCGAGGTAGGCCAGCGTCGCGGAGTGCATGAGGACCGGTGTCGCGCCGAGCTCGGCCGCACGGGTGCGGGCCTGGTCGAGGAACGCGGGCAGGTCGGCCGGCAGCCGCCCCGCCCGGATGGTCGGCGGGTCGGCGGCCGCGAGGTCCAGCGCCGCACCGAGGCGCGCCTCACGGGCCTCCTCCCCCGGCCAGACCAGCGAGCGCAGCCACCGGGCGTCCTCCGGGTCGTCGGCCGTCAGCGGGTTGGCGTCCATGCCTTCGCGGTGGGCGATGTGCAGGTCGGCCGGAGAGGCGGGCGGCGTGCCGGTGGTGGCGCAGTCCAGGACCGGGGCGTCCGGGGCGGCGGCGGAGCCGGCGACGGGGGACCCGCCGTCGAAGCGGTAGCGGTAGCGGTCGGGCAGGAGGACCAGGCCGGCAGACGCGCCCACCTCGAACAACGCGACCGGTTGCGGGAGCGACGCCAGCAGCGGCGCGAGGACCGCACACCGTCCGGGCTCGTTGGTCTGCGTGGCCCGGGTCAGGATCGTCCGCTCCACCGCGGGCCAGTGCCGGTCGAGCCAGGCGACGAGATCGGGCCCACCGACCAGGGGTCCGTCGTGGAAGCGCAGCGCGCCGAGGAAGAGATTCGGCTGCCGCTTGGCACCGGGCAGCGCGTCGAGGCGGGCGGCGACGGCGGGGGTCCCGGCGACCCAGCGGCAGAGTGCGGCCCAGGTCGGCGAGGTCGGCTCGGCCTCGCCCGCGAACCAGCGGTACAGCTCCTCGATGGGCTTGCGCGCGTAGGCGTGGGCGTCCTTCACCGGGCACAGCCTAGAGTCGTCCGTTCGTGACAACTAAGGTGGCGCCATGACGCAGCCGGTCCCCGACCCTGACATCTGGCCCACCATTCGCGCAGAGGCGGAACGCGACATGCGCGCCGAACCCTGTCTGGGCGGATTCCTGCACGAGTCGGTCCTCCGCCACACCACGTTGATGGCGGCGCTGGGCAGTCTCTTGTCCCACAAGCTCTCCAATCCGGTGATGTCGCCCCTGACCCTGCTCGACCTGGCCGAGGAGGCGTTCGCGGGCGACCCGTGGATCGAGGAGTCCGTCGTGGCCGACCTGCAGGCCGTCGTCACCCGTGACCCGGCGACGCGCGGCTACAGCCAGCCGCTGCTCTACTTCAAGGGTTTCCACGCGATCCAGAGCTTCCGGATCGCCCACCACTTCTGGGTGAACGACCGGCAGCCGCTGGCCCTGTGGCTGCAGAGCCGCATCTCGGAGGTGTTCGCGGTCGACATCCACCCCGGGGCGCGGATCGGGCGGGGCATCATGTTCGACCACGCCACCTCGGTGGTGATCGGCGAGACCGCCGTGATCGAGGACGACTTCTCGATGCTCCACGAGGTGACCCTCGGCGGAACGGGCAAGGTCGGCGGGGACCGCCATCCGAAGATCGGCAGGGGCGTGATGATCGGCGCCGGCGCGAAGGTGCTGGGCAACATCCACATCGGTGAGGGCGCCAAGATCGGAGCGGGTTCGGTCGTGCTGGAGGACGTTCCTCCCCACACCACCGTCGCCGGCGTCCCCGCCAAGCCGATGAGCCGCACGAAGGAGCCGTTCCCGGCCCTGTCCATGAACCAGGACTTCACCCACGAGGAACCGGCATGACCGAACAGCCCGGCTCCGCACCCGAGCCGGCCGTCCCGGACGTGAAGGACTGGACGTGGGTGTTGGAGCGTCCCTGTCCCGAGTGCGGGTTCGACCCGTCGTCCGTCGTGCCGAGTTCCATCCCGCGCATCGTCACCGAGGTGGCCGCCCGCTTCGCGCTCGCCCTCGAGCGGCCGGACGCCGCCGTCCGGCCCGCGCCGCACACGTGGTCGACCATCGAGTACGGCCAGCACGTCGCCGACGTGCTGGAGGTCATGACGCACCGGCTGCGGCTGATCCTCGGCAGCGAAGGCGCCGGGGCATCGTTCGCCGACTGGGACCAGGACGCCGCCGCCGTCGAGAAGGAGTACTGGAGGGCCAACGCCCACGTGACGGCGATCCTGATCAAGGAACGTGCCGCGTCCGCGGCCAAGGCCTGGGCCGAGCCGTCCGGCGCGCAGTGGGGCTGGCCGGGGCTGCGCAGCAACGGGTCGCAGTTCACCGCGGCTTCCCTGGGGGGCTACCTCGTCCACGACCTCATGCACCACCTGCACGACGTGGACGCCTGACCCCGGTCACCCATGCTGCCGATCGCGCTCCCCTTCGAGCCGATGCTGGCGCGCGCCGTGCCGACCGTGCCGCGCCCGCGGCACCCGGGGGAGCTCAGCTACGAGCCCAAGTGGGACGGCTACCGCTGCATCGTCGCCCGCGACGGTGACCATGTCGACCTGTGGAGCCGCAGCCGCAAGCGGTTGACGGACTACTTCCCCGAGGTCGTCGCGGCGTGCCTGGCCCACCTGCCGCCCCAGGTGGTCCTGGACGCCGAACTGGTCGTCCGCACGGGTGAGCCCCGCGCCCAGCGCCTCGACTGGGAAGCGCTCAGCGTGCGGATCCACCCGAGCGCGAAGCGGGTGGCCCAACTCGCCGCCGAGACCCCCGCCGAGCTCGTGTGCTTCGACCTGCTCGCGATCGCCGACCTCGACCTGACCCCGCTCCCCCAGCGCGAACGGCGCGACGCGCTGGTGGCGTTGCTGTCCGGGTTGTCCGACGGGGCCCCGATCCACGTCACCCGGGCCACCGACGACCCGGACGAGGCGCAGGCCTGGTTCGATTCGTTCGAGGGAGCCGGCCTCGACGGCGTCGTCGCCAAGGCCACCGGCGCGCCGTACACCCCGGGGCACCGCACGATGATGAAGGTCAAACACGCCCGCACGGCCGAGGCGGTCGTGATCGGGTACGGCCTGTCCAAGTCCGGGTCGGGCGTGGGTTCGCTCCACGTGGGACTGTACGACGACGGCGTCCTGCTGCCGGTCGGCGGCATCGGCGCCTGGCCGGACGCCGTGCGCTCCCAGCTCGCCACCGTGCTCGCCCCGCTGGTCCTCACCGGGGACGAGGCCGGGGACGCTCCGCGCCCGAAGGACCTGACCCGAACGGGGCTCCGGGAGTTCGTGCCCGTCCGCCCGGAGCTGGTCGTCGAGGTGGCCTTCGACCAGATGGAGGGCAAGCGGTTCCGGCACGCGGTGCAGTTCGTGCGTTGGCGTCCGGACCGCGCCCCGGAGTCGTGCACCTTCGACCAGGTCGAGCGGGCGCCCGCCTACGACCTCGACGCGGTCCTCCGCGCCGACGGGTGACCCGGACGCAGGAGGGTCAGGCGTAGGGGGTCAGGTCGGACTCACCCCGGGCCATGGCCTGGAACAGGGCGGCGGACTTCTTCTTGTCCCACAGCACGCTCGAGCCGGCGCTCGTGTGGGCGTTCGGGTTGCCCACCGGCACCATGAGCGTGTCGCCCTGGCCCGTCGCCATGCGGACACCGCCCTGGGCCAGGCCGAGGAACTCCCCCGGTCCCGTGCCCCGGCCGACGGTGATGCCACGCGACAGGGACCAGTTCAGCCCGAACCAGCGCGGCGGGATCAGGATCGTCAGGGGCGAGAGCGCCTTCTTGGCCAGCGCGCCGATCATCTCGCGTTGGCGCTTGGCGCGTCCGAGGTCGCCCTCCGGGTCGACCTTGCGCATCCGGACGTAACCCAGCGCGGTGGGGCCGTCCATGCGTTGGCACCCCGCCTGGATGTCCAGGTTCGACGGCGGGTCGTTGATCGCCTTGTCAGGGCACATCTCGATGCCACCCACGGCGTCCACCACGTTGGCGAAGCCGCCGAAGCCGATCTCCGCGAAGCCGTCGACGCGCAGGCCCGTGTTCTGCTCGACCGTCTGGACCAGCAACGTCGGGCCGCCGATCGCGTAGGCGGCGTTGATCTTGTTCTTGCCGTGACCGGGGATCGGGACGAACGAATCCCGCGGCACGGAGACCAGCGCGGCCCGGCCACTCGGCGGCACGTACAGCAGCATGATCGTGTCCGTGCGCCGGCCGGCGTCGCTCCCGGTGCCCAGCCGCGCCCGCTCCTCGGCGGACAGGCCTTCGCGCGAATCCGAGCCCGCCAGCACGAACACGTGTCCCGGGGTGTCCGCGGGCCGGTCGCCGGACGGTGTGGCCTCCACCCGCGGCATGAACGGCCACGTCACCAGCGGGATGCCGATGAGGTAGGCCAGGACGAGCACCAGCACCAACGTCAGGGCCCGACCCCGGCCGCGGGGCCGGGCGCCGGGCGGGGCCGGCGGCGGGGGTACCGGCTGTCGGGGCGGGGGTGGTGCCTGTGGCGGCGGGGGTGGCGCCGCGGAACCATGGTGTCCGACCGGCGTGGGGGGTCCGTACCCGGACGGCTCCCCCTCGGGTGCCGGGCCGGTCGCCCGCTGCGGTGGCGGGGACTGCTCGTTCTCGGATCCGGCGGCGTAGCGGCCGCGGCGGTAGAGCCAGTCCTCGTCGTCGGTGGGATTCACCCCACCACGCTAGCCGCCCGCGCCGGAGAGGACATCAGACTCCGGACCGAAAGTCAGACCGTGGCCACGACCGATCCGACGCGCTCCCCGTGCCCGAGCACCGGGACGTCCCCCAGCCGGGCGACGGCGTCCGCGTCCAGCCCCAGGCCGGCGAGGATGCCCGCCGCGACCACCCGTGCGGCACGAGACCCGTCGGCGATCTTGACCGCCACTCCCCGACCGTCCGGCAGGCCCACCGCGATCACCGCCTCGGCGCCCTCCTTGGCGATGACGCCCGGCACCTCCGCCATGAGGACGCTGTCGGGCCGACCGGTGCCGCCCACGAGGAAGGGATGCGCCACCATGGCCGCCGCCACCTCGGCCTCATGCCCCTCGGTGGCGGACGCCAGCCGTCCGAACGCCCGGGCGAGGCCGCTCAGCGCGAAGGCATGGACCGGGGCACCGCAACCGTCGACGACGGTCGCGACGATCGGCGCACCCGAGAGGTCCTGCACCACGTCGCGGATCAGCCCCTGCAGCGGGTGGTCCGGGTTGAGGTAGGTGTCGGTGTCCCAGCCGGCTGCCACACAGGCGGCGAGCATGCCCGCGTGCTTGCCCGAGCAGTTCTGGGCGATCCGCTCGTCCCGGTGTCCGGACGCCAGCCACGCGACCAGCGCCTCCTCGCCGATCGGACGACCGGGGGTGTTGCGCAGGGCGTCCTCCCCCAGGCCGGACGCCCGGAGCGAGGCCCGGACGCCGCGCAGGTGCCGTTCCTCACCCGAATGGGACGCGCAGGCCAGCGCGAGGGTCTCCCCCGTCAGGGGCGCACCCGCACCGAGGAGCGCGACGGCCTGGAGGGGTTTGAGGGAGGAGCGGGGCAGGATCGGGGTCTCCGGGTCACCCCACGCCCGGACCACCTTCCCGTCGGCATCGACGACCACCGCCAGTCCGTGATGGACCGACTCGACGAAGGATCCCCGGACGACGTGCGCCAGGACCGGCGCCTCCACCAAGCTCATGGTCGGCAATGTAGCCCCGCGGGGAGATCCGGGCCATTCACGCGGTTGCCATCCTGAGATTTTCCTTAAGGTTCTCACTGTTCTACCATCGTTGTGTGCGTTTTCTGACCCCGCTCCGCTCCCTCGCGGCCTCCACGGTCGCCCTCGCGGTCACCGCGACCGGCGGTCTGGTGACGGCGTACGGCCCTTCGCCCGTGGTCGATGTGGCCGTGCCCGCAGCCCGGGACGCCGCCGCCCTCACCGAGACGCAGACGCTCGAACGTGAGGCGCTCATCACGAGCCGGACGGCCGAGCGCGAGGCCATCCAGGACGCCCTGATGCTCGCGGTCCGGGAGCGCAACGCCTCCCTCACCTCCACCTCGGGCGCGATCGACGCCACCGAGGCCGCCATCCAGCAGCAGAGGGCCGCGGAGAAGGCGGCGGCCGAGAAGGCGGCCGCGGACAAGGCGGCAGCCGCGAAGGCAGCGGCGGACAAGGCGGCGGCCGAGAAGGCTGCCGCGCCCCGGGGTGGGAGCCCCGCCGCCAACAAGGAACTGGGCCGCCACCTCGCGTCGACGCTCTACGGATGGACCGGCCAGCAGTTCACCTGCTACGACAACATCATCATGCGCGAGTCCCTGTGGAACGAACGGGCGGACAACCCCACGTCGAGCGCCTACGGGATCCCGCAGGCCCTCCCCGGGAGGCGCATGGCCACCGCGGGTGCGGACTGGAGGACCAACCCCGCCACGCAGATCAAGTGGGGCCTGAAGTACGTCAAGGAACGCTACGGAACCCCGTGCCGCGCCTGGACGTTCAAGCGCGCCAACGGCTGGTACTGAGCCCCGGACCGCTCCGCAGCACCGGCTAGGCTGTTCGGGTGACCGATCGACCGACCTGGCCGCCCCAGCAGCAGCCACCGGCCGGCTACCCCACCGCCTGCGCCTACCATCCCGGTCGTCCTGCGGGCGTCCGGTGCCAGCGCTGCGGCAACCCCATCTGCGGCGAGTGCATGGTCGAGGCGCCCGTCGGTCACCAGTGCGTCCGCTGCCTCGCGCAGGGAATGGCGATGACCCGGCAGGCCGAGGGGCCCTACGGTGGCCGTCGCTCCACGAACCCCGCACTCACCACCCTCGTGCTGATCGCGCTCAACGCCATCGCGTGGCTGGGCATCACGTTCAGCGGCGGCCTCGGTGGGCGCCTGGGCAACCTACTGGCCCTGACGCCCGGGGGTCTCTGCGAGGTGGGTGCCGAGGTCTACGTCGGCGTTCCCGAAGCCGTCTGCTCCGCGCAGGGCACCTTCCTGCCCGGGCCGCTGGACGGCGGGTGGTGGCAGATCATCACGTCCGCCTTCACGCACGTCAACCTGCTCCACATCGGCATGAACATGCTGGCGCTGTGGGTGCTGGGGCCGGCCATCGAGCGCGTGCTCGGGCGCGGCCGCTTCCTGGCGGTGTACTTCGTGTCCGCCCTGCTCGCCTCGGCGTTCATCATGTGGCTCGCCCCGCCCACGACCATGACGCTGGGGGCTTCCGGTGCGATCTCGGGCCTGATGGGTGCCCTGCTCGTCCTCGTGCTGCGGCACCGGGGCGACGTCCGGACGGTGGTCATGTGGATCGGCATCAACGTCGTCATCACGGTCGTCGGGAGCGCGGGCATCTCCTGGCAGGGCCACCTGGGTGGTTTCGTCGGGGGTGTGGCGGTGACACTCGTGCTGGTGGCCCTGCGCAAGCACCGCCCGTGGCAGTGGATGGCCGTGGCGGCCGTCGGCGTCCTCGCCCTCGTCGCGATGGCCGCCCGGACGCTCGTCGGCTGAGTCAGCCGGTCACGGGCTGGACACTGACGACGACCGACCAGGCCCGGACGTCGCCCTCGCCCTCGACCTCGTACTCGGCCAGCAGGGCACGCATGCGGCACTGCAACTCGGTGCGTCGCTCGTCGTCCGTGTACACCACCGTGCGGAAGACATCGGCGCCACCGGGGCCGACCTCTCGGGGAATGGTCTCCAGCATGAACTCGCCGAACCCGGCCGCACTGCGTCCCGCCTGCCACACCAGGCTGGTGGTGCGGTACGGGATCTCCACCGCGTTGCGTGAACCACGCCGCGGCTCCTGCGGCTCGAGGAAGCCCGTGGAGACCAGGGTGCGCACGTGGTGCAGCATCGACCCCGGGTTCACCCCCAGCAGGTCGGCGAGTTCCTTGTTGGTGAGCGCGCCGTCCAGGCATGCACGCAGCACGCGCCAGCGCACCGGCGAGGCCATCGCCCGCGCGCGGGCGGAGATGGTCTCGACGTCGACGACGTCGACGGTTTCTTCAGGCTGGCGCTCCAGCTGGGCGGGCATGTTCTCCTCAAGCGGCTGCGAAGGGGGGGGGATACGTCCTCCCCCTAACGCAATCTTGCCACATCAGCGGCCGCTGCAAACAGGAATTCGCCATCGTGGGGCCGCGTCAGGGGGATCCCCGGTTGACCTCCCCCCTCAGTCTGACAGGGTGGTTCTCGTTCGGTCGCCCGGGCTTCCGCCCGAACCGGACCGACGAACCCGAAAGGACATCATGGGACTCTTCGACGCAATCAAGGACGCCCTGACCACTGACGACGCCGAGCGTCTCGCGGCCGCCCAGAAGGGCCTCGAGAAGGCGCAGGCCGACTTCAACCGGGTCAAGCAAGAGGTGGGCACCAAGGCCGACCCGGCCTCCCGCGAGAAGCTCGAGAAGGCTGAGCAGGCCGTCGCCGAGGCCCGCGCCGAGGTGGAAGGACTGGCCGCGAAGACCGGCACCGACGTCCCTGACCCCGGCGCCGATGCTGCCGCGTCCCAGGCCAGTGCCGAGGCGGACGCCCAGGCCCAACGCGACGCGGACGCGGTCGCCCGCATGAAGGAGCAGCAGGCCCAGTACGCCCAGGAGCAGGCCGGTGCCCAAGCCGCCCCGGTGGAGGCCGAGCCGTTGGCAGCCGAGCCGCAGTACCGCGAGTACACGGTCGTGAAGGGCGACACCCTCTCCGAGATCGGCCAGCGCTTCGGAGTGAAGTGGCGCGACATCGCCGCGCTCAACGACATCAAGAACCCGGACCTCATCCACCCGGGCCAGGTCTTCCGCATCCCGAACGCCTGACACGCGGTGCACCACGACGCCCGCCCCCTCGGGGGCGGGCGTCGTGCCATGCTGGCGGGCATGATCCTCATCGATGCGCCGGCGTGGCCGGCCCACGGGACGGTGTGGGGCCACGTGGTCTCCGACGCCTCCCTGGAGGAACTGCACGCCTTCGCGCGCCGCACGGGCCTTCCCGCCCGAGGCTTCGACCACGACCACTACGACTACCCGTTGTCCCGCCGCGACGACCTGGTGGCGGCAGGGGCGTCACTGGTGCCCTCGACAGACCTCGTCCGTCGGCTGATCAGGGCGGGTCTGCGCGTCCGGCCCGCACAGAAGACCCCCTCGCGCCCCGTGGCAGCCGACCGGGCGCGGGCCGCCTGGTCGGCCGTGCTGCCCGGACGGGAGACCCTGCGGGAGGAGCTCATCGGGCGCTGGAGCGAGGAACACCGCCGCTACCACGACCTGCGCCACCTCTCGTCGTGCCTGGCGGCGCTGGGCTCGCTCGGCTGCACGGACCGACTGGTCCACCTCGCCGTCTGGTTCCACGACGCCGTGTACGCAGGCGTCCCGGGAGCCGACGAGGAGGCATCAGCCGTCCTCGCCGAGGAGCGCCTCACGGGCGTCCTGCCCCCTGAGGAGGTCGGGGAGGTGGCCCGCCTGGTCCGGCTCACGGCGTCACACGCCCCCGCGGCCGGTGACGAGCGGGGCGCCACACTGGTGGACGCCGACCTCTCGATCCTGGGGGCGCTGCCCGGCCGCTACCACGTGTACACCCGCGACGTCCGGCTGGAGTACGCCCACGTGCCGGACGCCGACTTCGTCGCCGGGCGCGCCCGGGTCCTGCGCCACCTGCTGGCCCTCGAGCCGCTCTACCGCACCCGGACCGGCACCCACCTGTGGGCCGCCCGGGCCCGGACGAACATGGCAGCCGAGCTGGCGGGCCTGACCGGATGACGGGAAGAGTTGCCAGCCGAGTGGCACGGGCTCGCGCCGAACTGGCACGGTGAGCACCATGACGTCACTGAGACCGCTGGGGGAGAAGACCTGGGCCACCGCCACCTGGCAGCTCGGGGCACACATCGACCCCGCTGACGGCACCACCACGTTCGCGGTGGCCGCACCCAAGGCCACCCGCGTGTCCTTGGAGTTCTTCCCCGAGGCCCTGGACGCCGACAGTGAGCTGAGCGTCCCCCTGGCTCGGGGTGCGGACGGCGTGTGGCGCGGCCGGGTGGCCGGGGCCCGCCACGGCACCCTCTACGGCTTCCGTGTCTGGGGCGAGAACTGGCCCCACGTCGCCGACTGGGAGCCGGGCACGACGGCCGGCTTCGTGGCCGACCGCGACGACGAACTGAACCACTTCAATCCCAACAAGGTGCTGTTCGACCCGTACGCACGCGAGGTCACCCACAACCCGATGGGCGTCGGCCCGCGCCGCGCGTGGTTCGGCAGCGGTCCTGTCGACGTCGACGGACGCCCCGGACGCACCATCGACACCGCCCACATCGCCCCCAAGGGCGTCATCATCGAGGACGAGTCGTCCTACGGCACGCACCCGAAGCACCCCGAGGAGGACAACGCGATCTACGAGGCGCACGTGAAGAACCTCACGTTGCACCCGTCCTCGGCGAAGCTCGGCGACCTGCTCGCGGGCACCCCCGGCTTCGCGGGTCTTCCCAACGTTCCGGACGCGCTGCGCGGCACCTATGCGGGGGCCGCCCTCATGGCGCCCTACCTGAAGGCGCTCGGCATGACGGTGATCGAGCTGCTTCCCGTCCACGAGACCGACTCCGACCAGGTCGGCCCGATCGCCGGCACCACCAACCACTGGGGCTACCAGACACTCGCGTTCTTCGCCCCCAACCGCGACTACAGCTCCGACAAGAGCCTCGGCGGCCCCACGCGCGAGTTCAAGCAGATGGTGAAGGCCTTCCACGACGCCGGCCTCGAGGTGTTCCTCGACGTGGTCTACAACCACTCGGCGGAGGGCGGAAACTGGGGCGGTGACCTCGACTCGGCCGGCTTCACGACCCTGGGTGGTTTCGCCACGACCGAGTACTACGCCCTGACGGCCGATGGTGGGCTCATCGATGGCGCCACGGGCACGTCGAACCAGATGAACTTCTCCTCCGAGATCACCTGTCGGCTGGTGCTCGACTCGCTCGTCCATTGGCACGACACGATGGGCATCGACGGTTTCCGCTTCGACCTCGCCCCGGTGCTGGGCCGTCGGCCCAACGACGCCGAGGCCGAGGACTGGGAGGCCCAGCGCCGTTTCTTCCCCGAGCACCCGCTGCTGCGCGAGACCCGCACGTGGGCACGCCAGAACCAGGTGGAGGTCATCGCCGAGGCCTGGGATCTCTGGGGCTACGAGGTCGGCAACTTCCCGTCCGGCTGGGGCGAGTGGAACGGCCGGTTCCGCGACGCGATGCGCGGCTACCTGAAGGGCGACGGCAACACCGACGACTTCATGGCGCTGTTCAACGGCGACTGGCTGCACTTCAACGACTCCGGGGGCCCGCAGAAGTCCATCAACTTCGTGACGGCCCACGACGGCTTCACCATGTTCGACCTGGTCTCCTACAACGACAAGGTCAACGAGCAGGAGTACCCGTTCGGACCCTCCGACGGCGGCTCGGACGACAACATGAGCTGGGATTCGGGTGGGGACCAGGCGCTGCGGCGCACCCGCTGGCGGAACTTCTGGCTGGTCACGTTCCTGGCCCGCGGCGTCCCCATGATCGTCTCCGGCGACGAGTACGGCCGCACCCAGAACGGCAACAACAACCCGTGGTCGCTGAACACGGTCGGCATCTGGAACAACTGGGCCCAGGCCGGGTCGAACGCCCCCACCCTGGAACTGGTCGACCCCGGGCAGCCCGACCTGCCGGGGTATCACGATGTCGTGGGCACCACGAACGCCGCGGAGGGCGTCAACCCCCTGCTCGGGTTCGCCCGGTACGTGGCCCACCTCCGGGCCTCACAGCCGACGTTCCGCCAGCGCGCGTGGGGTGAGACCGAGATCGGCGGCGAGGGCGTCGGCTACGTCTATTTCGGGACCGCGCTGAACGACGCGCCGCGCCCGGGCGACCGCCAGATCGCGGTGGCCATCGACTCGGGCAAGACCGAGGGCGACGACTTCTGGGTACTGCTCAACATGTACGACGAACCCGCCACCTTCGACCTGGCCGAGTGGCAGGAGCACTCCGACAACGCGCACGACTGGCACCGGATCATCGACACCGCACCCTGGGCGGAGGCCGAGGGCAACTGCTGGCCGATGGAGGAGGCCCTGCACGTCACCGGGGAGTACACGGTGGAGCCGTGGTCGATCGTCGTGCTGCAGGCCCGTCCGAGCAAGCTGCCCGACCCCGAGCCCCAGAACTTGTGGGGCCGTGGCGGCGGCCTGCAGGTCGACCGGGCCGGACGCCCCTACAAGCGCGGTTTCTTCGGCATCCTCATCCCGCGCCTGCGGCGCGAGAAGACCGAGGAGACCCCGACGGAGGTCACGCCTCCAGCAGGGACCCCAGACGGGACAGACTGAGCTCCCAGCCCTGCCGGGTGCCGGCCGCGTCCTCGTCGTCGGTGAAGTCGGCGTGCGTCAGCACCAGGTGCGTCCCGCCGTCCTCGCTGGGCCGCAACTCGACGAGCAGCGCCGTGGTCAGGGTCTCGTGCTCCCACCGCCACGTGCACTCCAGTACGGCGGGCTCCTCGAGCCTCACATACGTGCCGGTGGCGATGTACTCCCCACCCATGTTGATGCGGTAGACGCCACCCTCCCGGGCGTCCGCGTGAGCCGAGACCGCCAGGTCGGGGTTGGGACACATCCAGCGGTCCATGAGGCTGGGGTGCGTCCAGGCCTCCCAGACGCGGGCCGGTTCGGCGGGCAATGAGCATTCGATCCGGATCGAGGTCATGGCGTCTCCTCTCCTGGGCTCGACCCTAGACGCGGGCGCCGCCCTCCGGGAAGGGCCGCCCGTGCCGCGACGAAGGCGTCCACGCACCGACGGACGTCGTCCGTGCTGTGCGCCGCCGACAGCTGGACGCGGATGCGCGCCTTCCCGCGCGGCACCACCGGGAAGCTGAACGGGATCACGTAGACGCCGTGGGCGAGCATGTGGTCGGCGATCGCGCCCGCCTGGCGGGCGCCGTCGTCCCCCGGGAACATGACCGGCGTGATCGGGTGGGGCGGCACGTCGTCGGGTCGGACGACCCCCTCGCCCACCACACCGGCGAAGGGGTCGAGGTCGAAGCCCGCCTCGGTCATCAACCGGCGGAACAGGAGGGTGTTCTCGACGAGGCGCGCCCGCGCGTCCGCGCTGCCCTCGATGGAGGCCAGCGCCGCCAGCGAGCCGGCCACGACGGTCGGCGCCACCGAGTTCGAGAACAGGTACGGACGGGCGCGCTGGCGCAGCAGCGCGACGATGGCGGCGTGCGCACTGACGTAGCCGCCGGACGCCCCGCCGAGGGCCTTGCCGAGGGTGCCGGTGAGGATGTCCACCCGGTCGGCGACGCCGAACAGCTCGGGCGTACCGCGTCCGCCCGGGCCGACGAAGCCGACGGCGTGGGAGTCGTCGACCAGCACGAGGGCACCGTGGGCGTCCGCCAGGTCGCAGATCTCGCGGAGCGGGGCGTAGGCGCCGTCCATCGAGAAGACACCGTCGGTGACGATGACCTTGAACCGGGCGTCCTTGGCCGCCTCGAGTTGCACGGCGAGGTCGGCCATGTCGGCGTTGCGGTAGCGGAAGCGTTGCGCCTTGGACAGGCGGATCCCGTCGATGAGGGAGGCGTGGTTGAGCTCGTCAGAGATGATCGCGTCCTCGGGGCCGAACAGCGCCTCGAAGACGCCGCCGTTCGCGTCGAAGCAGCTGGAGAACAGGATCGTGTCCTCGGTGCCGAGGAAGGCGCTGACCCGCCGCTCGAGGACCCGGTGCGGGGTCTGGGTGCCGCAGATGAACCGGACGGACGCCATCCCGAAGCCATAGGCGTCCAGGCCTTCGTGGGCCGCCGCGAGGACGGTGGCGTCATCGGCGAGGCCGAGGTAGTTGTTGGCGCAGAAGTTCAGCACCGCCCGCTCGGCGTCCTCCACGCCGATCGTCGCGGCCTGCGGGGTGGTGATCACCCGCTCACGCTTGGTGAGGCCTGCCGCCTCGATCTCGGCGAGCGTCTGCGACAGGTGGTCCTCGAAAGCCCCGTACATGGCGTTCCCTCCTCGGTTCAGGCACCAACCTAGGTGGCCGGGGCCTCCTCGTACAGACGCAGGTGGTCGGCGACCCTGCGGCGGCCGCGATGCAGTGGGACGCCCTCAGCTCCAGTCGAGGATGACCTTGCCGCACTGCCCGGACCGGGCCGTGGCGAAGGCCTCCTCCCAGTCCTGGGCGGCGAAGCGGTGCGTGATGACCGACCGCACGGCGTCCTTGAGGCGATCCGACGTCGAGAGCATCGACGTCATCAGGTACCAGGTCTCGAACATCTCCCGACCGTAGATCCCCTTGATGGTGAGCATGTGGGTGATGACCTTGCCCCAGTTGATCGCGTAGTCGGCCGCCGGCAGGCCCAGCATGGCGATCTTGCCGCCGTGGTTCATGTTGTCCAGCATCTCCGCGACGGCCGCCGGGGCACCCGACATCTCCAGGCCGATGTCGAAGCCCTCCTTCATGCCCAGTCCCAGCTGGACGTCCTGCAGGCGGGTCGTGCCGGAGTTCACCACCAGGTCGGCGCCCGCGGCGTCCGCCAGCCCGAGCCGGTAGTCCGACAGGTCGGTGACCACGATGTTGCGCGCCCCGGCGTGCCGGGCGATGGCGGCGGCCATCACCCCGATGGGTCCCGCGCCGGTGACGAGGACGTCCTCGCCCACCATGGGCCACTGCAGTGCGGTGTGGGTGGCGTTGCCGAGCGGGTCGAAGATCGCGCCCAGGTCGGGGTCGACCCAGTCGCGGTGCTTCCAGACGTTCTCGACGGGGAGCACCACGTAGTCCGCGAACGCGCCGTCGGTGTTGACGCCCAGGCCGATGGTGCGGATGCACAGGTGGCGGCGTCCGGCCCGGCAGTTGCGGCAGTAGCCGCAGACGATGTGGCCCTCGCCGGACACCCGGTCGCCCGGCTGCAGTTCCTTGACGTCGCGTCCGACCTCGACGATCTCCCCGTAGAACTCGTGCCCGATCGTCTGGGGCACCTTCACCATCGAAGCGGCCCAGTCGTCCCACTGCTGCAGATGGAGGTCGGTTCCGCACAGGCCCGCCCGCATCACCCGGATCTTGACGTCCCAGTCCCCGCACTCGGGCTCGGGGCGGTCCACCAGCTGGAGTCCCGGTCCGGCCTGCATCTTCGCCAGCGCTCGCATGCTTGTCATCATGGCAGCATGCCGTTCGTCGACGAACCCCTTCGCCTGCCCCCGCCCCTGCGCTGGGGGGTCAACATTTCAGAGCGGGTGACGGGGCGCCGGATGGTCCCGGCCCGGCTGCTGGCCCGGGTGCCACGCCTCGCAGTGGGCATGGGCGTGTTGGAGTCGCTCGTCGAGCACCGTCGCCCGTCGAAGCGCGTCCTGCGGTTGGTGCGACTGACCGCCTCCCTGACCGTCGGGTGCGCGTTCTGCCTCGACCTGAACTGGCACGACCACGACGCCGACGGCGTCACGGATGCCGACCTGGCGGTGCTGAGGTGGGTGGGTTCGCGGGGCGAGCCCATCACGGAGTCCGAGCTACCCGAGCGGGCGCGAGCGTGGACGCCCGGTGAGCGCCTGGCCGTCCTGTACGCGCACGGGCTGTCGGTGACGCCGGCGGCGGTGGCTCCCGAGGTCGTGACCGGGCTGCGGGGCCTGTTCGACGGCGACGACCTCGTGCGCCTGTCGGCCACGGTGGCGCAGGTGAACCTGTGGGCCCGGTTCAACATCGGACTGGGCATCCCGCCGGCGGGGTTCACCGACGTGTGTGCCGTACCGGGCACGTAGGCTCGGGGCGTGTCCATTCCCGACCCGACCCCCGCCCAGGTGGAAGCGGTGGCGTCCGCCCTGCGTGGACGCCGCTGGGTGGCCCTGACCGGCGCGGGCATCTCCACCGACTCGGGCATCCCGGACTACCGCGGACCCGACAGCAAGCCCTCGAACCCGATCCAGTACAAGGAGTTCGTCCGGCACGCCGACGCCCGTCGGCGCTACTGGTTCCGGTCGATGATGGGGTTTCGGAGCTTCGGCGCGGCCAACCCCAACGCGGGGCACCAGGCGCTCGCGGCGCTCGGAGTTCCGGTGATCACCCAGAACGTCGACCGGCTGCACTCCGAGGCGGGCTCGCGCGAGGTGATCGACCTGCACGGGCTGATCAACCGCGTCATCTGCCTCGACTGCGGCACGCTCTCCTCGCGCGCCACACTGCAGACGCGCCTGGAGCGCGCCAATCCGGGCGTGACCGCCCGCATCCCGGCGGGTGCGGCCGAGCTCCGGCCGGACGGCGACGCCGACATCGAGGATCCCGACGACTTCGTCGTGCCGCCCTGTGAGGTGTGCGGGGGCGTCCTGAAACCCGACGTGGTGTTCTTCGGGGAGCCGGTGCCCAAGCCGCGGGTCGAGGCGTCCTACCGGCTCGTCGACGAGGCGGACGCGCTGCTCGTGGCGGGCTCGTCGCTCAGCGTGATGTCCGGGCTCCGGTTCGCCCGGCACGTCGTCAAGCAGGGCAAGCCGCTCGTGATCATCAACCACGGCCCGACGCGGGCCGATGGGACCGCCCACGTCCGGGTGGACGCAGGGACCACGCCGACCCTGGTCGGGCTCGCCGCCGCGCTCTGACCCCCTTGTGCTGAGCCGCCGGGTGGGTGCATCCTGAGCGGCTGCCCACCCGGAGGAACCCCATGCAGATCCACCGCGTCCCCCGGCCCGCGAGCCGGGACGCCGAACCGCACCCCCTGACCCACGCCGCCGGGGCCGTCGACCGTGCCGGCGTCCTGGACGACTACGGCCACACCGACTTCGCCGACAGCGCCCGCCAGCTCACCGTGCGGCTCTTCGGCTCCGAACACGGCATCACCCGGGTCTGGGTCGCCCTGCCCGACGGGGTCGATCCCCAGACCTGCCGACCGGAGGACGCGCTCGGCACGGCCACGATCAGCCTGCCCCTGCGGGAGGACACCGAGAAGGCGCGGGTCTCCATCACGACGCACCCCGACCACCGCAGCCGGGGCGTCGCCCGCGCGCTGCTCCGGGCCGTCACCCCCCACCTCCTGGAGCAGGGACGCACGACCTGGCAGACCTACGCCTTCTCCCCGGAGGCGAGCGGCCCGCACGCCGTGGCCGCCCGGACGGGGGCCGGGGCCGTGGACGGACGACGTCCCGCCCACCGGTGGTTGCTGGCCGAGGGGTTCACCCTCGAGCAGTGCGAGCGTCCGTCCACGCTCGTGGTGGACGACGCGCTCGCGGCGCACACGGACGCGCTGGCCGAGGAGGCCCGGCGATCCGCGCCCGCGGCGTCCGACTTCGCGTTGCTGTGGTGGGCCGACCGGACGCCCGAGGAGCACCTGACCGAACTCGGCTGGCTCACGTCACGCATGAGCACGGACGTGCCGATGGGCGAGCTCGGCCTGGACGAACAGGTGTGGGACGCCGACCGCGTCCGTTCCGCCGAGGAGCGCATGGCGGCCGCCGGCCTGCACTGGGTGGTCACGGCCGCCCGCCACCTCCCGACCGGACGCCTCGCCGGGTTCACCCGCCTGGAATGGCCCGAGGAGAACCCCGCCGGCGTGTGGCAGGACGAGACCCTCGTCCTGCAGGAGCACCGCGGGCGACGACTGGGCATGCTGACCAAGACCGCCAACCTCGCGCGGCTGCGCGAGGTGAACCCGGCCGCCCGCCGTGTCCACACGTGGAACGCCGCCGAGAACCGGTGGATGCTGGCCATCAACGATGCGCTGGGGTTCGTGCCGGTCGGGCTCGAGGGGGCTTGGCAGAAGAAGTTCTGAGCCCCCTGGGAGGCCCCCGAATGCATTTCCGGGTGGCAGATCCCCAAGAATTCTTGGGGATCTGCCACCCGGAAGTGCGGTGGGGGCCTCGAGCGTGTCGGGTCAGCCTCGAGTGCTGAGGACGATGGTGGTCCCGGACTCCTTCGCGACCAAGGTGATCTGGCCGGCGTACTTCATGCTGGACTTCAGCAGCTTCGGCTTGATCGTGACCGCCACGTCGGAGACGCCGTCACGGACAGGAGCCGGGGTGGCGACACGCGCGGTCTTGATCGTCGCGGTTCCGATCTCCTGCCCACCCAGCTGAACGGAGAACTCGGTGTTGACCGGCGAGCCGAGGCTCGTCATGTCCACGCCCTCGATGCGAAGGACGGTCTCCTTGTTCGGGGTCACCTTGGTGGAGCCGATGACACCCACCCCACGCTTGGCGAAGTCCGGGGAGACGATGCCCTCACGGCCCATGAAGTTCATGAAGGCCTCGGTGTCGATCAGTCCGGTGTCGCGCGTGTTGGCGCCTTCCCGGAGTGCGGTGAAGTTGTCGCCACCGGCCATCAGGAACGAGCTGGAGGTGACGTTGTAGACCGCGGCCGGGTCGAGCGGCTTGCCGTCGACGGTGATCGACGTGATGCGGTCGCCCTGGGCGCGGTTCGGGTCGAAGGTGTAGCTCACGTTGTCGGAGAGGCCGAGGTTCAGGAACGCGCGCGACGCTCCGGCGGGCTGCCACTGCTGCTCCAGCGTCCTGGCGAACTGCTCACCGGTGATCTCCTTCACCACGAGCGTGTTGCCGAAGGGGTTGACCGATGAGGCCTCCTCCAGCGTGACGATGCCGTCACCCTCGCCCGCGGGGCTGGAACTGTAGAAGAGGTCCGCGCGCAGGCCACCGGGATTCATGATGCCGATGTCGGCACCCGCACGACCCGGGACGTTCAGTTCATCGAGCCAGGCCTGGGCGACCAGGTTGTTCAGGGTGGACTCGCGCATGCGGTCGTCACGGCTGGTGCCGGTGTAGAAGCCGTCGACCGGCTGGGCGTCGGAGTAGGCGGTGGTGATGTCGGCCGAGATCGTGCCGACCGGCTGGGCACCGAGCACCTTGGCCTGGGCCACGGCCTCGTCCACGACGGCCTTGGCGGCGAGGTAGCGGGGATCCGTCGTGCACTTGTTCGTGGCGTCGACCTTGACGGCCGGCACGAAGTCGTTCACGTACTCGACGAGCTGCTTGGTGGCGGGGTCGACACCGAGCTGCACGCGGGTCACGCCGGCACCGTAGGAGGCGGCCTGGCTGATGTTGCGGGTCCCGGTGCCGGTCGCGGCGTCCACCGTGTAGGTGAGGTGCGTGTGGCCGTTGAAGACCACGTCCACGTCGGCCGACAGGTCATTCACCATGCGGGTGTAGATCGGATTGGCGACCGGGACACCGTCCTTGAGCTCGCCAGCGCCGTCGTGGATCTCGGCGACGACGATGTCGGCTTCACCGTTGGCCTCGTTGCCGTCCGACAGCTGGGCGGCCACGCGGTTCACGGCGGCGATCGGGTCGCCGAAGTCGATGCCCTGGATGCCCTCGGGGCTGACCAGCGACGCGGTCTCCTGGGTGACCGCGCCCACGACGCCGATGCGGATGCCGTTGACGGTCTTGACCGCGAACTCCTGCAGGGCGGGCGTGGTGGTGCCGCGCTCGTAGACGTTGGCGCCGAGGTAGGGGAACTGGGCCTTCGTGCTCACGCGCCCGGTCAGGTCGGCGAAACCACGGTCGAACTCGTGGTTGCCGACGGCCGAGGCGTCCACCTCCAAGGCGTTCAGGTAGTCGAGCGTCGGGTCGTCCTGCTGGACGAACGAGACGAACAGGGAGCCGCCGATGCTGTCGCCTGCCGACATCAGGAGGGTCGAGTCCGCACCGAGTGCGGCCCGCTCGTTCGACACCAGGCACGCGAAGGACAGGCCCGCAGCCTGGTTGATGCGGCCGTGGAAGTCGTTGAAGTTGAGCAGGTTGACCTGCGTGAGCCCCGCGCTGATCGCGGACGGCGACGTGGCCGCCTGGGCCGTGGTGGCCAGCCCGGCTGAGGCCACGAGCCCCAGCGTGGCGATGGCCACTGTCACGCGCTTGCGTGCGTTCATGTGTTACCTCCGTGCGTCAGGGAGCGCCGTCGACCGGTCGCTGACAGCAGCCAAACACCGCGAGGTGAACGCACGGGAAACGTCATCGTCACGCGTGAGGTGTCACCTCAACAGCCTGCACCACTGCCGCATTCAGCCTGCCACCTTCGCGCGGGGAGTGGAACCCCCACGCCGGCCCTGCCACGAACGCCGGGCCGCCTTCGCGAGGACGACGAGCGGAGAGTGCTTCGAGAACAGCAGGAGGAACAGCGTCCACGCCCCGACGAGGGCGGGTACGGCCAGGCGAGCGTGGTGGGCGGCCCACCCCAGGACGCCCCACGGCTGCGACTGGCCGGACGCCGGGCCGACCTGGGCGCCGACCTGCAGCGCCGGCGTCCAGAGGTAGGCGCCGAGCAGGACGCCCAGCAGGGCCCCGGACCAGGCGACCACCCGGGCACCCCACGCCGGGCGCCCGTGGCCGGCCCTGCGCATGGCCCAGGTGAAGAACAGGTGGCTCACCCACGCGGCGGCGAGGCCGGCGAGGATCGCCCAGGGCTGGGGGAGCCGTCCGGTGTCCCATGCGAACTCGGAGTTCATCAGCATGCGACGCAGCACGTCCAGCGACCCCATCACGGACGCCGCCACCAGGACCCAGCTGGCGCCGACCGCCGCGTGCGCGAGCAGGGCGAGGAGGATGTCGATGCTCGTGCGGCCCCACGGCCTGCGGGCGGGGGTGCTCTCGGTGATCACGCACGCGATCCTAGTCGTCGGCCATCGTCCCTTCTCGACGCCACTTGGGCGAAAACCACTCGGGTCCGGCTCGGCAGGGTCAGAATGTGAGTCGTGCACATGAGTGATCCCCCCGACGAGGTCGAGGAGACGCTCTTCGACCGTGTCGGAGGGCACGACACGTTCCGCGCCATCATGAAGCGTTTCTTCGCCGAGGTCCGGGCCACGCCCGACGTGGCTGCCCTGTACTCGCACGACGACTGGGACGGCGCCGAGAGCCGGCTCCTGCTCTTCTTCGAGCAGTACTGGGGCGGGCCGATGACGTACTCCCGGACCCGGGGCGCACCCATGCTGAAGATGCGCCACATGCCGTACAAGATCACCGAGAGCGTCGCCCGCCAGTGGGCCAGCTGCATGCACACGGCGATCGGCGAGGCCACCCTCGGTGCGGAGGACGCCGCCCTCATGCACGACTACGTCGACCGTGCCTGCGTGTACCTGATCAACGCCGACTGACCCAAGGGCCTAATGGCTGGCGACCGCCCCGGCGGCCGTGGGGGTGGGAGCCGGTTCCGCGGGTGTACTCGTCGGCGCGGGCTCGGGTTGCGGCGAGGTCGTCGGCCGGGCCGCCGGATCAGCAGACACCGCGGCGGGGGTGGGCTCCGCCGAGGCCACCGGAGTGGGGGTGGCCGTCGGGGCCGCCGCGACGGCCGGGGCCGACACGGGCTCGGACGGCGTCTCCTTCTCCGTGCCCGACGGGCTCGTCCGGGCCTCGACCGCCCGGCCGACCGTGGTGCCCGGCTGGCCGCCCAGCGACGTCCCGGCTGCCTTCTCCATGCCGGTGATCGCCCCAACGGACACCACGAAGGCGACCAGCGCCGAGAGCAGCACCCCGCCGACCAACGTGGCCCGGCGCGGGGTCATCGCCGCCAGGGCGTGCCGCGTCCGCTCGAGTCCGAAGGTGTAGAGCGCGGTCGCCACGGCACCGATGGCCGAACCCACGGCGGCGCCGACCAGCGTCCCGCCGGTGCCGAGGTGCGACCCGACGACGGCCGACGTCACGGCGGCCAGGGAGCCCGAGGCGATCGCCGTCATCGACAACGAGAGGACGGGACGCTCGGCGACCGTGCTCCCGGTACCGGGCTCGGTGCCCGGCGCGGACGCGGGGGCGGTGGGAAGGGTGGAGTTGATCATCGTTCTTCCACGGTAGGTTCGTCGCCGCCGGATTGTCGCGCCGTTGCCTCGCACCGTGGTCCCTGATCAGGGCGAACGCGTACGACCGGGGTCTCGACCCCGGTCGCAGGAGCCCGCCCGACGGCCCCGGGTCTGCGTCAGCCCGCCCGCGGCTCCCCGCGGATCGCCGACGCCGGGGGGCGGTCACCGCGGATGGACGCCACCATGTCGACCACGCGCCTCGTGGCCCGGACGTCATGCGTCCGGAACACGGTGGCCCCCAGCCAGGCGGCCACGGCCGTCGCCGCGAGCGAGCCCTCCAGCCGCTCGTCGGCGGGCAGGTCGAGCGTCTCCCCCACGAAGTCCTTGCGGGAGATCGCCTGCAGCACCGGGTAGCCGAGCGCGGCTACGGACCCCGTCGCGCGCAACACGCGCAGCGAGTTCCGGGTCGTCTTGCCGAAGTCCAGGGTCGGGTCGACCAGCACACCGTCGGGCCGGACGCCGGCGTCCACCGCCCGCTGCGCCCCCTCGGCCAGCCCGCGCAGGACGGAGCGGACGACGTCGTCGGGATCGTCCCCGTACGAGATGTCGACCGGGTCCGTGCGGGGCGGGAGCCCGCCGGTGTGCGACACCACATAGCCGGCCCCGAGAGCGGCGGCGCCCCGGACGAGGTCGGGGTCGGCCCCGGCCCAGGTGTCGTTCACGAGGTCGATCCCGATGTCGGCGCAGGCCTCCAGGACCTCGGAGCGCCAGGTGTCCAGGCTGAGTGGCAGGTCGGGGAACCGCTCCCTGGCCGCTGCCAGGAAGGGCCGGACGCGCTGGACCTCGGCGGCGGCGTCCACCCACTCTCCCTGCTGACCGGCCCGGACTCCCCCGACGTCGACGATGTCGGCACCGGCCTCGACCGCGGCCGCGAGCACATCGAGGGCCGGCTCGAGGGCGCCTGCGCCCGCGGTGACCCAGAAGGAGTCCCGCGTCCGGTTCACGATCGCCATGATCGCCGGCCGCGAAGCATCGAAACGCTGCCCCCGGAGGACCAACGGCGGCGTGCGGGGCAGGTCCGGGGGGTGAACGTCGTCGATGGCCACGGCCCCCATTGTGCCCGGCGCCGTCCCACATCGGCACTGGCCACTTGTCACGACGGGTGCCGCCTTCCTACCGTGGTCTCCTGAGGCGAAGGAGACCCGACTTGCACGAGCGCCCACGCGCGTACGCACTGACCCGTGCGCAGGCCGAAGCTTGGCTCGACACCCGAGACACCACGCGCGCACGGCGTGCCGGAGCTCATGACCTCGCGCTGGTGGACGAACTGCACTCCGCCGAGTTCCCCGCGACGTACGCGACCGCACGGCACCTCGTCGAGGATCCGAACCGGTTCACGTTCGTGGTGGAACGCGACGGCGCCCCGATCGGGTACGCGTCGGGTCACCTCACCGCCGGCGGTGCCGGCCACCTGGACTACATGGCGATCACCCCGAGGGCCCGGGGGGTGGGAGACGGCAGCGTCCTGCTCGCGGCGGCCGTCAGGGCCCTGTTCGAACAGGCGCGGGTGGACGAACTGCGCCTGTTCGTGGAGGAGCATCGCACGCCGGCCATCCAGTTCTACGAGGCGCACGGCTTCACGCGCGTCCTGCCGACCGACTGACGTCGTGGGCCTCCCGGTCAGGCCGCGGGCCGGTCGACCTCGGCGATGACGACGATGTTGTAGTCGGTACGCCTGCCACCGCTGAGGTAACAGCTCACCAGGACGAGCCGTCCCGGGTTGACGTCCCACACCTCGCTGTCGTGGGCGAAGTCGTCCCTGAGGACCTTCCGTGCTTGGGTGATGGTGTAGCTCAGGGCCTCGGCGTCGGTCTGCACGAGGACCTTGCCACCCGTGGGGAGTTTCTCGAGCGCGAGACGGTTGCAGGGCACGGCCATCGCCGGCCGCGCCGCATCCGTGTGGCAGGCCAGATAGGTGGTGTCTGCGGCCCGGGAACCGGGCAGGACGCCGCGGTCCTCGATCCACCAGGCGCGGACGAAGTCGGGCGGGTCGATCACGCCCGAGTCGCCGATGGCCATGGTGCCCACGTCGGACGAGTAGCCCGCTGTGGGCAGCTCCACCCGCAGGACACGCGTGGGCTGAGGGGCCACCACCTCCGGTGTGGGGACGGCACCGGTCGGCGGCGCGACGCTCGTCACGTCCGGGATCCGGGGGGTCTCCACCACAGGGGCCCGAGGGGTCACGCCCGGGTCAGGGGCGGTGGCCGGCCACCACACGGCCACCACCCCTGCCACGAGCAGGATGGACAGGACCAACCCGGCGACCGCCAGGAGTCGGAGACGGTTCCGGGGCGGCACTGTCAGTGACGTCGACGCGAGGCCGCCAGGGCCCCCGCCGAGACGACGATGCCGGCGGCGCCGAGTCCACCGAGGACGGCCAGACCGGTGGGGTCTGATTCGCCACCCGTCTTGGCCGGGACGCCACGCGGGGTCTGGGACGCCGTGGGCTTCGCGGTCGTCGACGGCGTGGCAGGGTTCTCACCGGGTCTGGGCGTCGTGGTCGGCGTGACCGTCCTGGTCGGCTCCGGCGTCGGGGTCGGCGTGGGCTCCGGGGACGGGGACGGGGTCGGCGTGGGCTCCGGCTCCGGGGACGGGGTAGGCGTCGCGATCGGGGTCGGGGTCGGCTCGGGCGTGGGGACCGTCGGGCAATCGATGTCGGGTTCTCCCTCCTGACCACCGCCGGTGCGGGCGTCCCAGCCGATCACGAGCGAACGGCCCTGCCCATCGCCGAAGAGACTGCCGATCCTCACCGGATCCAGCGGGATGGCGTCGACGGAGACGGAGATCGGGTTGTTCCCGGTCTGGAGCCTCTCGTTCACGCCGGGGGTACCGACGTACTTGCAGACGAACACCTTGTCGGCAGGGTAGACCTCATCGGCGACAGCGGTCTGGTGCAGGAAGGCCGTGGCGGCCAGGCCCGTCGCCAGCGCCACAGCGAGCGTCTTCTTCATGGGTCGTCCTTTCGGAAAGGGACGCAGGGCGGCGCCCCTTGTCATACGACGATAGATCGCCTCATGGGGCTCCGCAATCCATCGCACCCGCCCCACCGTGACAGGATGTGAGAAGCCATCGCGTCGAAAGGGATTCCCCATGAAGTTCCGCTACCTGGGCCGCTCCGGACTGAAGATCTCCGAGATCATCTACGGCAACTGGCTCACCCACGGCTCGCAGGTCGAGAACGACACCGCGAAGGCCTGCGTGCGGGCGGCCCTCGACGCCGGCATCACGAGCTTCGACACCGCCGACGTGTACGCCAACACCGTGGCCGAGAGCGTGCTGGGCGAGGCACTCGCCGGCCAGCGCCGCGAGAGCCTGGAGATCTTCACGAAGGTCTACTGGCCGACCGGCCCCAAGGGCCCGAACGACACCGGCCTGTCCCGCAAGCACATCCTGGAGTCGATCAACGGGTCGTTGAAGCGGCTCGGCACCGACTACGTCGACCTCTACCAGGCCCACCGCTACGACCACGACACCCCGCTGGAGGAGACGATGCAGGCGTTCGCCGACGTCGTCCGTCAGGGCAAGGCCCTCTACATCGGCGTCAGTGAGTGGACCGCCGACCAGATCCGCGCCGGCCACGCGCTGGCCTCCGACCTCGGCGTCCAGCTCATCTCGTCGCAGCCGCAGTACTCGATGCTGTGGCGCGTCATCGAGCCCGAGGTCGTCCCGACCTGCACCGAGCTCGGTGTCAGCCAGATCGTGTGGTCGCCGGTGGCCCAGGGCGTCCTGACCGGCAAGTACGTCCCCGGGCGGCCAGTCCCCGACGGATCCCGCGCCACCGACACGAAGGGCGGGGCGACCATGATCAAGCGCTTCATGGACGAGCCGGTGCTCGAGCGGGTGCAGAAGCTGCGCCCCATCGCGGACGGCCTCGGCCTGTCGATGGCCCAGCTGGCCGTCGCGTGGGTCCTCCAGAACCCGAACGTCGCGGGCGCGATCATCGGGGCGTCCCGCCCCGAGCAGGTGGCCGAGAACGTGGCCGCGGCCGGCGTGGTGCTGGACGCCGACGTCCTGACCGCGATCGATGAGGCCCTGGGCGACGTCGTGCAGTCCGACCCGGGCCTGACGGCCCAGAATGCACCGGCCGGCCGGCTCACCTGACAAAGGGCTCCGCATTCCGACTGCCGCCCGTGGACAACGGGCGGCAGTCGGCCGTCGCGCGGGGTCCGGGGTGACAGACTGTGACCTGAATCGAGTGAAAGGCCCTGTATGAAGCACGCAGCCCTCGTCGGCGCGGCCACCGCTGCTGTTCTGGTCCTGTCCGCCTGCACGGCGGGCGCGGGGACCGCCACGCCCAGCGCCACACCGTTGCCCACGGCCAGCCCGCTGCCCACGGCCACCGCGACGCCGAGCGTGAAGCCTTCACCGGCGCGCACCGGGATCACCACCAAGCCGACCCCGCCCCCGCGGCCCGCCACGACCACGCCCACGACGCAGGCGAGCCCTGCGGCCCCGACGGACATCGCGGGTGACCTCGGCACCGTGCCGACCGGCTTCAAGCTGCCGGACGAGGACCGCCCGGGTGACGGTGAGACGTCCGCGTTCACCACGAGCGTGTGGCGGGCCTCATGCCCCGACCAGGTGCTGACCCTGGCCGCGGCGTCCGGCATCACGGCGACGCGGGTGAAGGAGTCCATCGGGCCGGAGCACGCCGTCCTCAACGGCCTGCTCGTGTTCGCCGACGAGGCCGCCGCACAGGCGTTCATGACCGAGCTGACGACGAAGCTCGACGCGTGCACCCCCGAGGGCCCGGACGAGGACGGCTGGCGCACGGTCCAGGCGACCAAGCCGATCGCCGGTCTCGGCGAGGACGGGCTGGCGATCAGCTCGTGGTCGGAGTGGAACTCCGGCTCGGGTTGGCTCGAGGGCCCCGGCGCCGGCGCCGAGTACATCGTCCGCAAGGCCAACTACGTGGTCCTGTCCCAGGAGGGCGGCGAGTACGTGGGCGACCCGACCAGGCTTCCGGACGTGGTGCTCGACCTGGAGAGCCGCATCACGGCGATGCTCGAGCAGCTCTGAGTCAGGCGCGTTCGGCCAGTTCCGCTCGCGGGCGGTCCTCGACGAGTTCGCGGACCGCCCGGAGACCGGTCAGGGGGTGCGTCGGGGTTCGCCGCCGCGCACGTCCCGCTCGCCGCGGAGCAGGCGCCCGGTGACGCGCTGGCCCAGGTTCTCCAGGGCGAGGCGTCCGACGAGTTGCTGGTTGGTGGAGACGCGCTCGGTGCGACCCGTGCCCAGGAAGCTGATGGCCCAGTGCAGCAAGGTCGTGACGCGCGACTTGAAGCCGGCGATGTAGAGCAGGTGCAGGAAGAGCCAGGCTGCCCAGGCGACGAACCCGGTCAGCTCGAGGCGTCCGGCCTTCACCACCGCGGCGAACTTGGAGATGGTCGCCATCGAGCCCTTGTCGAAGTAGGAGAAGGCCTCGGTCCCGACGGGGCGTCCTGCCGCGGCGTCCGCGATGCGGCGGGCCACGTACTTGGCGGCCTGGATCGCTCCCTGCGCCACCCCCGGAACGCCGGGGACGGACGCGAGGTCACCGATGACGGTGATCTCGGGGTGGCCGGGGATGGCGAGGTGCTCGTCCACGACGACGCGCCCGGCGCGGTCGAGTTCGACGCCGGTCTCCTCGGCGAGGACCCTGCCCAGCTCGCTGCCCCGGACGCCGGCGGCCCACACCTTGGCGGTGGACGCCACGGTCGTGGTCCGGCCGGCCTTGTCGCGCCACGTGACGGAGTCGGCGTCCACATCGGTGACGATGCTGTTCAGGACGACCTCGACCCCGGAACGCTCGAGCGACCGCTGGGTCTTGCGGCCCAGCCGCGGCCCGAACGGCGGCAGCACCTGGTCCGCACCGTCCACGAGGATCACCCGGGCCCGGCTCGGGTCGTAGGTGCGGAACTGACCCCGCAGCGTGCTGCGGGCGAGCTCGGCGATCTGGCCGGCCATCTCCACGCCGGTGGGACCGGCGCCGACCACGACGAAGGTGAGCAGCTTCTCGCGGACGGCCGGATCCGGCTCGGACTCGGCGGCCTCGAAGGCCAAGAAGATGCGGGCGCGCAGTTCGAGGGCGTCGTCGATGGACTTCATCCCCGGCGCGAACTTCTCGAAGTGGTCTTGGCCGAAGTAGCTCTGTCCGGCACCGGCGGCGACGATGAGGTCGTCGTAGGGCGTCACCGTCTCGGCGTCGTGGAAGCGGTGCGTGACCGTCCGCGCCCGGGCGTCGATGTGCGTCACCAGGCCGGTGAGGACCGTGGTGTGGCGTTGGTGCCGCAGGATCTCGCGCGTCGACGGCGCGATGGACCCCTCGGACAGGATGCCGGTGGCGACCTGGTACAGCAGCGGTTGGAACAGGTGGTGGCTGGTCTTGGAGATGACGGTGACCTCGACGTCGGCCCCGCGCAGCGCCTTGGCCGCGAACAACCCCCCGAAACCCGATCCGATGATGACGACACGGCGCTTGGACATGCAGGCAATGTAGTTGAAGCGACTACTAATCACAAGGCCTGGGTGCGCCGAGGGCCCCGGCCCGGTGCGCCGAGGGCCCCACCCCCCGGGGGGAGGGAGCCCTCGGCGTCCGGGACCGGAGCCCTCGGCGCGTGGGGTCAGTAACCGATCGACTTCAGGTACTCGCGGGAGTCCGCGATGCAGTCGAAGGGGTCCCGACCATAGGTGTCGTCCTGCTCGATGAAGAAGTACTCGGCACCGGCAGCACTGGCCGCGGGCAGCAGGTCGGGCCAGTTCATGTTGCCCTGGCCGACCTCGGCGAACTGCGCGATGTTGAGGAAGCCCTCGAAGCCGCCCGCGAAGTCGCCGGCGTTGAACTTGTCCACGGCCTCCTGCGCCACCGGGACGACGCGGAAGTCCTTGACGTGGATCAGCTTGCACACGCCGGCGTACGCCTTCAGCATGTCGAGCGGCGCCATCCCCCCGCGCTGGACCCAGTGCAGGTCGACCTCGAAGTTCATCGACGGAGCCACGCGGCGCACGATGTCGAAGATGCGCTCACCGTCGAACTTCGCGAGGTCGACGTGGTGGTTGTGGTAGCACAGGGTGATGCCCTCGGCCGCGAACTTCTGGGCCCACGGCTCGCACTCGGCCGCCCACGCCTCACAGGCCTCCTTGGAGACCATGGCGGTGAACGGCATCATGCCGATGCGGACGAAGCGCGCGCCGAGCCGCTTGCAGTCGGCCACGATCTTGTCGAAGTGCTCCTCGAAGTTGTCACCCGAGGAGGTCGGACCCGGCCTGAGGGCGCCCGACAGGGCACCCACCTCGATGCCGAGTTCCTTGGTGCCGCGCTCGAGGGCAGCGACGTTCTCCTCGGTCATCGGGATCTGGGAGACCTCCACCGCGTGGAGGTCCATCGCCGCCAGGCGTTCGAGCACGGGGTACATGCCCAGCTCGCCCACCTGGTTCTTCACCATCATCATCTGGACACCCAGAACGGCCATGCTTCAGCTCCTCTGCTCGAACTTGCCCTCGGCGGCGATGCGCTTGTTCAGCTCCGCCATGTACGTCTCCTCGTCGAAGTTCTCGATCGAGACCTCCTGGCCGGTCCAGCTGGACAGGTGGATCGCGTTCGCGAGGCGGACGCCGTGGATGCCGTCGGCACCGGGCGCGAGCGGCTCGGCGTCGTTGAGGATCTGGTCGGCGAAGTTCTTCATGACGTCGGAGTGCTGCTGGCCCCAGACCGACTCGTACTCCTTGGTCTCGGTCTTCATCATCGTGGAGGTGTCGAGCTGGCCCATGAAGAGCTTGCCGACCTCTTCCATGGTCATGTTCCGGCTGAGCACCTGCTCGGCCTCGGACAGCCGCGTGATGGTGACCTTCTTGGAGTTGTCGACGACGATCTTGCCCTTGTCGCACAGGATCTCGAGGCGGTCGGTGCCCATCATGTCGTGGGTGCAGGTGATGAAGGTGCCGGTGGCGCCGTCCTCGAACTCGACGAGGGCGTTGACCTCGTCCTCGACGACGATGTCACGTCGGAAGCCGTACTGGGCCTTGGCGAAGACGCTCTTGGGAACGCCACACATCCACTGCCACAGGTCGAGCTGGTGGGGAGCCTGGTTGACCAGGACGCCGCCGCCCTCGCCGCCCCAGGTCGCACGCCACTCGGACTGGTTGTAGTAACCCTGCGGACGCCACCAGGTGGTGATGATCCAGGAGGTGTGGCGGAGCTTGCCCAGCTCGCCGGAGTCGAGGAGGGCCTTGAGGTCCTTGTACAGCGGGTTGGTGCGCTGGTTGAAGAAGACGCCGAACTTGAGCTCGGGCTTGGTCGCGGCGAACTCGATGACCTCGCGGGCCTGCTGGGTGTAGACGCCGACCGGCTTCTCGAGGAGGGTGTGCATGCCGTGGTCGAGGGCGTAGATGCCCATCTCCGGGTGGAGGTAGTGCGGGACGGTGGTGACGACGGCGTCAACGTTGCCGGACGCGATCATCTCCTTGTAGTCCTCGTAGAACGGGACGCCGTACTCGTCCGCGGCCGCCTTCTTCTCGGGCAGGATGTCGCAGATGGCGCCGATGGTCATGTTGGGAACCATGCCCCCGTCGATGAACTTGGCGTACATGCCGCCCTCGGCGCCCAGGCCGATGATGCCCAGCCGGACCTTGTCCTCCGCCATTGATCGCTCCTTCGCATCGTTCACATAGGTGGTGCTTTCAGACTAGGTGCGCCGTTTGGGCGCAGGGGCGGAACGGGGAGAGTTGCCATGGCTTGCAGCGCCCATCCGGGAATGAAGACGCGGCCCCCGCGGTTGAAGTGGTTGAAATGTCAATCTCACAGGAGGCTCCCATGTCCCGCATCGTCATCTTCGGCGGCACCGGCTACTCGGGCGGCAACATCGCCCGCGAGGCGGTCCGCCGCGGCCACGAGGTCGTCTCGTACTCCCGCAACACGCCCGCCACCCCCGACGCCGGCGTCGAGTACCGCACGGGCTCGCTGACCGACCCCGCGGTCGTCACCGCGGCGGCCTCCGACGCCGACGTCCTGGTCGTCGCGGTGCACGCCGTCGACCCGGGTCGGGAGCCGCTGCTGCAGTTCGTGCCCGCGCTGGTGGAGGCCGCGAAGGCCGGCAACGCCCGCCTCTCCTTCGTCGGCGGGGCCGGCTCGTCGCTCGTCGCCGAGGGCGGCCCGCGTCTGCTCGACGCGCCGGACTTCCACCCCGACTGGAAGCCCGAGGCCCTCGCCCACGCCGAGGTCCTCGAGGCGCTGCGCTCCAGCGAGGGACTCGACTGGTTCTACGTCTCCCCCGCCGGCCTGTACGGCTCGTTCGCCCCGGGTGAGGACACCGGTCGCTACCGCACCGGCGGCGACGTCCTCGTCACCAAGGAGGACGGGTCGAGCGAGATCTCGGGCGTCGACTTCGCGCGGGCCTACGTCGACGAGATCGAGCAGCGCAACCACGTGAACCGACGGTTCACCGTCGGCCACTGAGCCACCGACGCCGAGAGCTCCGGAGGTGGATCCGGAGCTCTCGGCGTTCTGCGGACCGGGTCAGGAACCCGAGACCCGGTAGGCCTTCTTCAGGATCTGCAGCGACTTCATGGCCTCGGCCGGGCTGATCCAGAAGGGTTCCGGATCGTCCACCGACGCGTAGAAGTCACGGATCAGCAGCTCGTGCGAGACTCCCCAGTAGGAACGCCCGCCCGACGGCACCCTGCGCTCCTCGTACTGCTCGACACGCCCGTCCTTCCAGCTGACGGTCAGCCCGTTGCGCAACGAGACGTACGCGTTCTCGCAGTCGAGCTCGAACTCCACCGGACGGTGCTGCGGCGCCGTCAGCGTGGCGTAGAAGGCGGTGCTCAACCCCGACTCGTGGGTGAGCAGCATCTCGGCGGTGTCCTCCACCTCGATGATGTCGCCGAACTTGTTCGTCGCCACGTGGCCGGCGATGTCGACGACGTCGCCCATGAACCACTGAACCAGGTCGAGGGTGTGGATGGCCTGGTTGATCAGCAGGCCACCGCCCGACCGCTCCTTCGAGCCGCGCCACGGCTTGGTCCGGTAGTAGTCGGCCGTGCGCGTCCAGACGACGGACGCGTACGCGCCCTTGATCTCGCCCAGCGCGCCCGTGTCGAGCAGGCGCCGGAGCTCCTGGCTGGACACGTTGTAACGGTTCTGGAAGCAGATGCCGATCTTGGGCTTCGGGTCGCTGCCCCCGGCCGGCTCGGCCGCCCAGTCGACCAGACGCTGGCCATCCTCGACGGACGCCGCGAGCGGCTTCTCCTGGATCACGTGGACTCCCCGGCCCAGGGCCTCCAGCGTCGGCGAGATGTGCTGGTCGTGGGGGGTCGTCACGTGGACGACGTCGGGGGACGTGGCGTCCACGAGCTCGTCGATGGTCGCGAAGGCGGGGACGCCGGTCGTGGCCGTCGCCTGCTCGCGGCGGTCGGCGTCCGTGTCGACGATGCCGACCAGGTCGACCCCGTCGATGGCGGTGACGGCCTCGTGGTGGATGACGGCGACGTCACCCCAGCCCACGATGGCGGCACGGGTCACTCCCATTCGATTCCCTGCTCCTTGAGGATCCCGGTGAGGGCGTCGTACGCCTTGGTCCACAGATCGGGACCGGACAGACCGCCGAACGCGTCGAACTGGCCCAGGTGCGGCTCGATCGAGAAGAACCCGTCGTAACCGTCGGCACGCAGGGCCGCCACGAGCTCGGGCACCTGGCCGTCGCCCTCACCGGCGGGCAGGACCTTGTTCAGGCCGTTCTCGTCGACCTCGGTGGCCGAGGCGTCCTTGATGTGGACGTAGTCGGTGTACTCCTTGACCAGCGGGTAGGCCTCGTCGACCGGCTTCAGGCCGCACTGCACGTAGTTGGCCGGGTCGAAGATCGCGCGGTAGTGCGGGGAGTCCATGGTGGTGACGAGCTCGACGACGCGCTCGGGGACGTCTCCGTAGATGTCCTTCTCGTTCTCGTGCAGCATGGTGACGCCGCCGGCCTCGGCGAGGCGGACGAACGCGCGGGTGCGGTCCATGACCTCGTCGCGGTACTGCGTCGGATCCTCACCCTCGGGGATGAAGAAGCTGAACATGCGGATGTGATCGGTCCCGAAGAACTTCGCGACCTCGACTGCGTGGGCGGCGCGCTTGAGGTGCTCCTCGAACGGGTCGGTGATCTGGATCTTGCCGATGTCGGAACCGACTGAGCTCAGCTTGATGCCAGCGGCGTCCAGCTTGGCCTTGGCCTCCTCCAGCTGCTCCTGGGTCAGGTCGAGGACCTTGGTGCCCCAAGCACTGCGGAACTCCACGTGCTTGATGCCCAGCTTGGTGAGCAGTTCGATCTGCTCGTCGAGGTCACGGGAGATTTCGTCGGCGAATCCGGTCAGCTTCCACATGGCAGTGGCTCCTTCGGTGGGTCCCAGCGGGTCGTGGATGCCACTCTAACGACCGCCCAGCCGACCTGAGCAGGGTTGCCGTCAGTGGCCTTGGCCCTCGGGTGAGGGTGCCCGACTCCAGCCGGCAGCGCCGGCGCAGGTCCGCGGCGGCGAATTCAGTCGACCGGACGTTCGGACGTGACGGCCCGCCGCCGACCGACTCTCCCCACCGCGCAGGCCGCCGACCAGGCGACCAGCACCAGAAGGCCCACGTTGCGTGCGGTGAGCAGGGCAAGGGCTCGCTCGGTGAGCTCACCCTCGCGGCTCGTGATGCCGCCGTAGTGGACCGGGTACACCGCCGTCGTGAGTGCACTCAGCACCAGGACCATCGCGAAGGTGAGCAACGCCGGAGCCGCGGCTGGGGCGTCCGGGCCGGCGCGCAGGGCCAACCCGACCAGGACGGCCGTGGGAGCAGCCACCCAGAGCAGGTACTGGGGAGAAAGTGCCCGCGAAGTGATCATGAACGTCCCCACCAGCACCACGGCGATCCACGCGATGGCGGCGGGGTCGGCACCGCGGAGGTACCACCACACCAACAGTGCGAGGCAGGCCAGCGCTCCGATCACCGTGGCCGCCTGCGCGATCGCCAACCACGTCGCGACGCCGGGGCCGACGACCTCGTAGGCCCTGAAGGGCGAGTACCAGACGCGATGGGTGACGTCCTCACTCCACTGGTGCATCGGGACCGTCGCGGCGACAGCCTCGATCTGCAGCCCGCGGTCCCGCTGGTAGCCCAGCGGGCTCAGCAACCTCGACCAGCCGCCGGTGACGAGGCTGACCACCATGAGCCCGATCCCCGTGGTCGCGAGGGCGGCGGGCGGAACCCACCGCCGCCTCCCGCCCGACCGGCGGGGCCCCAGCACCATCAGCGGGGCGAGCACGATCGGCCAGACCTTCAGAGCGGTTCCGATCGCGACGAGCACGGACGCCCCGACGCGCCGGTTCTCCATCGCGAGCAGCACCGCGGCACCGGCCACGACGGCCGGCAGCATGTCGAAGCGCAGCAGCGCGAGTTGCCCGAGCGCACCGATGAGCAGCACCCAGGCCAGGACGCCGATGGGGCCCGTGCGGCGGCCGAGGAGGATCGTGAAGGCGGCGTCCGCGAGCGTCGTCATGACGAGGATCGCGGCCCGGTAGGTGTCCAGGTGGGTGGCCCCCAACTCATAGGGGAACAGCAGCAGCAACCCCGCCGGCGTCGGGTACTCGCCGAACGCCCGCGCTATCCCGCCGCCGGATCGGGAGGCCTCCTCCGCCGCCTGCAGGTAGTAGAAGGTGTCGCCGTACTCGCCGGTGACCAGCACCCAGCCCAGGATCGCCAGCACCTTCGCGACCGCCCACACCACGGCGATCGTGACCACGACCGCGGATGCTGTCGCGGGGTCCGCCCCCCACAAGGGGGGACGCGGCTCGCGCGCGGAGATCGGGGCAGCACTCACCGGACCATCATCGCGCACTGCGGCCCGGGCAGCCGGCCGGTGGGTCGCGGCGGGCAACCTGCGCGGGGATGGCGCCCTGTGGAGCCTCCTTGGTGAACGGCTCGGGTGGCACGGGTGGCCGTGGCCATAAGCTGGGTGCAGGCGAGCCGGAAGGGGTTTCACCATGCACCAGAGCCACCGTGTGGTGCCGCGGGACGGCCAGGCCGTGACGATCCACGGGGTGTGGGCCAGCGACCGCAGCTTCGACGACGGCCCCGAGGGACGGCCCGGCCAGCAGTGCACCCTGGTGGTGACGATCCGGGCCCGCCGCGAGCACCTCGACGGGGACGTCGCGCGCGTCGGATTCCAGGGGCTCGACAACGGGTTCCCCCACGGTTTCGACGTGCCCGTCGGCACCGAGTACCGGTCGGGCCTGTGGGACCTCTTGTTCCCGATCCGGCGGTCCGTGCCCGACCCGGACGCCGCAGCGGCCACTCCCGCAGCGGACGCCGGCGGGGCGGACGCTCCGGACGGAAGCCTCGTCGAGCACCGCTACGTCGGCTCCTTCTTCGTGGAGACGATCCACGGGACCTACTACTGGCTCAAGCACGAGGGGGCGTCCGACTTCACGTTCGGCTACGACGCGCTCCCCACCCTGCGCACCTGGGGCGCCGAGCTCACGTGATCCGCCTCCGAACGGACTGACCGGGCGGCCTCCCGAGGGACGCCGCCCGGTCGGTTCCGGGGGACTACTTCTTGCCCCGGCTCCCCGTGTCCAGACCGACGACGATCGGGTCGTGGTCGGAACTGGCGAAGGGGTCGGGGGCGAAGAAGTCCACGACGTTGTAGTTGCGGCGGCTGTACTGCAGGGCGATCGACTCATCACCGTTGATGTCCCAGACCGCAGCACCGGTGACCAGACGACGGGCAGCCTTGTAGGCGTTGAAGTCACCCATGAGGAACACGGCCTCGTCGGGGAACATCTCGGACGCCCACGCCGTCAGCTGGCGTGCCTGCGCCTCGCGCGACGGGTTGGCCCGGCCCTGGCCGGTTCCGTCGTCGACGCCGGAGCCCTTGCTCTTGAAGTGGTTGGCGATCGCGACGAAGGGCTTACCCGTGTTGAGCGCCTTGAACTTCTGCGCCAGCGGGTGGCGAGCGTTCGCGAAGGCCTCGTCGAGGTCGATCAGGGACGGCCCGAGCAACTGCACGGTGTTGGGGTCGTAGATGAACGCCGTGCGGATGACGTCCTCGTTGGTGGGGGTGACCAGCGGGCTTGGGGCGTAGGCCCAGCGGGTCTCTCCAGCGTCAGCGTTGAGGGCCTCGACACAAGACCGGTGCCGTCAACGGCGGCCGCGGCAGGCAGGGTGCCGAGCCCGGTCGCGACGAGGGCCATCGCCGCAACGGCGACAATCCCGCGACGCAGGCGGGTGGTGGGGTGCATGGGGTCTCCTGGGTCCGGCCACCGACGCTCGGTGGTCTCCGTGGCACGCTATCCGCTCACCAATCCCGGCAGGAACGCCTCGAGCATGCGGAACTTCAAGAGTCAGACAGAAGTTAACCCCAGCGTTATCCCTTGTCACCGCCCACCAGACCCATGTCCGTTCCCTCGTAACCGTCGGGCCGGTCGTCCCATCCCTGAGGGTCGAAGTGGAGGTCCCGGTCCAGCAGCGCGCTGCGGCTCAGAACCTCCTGCGCGGGCGCCGACGGCGCGGCCTCGGCGTCGGCCAGCAGGGCTTCCTCCCACTCGTCCCGCTCGGGTCCGGTGGAGGCCTCCGGACGGCTGCGCCGGGTGGCGAGCACCACCAGCAGCAGGGCCACGCCGAGCGCAATCCCGATGCCGACCATCAGCCACGTGCTCGCGTCCATCGCGCCCCCTTTCTTGGGTGCGGACAGCCTAGCCGCCGCGGTGGGGGCGTCGAGGCGCCCCCACGCCGGCTCCCTCGCTCAGATGAAGATGACCTGGGCGCCCTCGGACAGTTCGATGAAGTCGGTGGCGCTGATGACACCCTCGATGCCCTCGTAGAGGTCGGTGCCAGTCAGGCCGTTCATGTCGAACGTCAGCTTGCAACCCCACAGGTGGCCGCCCGACGCCACGATGATGTCGAGGAACTCACGAACGCCCGGGATGTCCAGGTCGTCCATCTGCTTCCTCATCATCTTGGTGGCCATGGCCGTCATGCCCGGGAGCACGCCCATCATCTGCGGCAGCGGCAGTGACGGTGCCTGGGGCAGGTGCATCGCCGTGTTGCCCACCATCGTGAACTTCAGGTCATCCATGGTTCGCTCGGTGACGAGGTCGAAGCCCCAGAAGGTGAAGAAGATGTGGGTCTCGATGCCCTCACCGAGGGCGGCGTTGGCCATGATCAGCGCGGGGTAGGCCATGTCGAGGTTGCCCTTGGACGCGATGAAGGCGATCTTCCGCGGTCCGCTGTAGCCGGACGCCCGGGGGGCGGCCTGCTCCTCGGTCCCCTCGACCGGGCACTCGGTGTTGTCGTCGTCGCGCACCTTGGCGCGGCTCGTGCCCTTGACGGGCTTGCTGTCCCCGAAGTCGGGGATGATCGGGGTTTCGAGAATCTCGGTCACGTTGGTCTCCTAGACGCAGCCCTTGGGCTTGGGCAGCCCGGCGATGTAGCTCATCTTCTTGGCGGGCTTCCCGGGGAACAGCCGGAACAGCTCCTTCATGTTGAAGCCACCGACCACTGCGACGCGGCGCAGGGTGGCGGTCTCCTTGCGGGCGGGGTAGTCGCTGCGCAGGAAGCGCAGGACCTTCCAGTGCTCCTCGGTGAGTTCGTCGATGCCGGCGTACCCGGCCAGGACGGGGGCGAGTTCGTCGTCCCACTGGTCGTAGACGGTGAGGAAGCCCTCGTCGTTGACGTCGATCGGACGCCCGCCGATGCGGCAGGTGGGCATGGTGTCTCCTTCGTGGTGGTGGATCAGTGGGAGCCGAGGCCGACCAGGCTCTTGAGCAGGTCGGGGGTTGAGGTGCCGGAAGCGTCATCCTCGACGTTCTTGCCCATGAGGTACATGTCGGCGGTGAAGGGAAGCGGGCGTCCCTTCACGAGGAACTCCCAGTAGATGCCCCGGAAGGCCAGCTTCGCGAGGTGGTTGGCGCGGTTCTCCTTCAGCAGGGCCAGTGGGCCGACGCCCGGCAACGGGAAGCTACCGGTGTACGGCTGCGTGCCGTAGTTGAAGTCGAGCAGCATGCCCTTGCCGTGTCCGGTCTCGATGAAGCAGTTCGCGTGTCCGTCGAACTCGTGCGACAACTGTTCGCCACGCAGGTAGTGCGGCCAGTTCTCCATGAAGATATCGACGGCGAAGTGGGCCACGGAGCCGGCCTTCGAGGTCTGCAGGGTGCCACCGTCTCCCAGGACGAAGATGTCGGGGTCACGCAGCGACTGCATCGTGTGCTGGTCGCAGGGCACGAGGTTCATCTCGTCACCCAGACCCGACCGTGCGATGTAGTCCGGGCCCATGTTCAGCGGGATCGACACGAGCAGGTCGTAGGGGATCCGGCGTTCGTCGTAGGAGACGAGCTCGCGAGCATCCGTGTCGATGCTCTCCACCGCGAAGTCGGTCTCCATGTGGATGTCCCGCTGCCCGAACATGCCACCCAGCTCCCGGGAGGCGACCGGCTTGGTGAACGCGCCGTCCAGCGGTGTCACGTAGACGATCTCGACCTTCTTCCGCGCCCCGCGGTCGCGGAACCAGGCGTCCGCCAGGAAGGTGAACTCCAGTGGGGCCACCGGGCACTTGATGGGCATGTCGGTGATGTGGACCACGAGCCGTCCACCGGGGAACATCCGCAGTGCCTCGCGCAGCCGCTCTGCCGCCTCGAGGTCGTAGAAGTGGTGGACGCCCTCTCCCTCGGCCCCCGGCGTCTGGTCGGGTCGGGGCTGGACGCCGGTGGCGATGATCAGCGTGTCGTACGGCAGCTGGCGACCACCGGCGAGGTCGACGACCTTGGCGTCGGCGTCCACCCTGTCGATCTCGCCGAGGACGAGGTTGATGCCCGGACGGAGGTACGCGCGCCGCGACTTGATCACCTGCTTGCGGGTGTAGTCCCCGAACGGGATGAACAGGTAGCCGGGTTGGTAGTGGTGCTCGTCGTCCCGGTCGACGACGGTGATGTCAAGGGCGGACGCGGGTTCCGTGGCGCGGAGCTTGTTGGCGACCATGGTGCCCGCCGTACCGCCGCCCAGGATGACCAATCTCCTCATTGAGGCTCCTCAGTAAGGCCGTTGTTCTGGCTCTGCGAAATATACCCCTAGGGGTACTACCACTACAAGTTGTAGTGGGAGCTGCGGACGGGCTCCCGGGAGAAACCCTTCCCCTCGCGGGCACGGGCGCGGGATACTGGGGAGGGAGGCGATGGACATGATGAACGCATCATCGGTCAATCCCCCGATCGTCGTCGGTGTCGACGGGTCGGAAACGGGAAACGAGGCGCTCCGTTGGGCGGCACGTCTCGGAGAGTGCATGGGCTGCTCGCTCCACGCGATCCTGGTCTGGGAGGACGTGTATGCCAGCACCCCGGAAGTGGTGCTTCCTCCCCCCGTGGACTGGCAGGCCCTCGGTGAGAGCACCCTCGAGGAGAGCCTCACGACGGTGTTCGGCACCGAGCGGCCGGCTGGACTGACGACCACCGTAGTCGCTGGACATCCCAGCCACCGGCTGGTGGAGGCCTCGCGCGACGCGACCATGCTCGTCGTGGGCAGCCGCGGCCACGGGGGCTTCGTGGGTCTCCTGCTCGGATCCGTGAGCGGGGCGGTCAGCGCCCACGCCCACTGCCCCGTGCTCGTGGCCCGCTGATCGCCGGGGCTCAGGTCCTGACCGGCGCCGAGGCGAAGGCCCAGGGGACCGAAATCACATGCCTGTAGTTTGTCCCCAGCTGTGCACAACCCTGTGGACAACTCCTCGGCAGTCACCCAGCGCAGCCGGTCCGGACGCCGTAGGGTTGGTCCATGCGGCAGGTCGTGGACGACATCGTCGTCACCAAGCTCACCGCGGGGACGCGCACGGATGACCTCGCGGCGCGGTTGAAGGCCGTCTCCTCCGACCCGGTCCGCGCGCTCTGGGCCGCGCCGCTCACGGCTGCACCGCTGGCGGCCCCGGACGGGCGCCACCTCATCCTCGAGCCGCGCATCGACCTCGCCGGCGACAGCAGTCCCATCCCGTGGCGGGAGATCGGCGCCCTGGTCGCGCGCCTCCAGGCCTGCCCGCTGCCCACGGCGCCCGCGCTGCCCGAGCACGGCGGCCGGGCCGTGCTCACGGCAGCCGTGATGGTGGCGGACAAGCTGCACCCCGGCGGCGGCACGGACATCCTGCGCGAGCTCGGCCGCACCCTGCTGCGCACCTGGCCGACGGCGACGCGCCCGGTGCTGGCGCACGGCGCGGTCCACCTGCGTTCGGTCGGACGTCTCATGGGGACACCCACGTGGCTGTTCAGCCGGCCGGCGACCCTGGGCTTCGGCTGCGCAACCTGGGACCTCGGCCGTCCCGCCGGCCTGTGGGGGGCGGGGCTGCTCGACGACGCGAGCTGGCAGGCATTCCACGAGGGGTACCGCGAGGCGGGGGGCGAGGTCCCTGCCCCCGACGAGGACTGGGACGAACTCGACCATCCCGCGCGCTGCGCCGTCTACATGGCCACCGTCCGCGAGGTCGCGGGCTGCGGAGAGTACCCCCGTGTCGAGCTCACGGAGCTGGCCAGGATCCTGCTCAGCACCTGCGTCCGCATGAACGGACGCCGTTGGCCCGACCTCCACCGGACGAAGGGGTGGACCGAACCCGGGAGCCACGCCGACTCGACCGCCCACGGCCTGCTGGATGCCTGAGCCCCCCGGGGCAGTGGAAGGATGGGGGACATGACCCATGTCCCCTCCATCACGCTCGCCGACGGTACGGCGATCCCCCAGATCGGTTTCGGCACCTGGCAGGTCCGCGACGAAGACGTGACCCCCGCGGTCCTGGACGCCCTCGAGGTCGGCTACCGCCACATCGACACCGCGCAGGTCTACCGCAACGAGGCCGGCGTCGGCCGCGCGCTGGCGTCCGCCGGCCTGCCCCGTGACGAGGTCTTCGTCACGACCAAGCTCTGGAACGACTGCCACCCCAAGGCGGACGCCCGTGCGGCGTTCGAGTCCAGCCTCGAGAAGCTCGGCCTGGACCACGTCGACCTCTACCTGATCCACTGGCCGGCGACGCTCACCTACGGCGACAGCTACATCGAGGCCTGGGAGGCCCTGCAGGAGTTCAAGGCCGAGGGCCTGGCCCGCAGCATCGGGGTCAGCAACTTCCACGTGGCGCACCTGGACGCGATCTCCGGTGAGGTGCCGGCCGTCAACCAGATCGAGGTGCACCCCACGTTCGCGCAGGTGCCACTGCGCGCGGAGTTGGCCCGGCGCGGCATCGCCGTGGAGTCCTACAGCCCGCTGGGCTCGGGCGCCGACCTGGGCGATCCCGACCTCGCCGCCATCGCGGGCGACCTCGGCAGGTCGGTCGCCCAGGTGATCATCCGTTGGCACCTGCAGCACGGGTTCGTGGTGTTGCCGAAGTCGGTCACCCCGGCACGCATCGCCGAGAACTTCGACGTGTTCGGCTTCGAGCTGGACGCCGACGCCATGGCCCGCCTGGATGCCCTGGACGCCGGCAACCGCGTCGGGGCCGACCCGGACACCGCCACCTTCTGAGCGCACCGTCGGCGCCGGGTGGCAGAGTGGGCGCACGATGACCACCGGACCCGGCGCCGACGCCCTGGAACGCTTCTCGCCCGCCACGCGGGCGTGGTTCTCCAGCAGCTTCCCCGCGCCCACGGCCGCCCAGGCCGGGGCGTGGGCGTCCGTCAGTTCGGGGCAGCACACGCTCGTCGTCGCACCCACCGGATCGGGCAAGACGCTGGCGGCGTTCCTGTGGGCGATCGACCGACTGACCGCGACCCCGCCGCCCGTGGAACCCCTCAGGCGCTGCCGGGTCCTCTACGTCTCGCCGTTGAAGGCGCTGGCCGTCGACGTGGAACGCAACCTCCGCTCCCCGCTGGTGGGCATCGGCCACGCAGCCGATCGCCTCGGCCTCCCGCGTCCGGTGGTGAGCGTCGGCGTCCGGTCGGGTGACACCCCGGCGGATGCCCGGCGCCGCTTCGCCAAGGCGCCCGACGACATCCTGATCACCACCCCCGAGTCGCTGTACCTGCTGCTGACGAGCCAAGCGCGCGAGGCCCTGCGCGGGGTCGAGACGGTGATCCTCGACGAGGTGCACGCGGTCGCCGGCACCAAGCGCGGCGTCCACCTGGCGCTCACCCTCGAACGCCTCGACGCGCTCCTGGAGCGACCCGCCCAGCGCATCGGCCTGTCCGCGACGGTCCGCCCGATCGAGGAGGTCGCGCGCTTCCTCGCGGGCGGGCGTCCGGTGACGACGGTGCAGCCTCCGAGCGAGAAGAAGTGGGACCTGCAGGTCGTCGTCCCGGTGGAGGACATGGCGGACCTGTCCACGGGAGGTCCGGCCGACCCACCGGTGGGTCAGGTGGACGCCCCCCGCAACGCCTCCATCTGGCCCCACGTCGAGGAGCGGATCGTCGACCTCGTCGAACAGCACCGCTCCACGCTGGTGTTCGCCAACTCCCGGCGCCTGGCCGAGCGGCTCACCGGACGGCTCAACGAGATCGCCCAGGAGCGCACGGGCGAGGGGGACATCGCCCGCGCCCACCACGGCTCGGTGTCGCACGACCAGCGCCGGCAGACGGAGGAGGCCCTCAAGGCGGGACAGCTCCCCGCCGTCGTCGCGACGAGTTCTCTGGAGCTCGGCATCGACATGGGAGCGGTCGACCTCGTGGTGCAGGTGGAGGCGCCGCCGTCGGTTGCGTCCGGCCTCCAGCGGGTCGGACGCGCCGGCCACCAGGTCGGCGCGACCAGCCGCGGCGTGTTCTTCCCCAAGTACCGGGGCGACCTCGTCGCGACGAGCGTGATCGTCGAGCGGATGCGCGCGGGGGCGATCGAGGCGCTGGCGGTCCCGGCGAACCCGCTCGACGTGCTGGCCCAGCAGATCGTCGCCATGGTCGCCCTCGACGACTGGACCGTCGACGACCTCCTCACCACCGTCCGCAGGGCCGCCCCCTACGCGACCCTCACCCGCGGCGTGCTGGAGGCCACGCTCGACATGCTGGCCGGCCGCTACCCCGCCGAGGAGTTCGCCGAGCTCCGCCCGCGCCTGGTCTGGGACCGCGTCACCGGTACCCTCACCGGACGCCGCGGGTCCCAGCGCATCGCCGTCACCAACGGCGGCACGATTCCCGACCGTGGCCTGTTCGGCGTCTTCATCGCCGGCGACGGCCCCGGACGCCGCGTGGGCGAGCTCGACGAGGAGATGGTCTACGAATCCCGCGTCGGCGACACGATCACGCTCGGCACCAGCACCTGGCGGATCGAGGACATCACCCATGACCAGGTCCTCGTCTCCCCCGCGCCCGGCCAGCCCGGACGCCTCCCGTTCTGGAAGGGCGACAGCATCGGGCGCCCCGCCGAGCTGGGCGAGGCGCTGGGCGGGTTCGTCCGCGAGGTCTCCGCCCTCGGCCCGGACGCCGCGGCTCACCGCCTGCAGGCCGCCGGATTGGACCCCCTCGCGACGACGAACCTGATCACCTACCTGTCCGAGCAGCGACAGGCGACGGGCGCCGTGCCGAACGACCGGCAGCTGGTCGTCGAGCGGTTCACGGACGAGCTGGGCGATTGGCGGATCGTGATCCACAGCCCCTACGGCGCCCGGGTGCACGCGCCGTGGGCCCTCGCGATCGGCATGCGCCTGCGCGAACGCCACGGGGTGGACGTCCAGGCCATGCACGCCGACGACGGCATCGTGCTGCGGCTGCCGGACATGGGCCACGCCGACGTCCCGGGGGACGCGCCCGCCGCCGGCGCGCAGCCCTTCGCCGACCTGCTGGAACACCTGCTGCCCGACCCGGACGAGGTGACGGCGCTGGTCACCGAGCAGGTGGGCGGTTCGGCGCTGTTCGCGTCGCGGTTCCGGGAGTGCGCCGGGCGTGCGCTCCTGCTGCCCAACCGGCGTCCCGGACACCGCCAGGCCCTCTGGCAGCAGCGCCAGCGCTCGGCGGCGCTGCTGGAGGTGGCGTCGAACCACCCGAGCTTCCCCATCGTGCTCGAGGCCGTCCGCGAGGCGCTCCAGGACGTCTACGACCTGCCCGGCCTGGTCACCCTCCTGCGTCGCGTGGCGACCCGGGAGGTGCAGGTGGTCGAGGTCACCACACCGCGGCCCAGTCCCTTCGCCCAGAGCCTGCTGTTCGGCTACGTCGCCCAGTACCTCTACGAGGGCGACCAACCCCTGGCCGAGAAGCGAGCGGCCGCGCTGTCGCTCGACCCGGACCTCCTCGCCGAGCTGCTGGGCACGTCGGAGGGCCTGAGCCTGCGGGATCTGCTCGACCCGGACGCCCTGGCCCGCACCCACGCCGAACTCCAGCACCTCGCCGAGAATCGCAGGGCCCGGGACGCCGACGACCTCACCGACCTGTTGCGAACCCTGGGCCCCTTGTCGGAGGCGGATCTGGCCGCGCGCTCGGCCGCACCCGACGACGTCCCCGGCTGGGTGGCCGAGCTGGCGGCGGCGGGCCGCATCCTCCCCGTGCTGCATTTCCGGGTGGAAGAACCCCCAGGATCCTCGGGTATTCGCCACCCGGAAATGCAGACGCGGTGGGCCGCGATCGAGGATGCCGGCCGGCTCCGGGACGCCTTGGGCGTGGCCCTTCCGCCGGGGGTGCCGTTCGCGTTCGCCGAGCCCGTCCCGGATCCCTTGGGAGACCTACTCATCCGGTACGCCCGCGCCCACACCCCGTTCTCCGTGGACGACGTCGCCACGTGGCTCGGCGTCGGACGGGCCGTCGCCCTGGACGGCCTGCGCCGGCTCCAGCAGGCGGGACGCGTGGTCGAGGGCGAGTTCACCCCGGGAGCGACGGGGCGCGAGTTCGTGGACCCGGGCGTGCTGCGCATCATCCGCCGGCGGTCGGTCGCCGCCCTGCGCGCCGAGGTCGAGCCCGTCCCCGCCGAGGACTTCGCGACCTTCCTGCCGACGTGGCAGGGAGCAGGCTCGACCGTCGGGGGGACCCGACCCGCCCACCGCGGGCCCGATGGCGTCCTGCGCGCGATCGAGCAACTGGCCGGGGTGGTCCTGCCCGCCTCCGCGGTCGAGTCGCTGGTCCTGCCCGCACGTGTCCGCGACTACGCCCCGGCGCTCCTGGACGAACTGTGCGCCGCCGGCGAGGTGGTGTGGCGCGGCCACGGGTCGTTGGCCGGGAACGACGGCTGGGTGTCCCTGTGGCCGGCCGACCTCGCGCACCTGGCCGGCCCGGCGGTGGCGGACCCCGAGGGGGAGGTGGAGGTGGCCGTCCGCCAGGCCCTCCATGCCGGCGGGGCGATGTTCTTCACCTCCGTGGCCGCCGCTCTCGGCGCTTCAACCGGCACCTCGACCCCCACCGCCACCCAGGCGGCGAGCGAGGCGCTCTGGTCCCTGGTCTGGAAGGGCCACCTCACCAACGACACCTTGGCCCCGCTGCGCGCCAGGCTCGGCGGCGGCTCGACCACCCACCGCGCTCGCACGGCGGCACCCCGGACGCGCTACGGCCGGCCCCGGCTCCCCCGCGCCCCCCGCCTGGACGCCCCCCGCGACGTCGGTGGCCGGTGGTCGCTGTTCCCCACCGAGGACGTCGACCCCACCGAGGCCCTCGTCACCACCGCCGAGCTCCTGCTCGACCGCTACGGGGTGGTCACGCGTGGCTCGGTCCAGGCCGAGGGCATCGACGGCGGGTTCGCGGGGGTCTACAAGGTGTTGAGCGCCGCAGAGGACGCGGGACGCGTGCGCCGCGGCTACTTCGTCGAGGGGCTCGGCGCCGCCCAGTTCGCCACCACCGGCGCCATCGACAGGCTCCGAGGGTCGGCCAAGCACGCCGGCACGCTGGTGCTCGCGGCGTCCGATCCGGCCAACCCGTTCGGCGCCGCGCTCCCCTGGCCCGCCTCGGGTGACCACAGGCCCGGACGTCGGGCGGGTGCGCTGGTCGTCCTCGACGGCGGACGCCTGACGGCCTGGCTCGAGCGCGGCGGCCGGACGGCGCTGACCTGGTCGACCGATCCCGATGCACTCGAGCGCTCAGCGAACGCGCTCGCCGACCTGGTGCGCACCGGACGCCTCGCCGCCCTGACCGTCGAGAAGGTGGACGGAACAGCCTCGCTCGGCTCCGACCACCTCTTCGTCGCGGCCCTGCTCCGTGCGGGATTCCACCAGACACCGAAGGGCGTCCGCCTGCGCCGTTGACGCGCGGACGACTCCCACCGTTCACCCCGTGGTGGGGCAACCGACCCCGGCACGTCAAACCTGGGAGGCAGGCTCGCACCGCACATCCCCAAGGCCCCGATCTCAGGAGAGACATGCGTCCCACCCGCCTCGTCGCCACCCTCGCCACCGTCGCGCTGGCGTCCACGTGCTTGGCCACCCCAGCTCTGGCAGAGACATCGGCGCCAGCTCCGAACGCCGCCCGCGCACCGCAGCCCGGATTCCGTGTGCTGCCCTACCTGCAGAAGCCTGCCGGTGACTCGATGACGATCAACTGGATCTCCGAGCTCGCCACTCCCGGCACCCTCGTCCTCACCCCGCAGGCCGAGGCCGACGGAAGCAAGCCGCAGGGCAGGAAGAGCGCCCGCACCTTCACGTCCGATCCGGTGTACCAGGACATCATGGAGTACTCCCAGAAGGAGCTCGCCCAGACGATCACCGGTCTGGAGCAGGGCTCCTGGCTGCTGTCGAACTCCAACTTCAAGCACTCGGTGCAGGTCAACCAGCTCAAGCCGGGCGTCACCTACGCCTACACCGTCACGCAGGACGGTCGGTCGTTCGAGGCTTCCTTCACCACCGCCCCGACGAGCAAGGAATGGGACGAGATCCGCATCATCGCATTCTCCGACTCCGAGACCGAACCCTACGGCCGGGTCGAGCACCGCGAGTGGGAGCTGTCCCAGGTCGCCCCCTACACGGCCGGTTCGCAGCAGCGCCCCGGCACGGGCTCGTTGTGGCACCGAACCTTCGGCAGCACCACCCGGTACGGCCAGTTCACGCTGAAGTACCCGCTCAGCCAGGACATCGCCATGCGCGAGAACATGAACACGATCGCGGAGGCCGACCCCGACCTCATGCTGGTCGCAGGAGACCTTGCCCAAGGGTCGGGCTACCAGCCGGGCTGGGACGAGTACTTCCGTTACTTCGCCGGCGAGCACGGCACGCTCGCGTCCACCACGCCGGTGATCACCGCGCTGGGCAACTGGGAGACCTATGCCGCCCTCAACGGTGGCTACGGGTCGGACACCGACCGCACGCCTGCGGTCATCTCACGGAACCGCTACCACGCCTACATGGACACTTGGGGCGACGCCGCCAACCCGCAGTTCAAGGACTCCTACCACCGCGTCGATCACGGCCCCGTCACGATCCTCACCCTCGACTCCACCAACGGCACCCCCGACGAGCGCGTCGGCCGGATGCTGTCGGGCGAGATCTTCTCCGGCAACGACCTGGCGATGGGGCCCCGGAACATCACCACCGACACCCAGGGAGAATTCACCCGGCAGAGCTACGACAGCGGCCACGTCGCCCTGTACGGGGGAAGCACCGACGACTCCGACCTGCCGAACTTCAACCCCGGGACCGAGCAGTGGGACTGGGCGGAGAAGCAACTCCGGGACGCCCGCGCCAAGGGCCAGATCATCATCGTGCAGTTCCACCACGCGGCGTACAGCAACGGCGTCCACGGCACCCCGCCGAACCGCGCGACCAGCCCTGACAACCAGTCGGGCGTCGCCATGCGCGTGTACACGCCGATGTTCGAGCGCTACGGCGTCGCAGCGGTGATCTCCGGCCACGACGAGATGTTCGAACGCTCCTTCGTGGATGAGGACGGCGACGGCGTCGGCTTCATGAGCTATGACGTCGGGGTTGCCTCCGACGGCCTGCGCGGCGAGCAGTACGAGCGAGACGCGAACGGCGCCTACCGGCCGATCCGCTTCAACACTCGTTCCCAGTGGTCGGCGTCCGCCGACGCGCCCGAGACCTGGGCGACCGACGCCAACGGCGTCCCGCAGCTGATCGACGGCGGCCTGCACTACGGTCACCTGCAGATGGACCTCAGGAAGACGGACACCGGGGCCGAGCTGACGCTGACCCCGGTCCACGTCTTCCCGGTCCTGGACTCGGAGTACGCACTGGTGCGCACCGAGCGTCGCGTGTACGACGACGTGACCACCCTTCACTTCGACAAGAAGGGTCGCGTCATCGGCTGACCCCGGGCGGACGACGGCCCGGCAACGTAGGGTCTGGGCATGGCACTGAGCGTGTTCGACCTGTTCTCGATCGGCATCGGGCCGTCGTCCTCCCACACCGTCGGTCCCATGCGTGCGGCCGGGCTCTTCCTCGACGATCTGACCGACCGCCTGGACGAGGTCGCCCGCGTCCGCTGCGACCTCTACGGATCCCTCGGCGCGACGGGCCGCGGCCACGGCACCGACAACGCGATCATCCTCGGCCTGCTCGGTGAGAAGCCCGAGACCGTCGACCCGCGATCGGTGGCCGACAAGGTGAAGGCCGCCTGGGATTCCCACGAACTCCTCCTGGCCGGACGGCACCGCATCACCTTCGAGCCCGCCCTCGATCTCGTGCTCGACGGCTCGAAGGAACTCCCCGCGCACCCCAACGGACTCGAACTGCGCGCCTGGACGTCCGACGGCGCGTTGTTGCGGGAGTCCACCTACTACTCGGTCGGCGGCGGCTTCGTCGTCTGCGGGGACGTCCAGGCGTCCGACCCGGTCGTCCCGGACGACCCCACCCTCCCGCACCCGTACCGCACGGCGTCCGACCTGCTCGAGATCAGCGAACGCACCGGCCTGTCCATCAGCCGCATCGCCTTGGAGAACGAGCTCGCGATGGGGCGCACCAAGGACGAGGTGAGGGCCGGCCTCCTGGAGATCTGGGAGGTCATGCGGGAGTGCGTCCGCAACGGCGCCCAGACCGAGGGACGCCTCCCCGGCGGCCTCCGCGTCCTGCGCCGCGCCCCTGCCCTGCACACCAAGCTGGTCACGGAGGGTGAATCCGGCGACCCGTTGCGCGGCATGGACTGGATCACCTTCTACGCGCTGGCCGTGAACGAGGAGAACGCGGCCGGCGGTCGCGTCGTGACCGCCCCGACCAATGGGGCGGCGGGCATCATCCCCGCGGTGCTGCACTACTACTGGAACTTCACCCCGGGCGCGGACGAGGACGGGGTCGTGAAGTTCCTGCTCACGGCGGGCGCGATCGGGATGATCTACAAGACCAACGCGTCGATCTCCGGCGCCGAGGTCGGCTGCCAGGGTGAGGTCGGATCGGCCTGCTCGATGGCCGCGGGCGCGCTGGCCGCGGTGCTGGGTGGCACGCCGGAACAGGTCGAGAACGCCGCCGAGATCGGCATGGAGCACAACCTGGGCCTCACGTGCGACCCCGTGGGTGGACTGGTCCAGATCCCGTGCATCGAACGCAACGCGATCGCTGCGGTGAAGGCCATCGCGGCGGCCAGGACGGCGCTGCGCGGCGACGGATCCCACATCGTGAGCCTCGACAACGTGATCAAGACCATGCGCGACACGGGCAAGGACATGCAGGCCAAGTACAAGGAAACGGCCCTCGGCGGTCTCGCCGTGAACGTGATCGAGTGCTGAGGCCCACACGGCGGGGCAGTCAGCGCACACCAAAGGGGTGCAGATGGGGCACCATGGGATCGTGGAACGGCTGATCGAGGGCACACCCGGCGAACAGGCGGCTGTGTGGGTCCAGGACCGCGGCGGCGGCCCGCTGCGCCTGCGAGGGCACGTCGTGATCGAGGACCTGAGCAATGTGCTCACCTCCATCTCGTCACGGACGGGCGCCAACGGACCCCTGAACCCGGTGACGCAGTACATGTTGTCCCGGGCCGCGAGCCACCTGGCCGACCGCCTGATCGACGACGCCGGCCCCGCCCGCGACGGCCGCGACGCGGTGCCGCGCATCCTCTCCAGCTCGCTGGGCCACCAGCCCTTCGTCGAGTCGGTGCTCGAGATGAGCCAGCACCAGATGCTGCGCCGGTGGCCCCTGGCCACGGACTGGTACACCGACGTCATCAACTACGTCATGCGGCCGGCCCGCTTCGATCCGAAGTACGCCGGGCTGACGGTGACCCTCGGCGAGAAGGCCACGGCGACGCTGGGGGGCCTGATCCGCCGGTTCGCCTACGAGGCGTCCACCTACGCCGACAACACCAAGGTCGTCCGGGTCGCCGAGGCACTCCAGGCCCTGTGGCCGGACTACCCACCGGTCCAGAAGGCGATGGGTGCCTACCGCAGGCACCTGCTGGAACGGTACGTCCCCATGTACCGGGCCACGATGAACGCGTACGGCCTCGTGCTCCGTCCCGGCATAGACCTCAAGGACGTGGCCTGGGCCTTCAACGCCCTGCACGCGCGCGAGGGTCTGGAGTTCCTCGCGGGGCAGACGATCACGCACACCACCCCGGACGGCACCGAGTGGTCGATGACCGCCTGGACGGTGCTCGTCATCATCGCCGGCGCGACCACGGACGAGGAGGGCAACACCTTCCACCCGTGTGAGCTCGCCGGCCGGCTCCCCGTCCGCCCGTTGACCATGCCCTACCAGGAGGGGACCGCATGAGGGCCATTCCCGCCGGAACGCGCGGGTCGGTGACGATCACCGTCGACGAGTCGCTGACCGTGCCCGCCGTGTCCGACCAGTACCCGCGCTTCGACACCATGCCGCAGGTCTTCGCGACCGCCTACATGGTCGGCCTGGCCGAGGCCGCGGCCATGGATGCCCTGCACCCCGCCCTGGACGAGGGCGAGTCCAGCGTGGGCATCGAGGTGGCCTTCCAGCACACCGCCGCAACCCCGGTCGGCCTCCAGGTGACCGCGGAGGCCGAGGTCACCGCCGTCGAGGGCCGTGTCGTGACGTTCCGGGTCGTCCTGCGCGACGACGTGGAGCAGATCGGCGAGGGCACCCACCGGCGCGCCGTGATCGACCGGGCCAAGTTCGACGCCCGGGTGGGGACGAAGCGCTCCCGCTAGCAGGATCACCCCGCCCCCCCGGGACGACGAGGGCCCGGTCAGAGCTCCAGGCCGAGGCGCTCCAGCAGCGGCTCCACGTGCGGGTCGCGCCCGCGGAAGGTGCGGTAGCTCTCCAGCGGGTCCACCGAACCACCCGGCGCGAGCAGCGTCCGGCGGAAGTGGTCGCCGTTCTCGCGCGTACCACCGCCGTTCTCCGAGAACCAGGCCACGGCGTCGGCGTCCATCACCTCGGCCCACGTGTAGCCGTAGTATCCGGCGGCGTAACCGCCGCCGAAGATGTGGCTGAAGTAGGTCGAGCGGTAGCGCGGCGGCACGAGGTCGGACGCCACCCCCCACTTCTCCAGCGCCCGTCGCTCGAACTCCTCGACCTCCTCACCCGACACCGGCAGCGCCTCCAGCGGGGTCTGGTGCCAGGCCTGGTCGAGCAGGGTGGCCGCCATGATCTCCAGCGTCCCGAAGCCCTGGTTGAACGTCTGGGACGCCTTCAACTTGTCCAGGAGTTCGGCCGGCAGGACGCGGCCGGGCTCCCACGCCCAGTGCTCGTTGACCTGGGACGGGAACTCCACGAAGTCCCGCGGGGTCGCCGTGCCGGACCTCGAGGGGTACTTCGAGTCGGCGAACAGCCCGTGCAGGGCGTGCCCGAACTCGTGGAACATCGTGATGACGCCGTCCCAGGAGATCGCCGAGGAGCCCTTGGTGTAGTTGCAGTTGTTCGTCACGACGGGCAACTGCCTGGTGAGGTGGTTCTGCCGGACGACCGAGGTCATCCACGCGCCACCCTCCTTGGTGGGGCGGGCCCAGAAGTCCATCAGGAACAGGCCCAGGGGCGACCCGTCCGCGTTGTGCACCTCGTAGACCTCGGCCTCGGGGGTGTGGCCCACGAGGTCCTCGCGCGGGGTGAAGGTGATGCCGTAGAGGTCGTGCGCGGCGGCGTAGGTGGCGTCCAGCACCTGGGCGACAGCGAGGTACGCCTCGACGTCGGCGTCGGAGAAGGCGAACGTCTCGGCCCGGACGATCTCGGCCACGTACTCCCAGTCCCACGCGGCGAAGTCGTCGCCCTGCCCGAGCTGCTCGAACCGCTCGGCGAAGCCCACGGCGTCCGCCTCGGCCTGCTTGAGCGCAGCCCGTCCGAGCGGACCCATGAGCGTGTTGACGGCGTCCGTCGTCTTGGCGCAGCCCGACTCGGCGACCAGCGCCGCGTGGTGCTCGTGGCCGAGCAGCTCGGCCCGTTCGGCGCGCGTGCGTGCGATGTCGACGATGATCTGCCGGGTGTCGTGCTCACCGCCCAGACCCCGGGCGATGGACGCCTCGTACACCCGGCGACGCAGGTCCCGGTCGTGGAGCTTGGCCAGGACCGGCTGCCGGGTGGTGTTCACCAGTTCGATCGTCCATTCGCCCTCGCCGGTGGCCAGCGCGTCCACCTCGGCGTCGGTGAGGCCGTCCAGCTGGGCGCGGTCGGTGACGACGACCTTGCCGGCGACGCGGGCCTCGCGGTTGGCCCTCTGGAACGCGGCGCCGAGCTCGGCGAGCCTGGTGTTCAGAACGCGTAACCGCGCCTGGTCGGCCTCGTCGAGGGCGACGCCGGCGCGGGTGAACTGGCGGATGGTCTCCTCGAGCAGCCAGGCGTCCTCGGCGTCGAGGGTGACCTCGCCGGCCCCGGCGCGGACGGCCAGCTCGGTGAACCGGTCGAACAGGCGCCGGTCGAGCCAGATGGCGTCCCCGTGCTGGGCGAGCCGGGGCGCGAACTCGGCCTGGAGTGCATCCAGTTCAGGGGTGGTGTCGGCCGCGCGGACGGCGTGGAACACCATCTGGAGGCGGGCCAGCAGGTCGCCGGAGGTGTCCCACGCGTGGAGGACGTTCTCGACGGTGGCGGGCTCGGTGGTGCGGGCCAGGGCGTCCAGCGCCTCGAGCTGCTGGGCGGTTCCGGCCTCGAAGGCCTCGCGGTAGTCCTGGGGCCCCAGCGCCGCGAAGTCAGGCAGCTGGTAGGGCAGGTGCGAGCGTTCGAGCAGCGGGTTCGCAGAAGTCATGGGGACCAAGGTAGTCGGGGTCGCATCTCACAACGCGGCGTGCACCGCCGACAGCGCGAGCTCCAGCGCGGCCGCCTGGAACCGGTTGAGGTCGCCCTTCTCGCGCTGCTTGGCGATCTCCCTCCTCATGGTGTCGACCGCGTCCCCGGCGTCGGAACCCTTCTGGATGTCCTTCCTGGCCTCGGCCCAGGCCCTCGTGAGGGCCTTCGTCGACTTGGCGTCGCTCGGCAGCGCCGCGATCGCGGAGTCCATCCCCTTGAGGGCCGCCTGGAGGGCGATCTCCTCCCCCGACGGCAGGGTGGGGCGCTTCGTCGGGGTGGTCGTGCGGGGAGCCGTGGTCCGCGGTGCGGCCGTGGGGTTCGGGGAGGTCGCGGGCTGGCCGGCGACGGGGGTGGCGGACGGTGCGGGGGTTCCTTGGAGACCCCGCAGGAGCTGCGTCCCGAGGGCCGACGCCACCATGAAGACCAGGATCGCCGCGATGAGCACCCCCAGCCCCAGCGCCGCCTTCCTGAACCTGTGGTGGGCGGGGTCCTGCGACCCGCCGCCGTCGGCAGCCGGCAGCACGGCCGTGGCCGCCGGAAGGACCGCGGTGGCCACCGGCGCTCCGACCGCCGCCGCGGGCAGGACGGCCGTCGGCGCCGCGCCCGGTTCGGCCGCGAGCTCGGCCAGCGCCCGCGCGACGCCGGACGCGGTGGGCCGCGCCAGCGGGTCCTTGGCCAGCATGCGGGTGACGAGGGCGTCCAGCGCCGGAGAGAGGTCCGGACGCCGGGAACGCACCGACACCGGCGGCTCGTTGACGTGCCGCTGCGCCACCTGGATGGGATGGTCGCCGGGGTACGGCGGCTGCCCCGTCAGCAGCGCGACCAGCACGCCGCCCAGCGCGTACACGTCGGACGGCGCGGTCGCCCGCAGCCCTTGGGCCTGCTCCGGTGACATGTAGGCGGCGGTGCCCAGCGTGGTGGCCGCAGCGGTGAGGTGGGCCTCGGCGTCCAGCTGCACCAACGCGATGCCGAAGTCGAGCAACGTGACCGCGTCACCGTCGACCATGATGTTGGCCGGCTTGATGTCCCGGTGGACGACCCCGATGGCATGCGTCGCGACCAGGGCGTCGGCCACCTTGCGCGCGATCGCCACCGCGTCCACCTCGGGGGCGGCCCCATGCCGACGGATCATCGTCGCCAGGTCCTGGCCGCGGAGGAGTTCCATGACGAGCCAGGCCGTGTGCCCGTCCAGTCCGGCGTCGAAGATCGTGACGATGTTGGGGTGGTTCAGCTGCGCCGTGGCGACGGCCTCGCGGCGGAAGCGGTCGGCGACCGAGGGATCCGCGGCCTGGGTGAGGTCGACGACCTTGATCGCGACCTCGCGACGCAGCCTCTCGTCCTGGGCGCGGAACACCTGCCCCATCGCGCCACGTCCGAGCGGGGCCATGAGGCGGTAGCGTCCACCGACCAGTTGCCCCTCATGCATGGCACCCATCGTAGGTGGGGCCGCTCCCGGCGGACCCTCGCGGCCGGCGTCAGTGCAGCAGGTTGCGCAGGTAGGCGGCGTCCGCGGAGTAGTTCTCGGCATCCAGCAGCAGCTTGTCGCTCTTGCGGGCCAGGCCGTGGGAGTGCGTGAAGGCCGCGAGGTCCTCCAGCCGTTCGACGATGACCGCCAGCAGTTCGGGGACCGTGACGTCCGTCCCGTAGGCCGCCAGCGCCAGCTGGACGCGCGCGGCGAGGTCGATGGGCAGGTCCGGGGCATCCGGGTTGGCGGGACGCATCAGGGGAACCGTGCGGTAGCAGAGGTAGGCCAGGTCCCACAGACGAGGGCCGGGGGTGGCGAAGTCCCAGTCGATGACGCCGACGAGCTCCTGGTCGCGGAACACCATGTTGTACGGGGCGAAGTCGTTGTGGCAGATGACCTCGGCGGGCTTGTGGGGGGCGGTCCGCCAATGCGCGTCGGCGTCCTCGTAACCCTCGGTCGCATCGTGCAGCCTGCGCAGCCACTTCGCGGCGCGCTTGAGGGTGGCGTCGGAGTACACCCACTCGGGCAACGGGTAGGTGGGGACCTTGCCCTTCAGGTAGCTGAGCGCCTCGCGGCCGTCGTTCGTCCAGCCCTGCGGCTCGGGCACCCAGTCGAGTCCCTGCTCGCGCAGATGGGTGAGCAGCCGCTGGATCGTCGGCGTCCACGGGCCTGCCTCGCGCAGCACCTGATCTCCGCGACGGGACACTTCCGTCATGGTGCTGCCCTCGAGCGGGCGTTCCAGCTTGGCCATGCTCCCAGCCTAACCGTCCCATCCCTCGAACACGGGTGTCGGCGACGGCAACCTCAGGCGATCGGGGCACCGCCCAGGATCACCGCACGAACCACGTGGGCGGCGGACGCCGTGGTGGCGACACCGAAGTCGCCGCCGCTGACGATCGCGGCGTGCCCCGCCGGGATCTCGACGTCGCCGACGCGCAGGGCAGCGCCCTCGGCGATCACGACGTACTCCCACCCCTCCTCGGCCGGCACGCGGAGCGGGTCGTCGGAGGCGAAGCGCACCTCGCAGGCCAACGCCGGCGCGTGGGTGAGGACCGGTGAATCCTCGAAGCCGAACTCACCGATGATGATCGCGACCTCGTGGTCGCCCACGCGCACCGGCTCGGGCCAGAACTCCTCCACCGACGGCTCCGCCTCGGACGCCCCGGGCGCGGCCAGGCGCAGGGCGATGCCGGTGACGGGCTCGTCGGCCACGGCTCCCCCGGCCACGTCGATGCCCGTGCCCGCAGTCACGACGACGGCCTGGCCGGGCCCGTACTCCACGTCCAGCCCGGTGGAATCGGTGTGCTGCAGGCGACCGGCGAACAGCCAGGTCAGCGACTGCGTGTCGGCCTGCCGACGGGACGGGTGGCGCAGGATGCCCGGGCCGAACCAGTCGACGTACGTCCACGGCCCGACGGAACGGACGCCCTCGGTGGGCACCAGCCGCAGGATCGGCTCACCGCCCACGGTCGTGCTGGACGGCTGCAGGACCCGCACGTGGGTCATTCCTCGACGTCCTCCACGGTGATGTCCACCATCAGCTCCATGGCGAGCCGCTCGAGGTCGGCGCGCAGGGCGTCCGTGTCGGTGTTCTCGGTGATGGGGACGACCAACAGTGCCTCGAAGAGGCGTCCGCCGGCCATGGGCGCGTCGTAGGCGCCCGTCTCGACCTCCTGGATGGAGAGGCCGTGCGCGGTGAAGACCCCCGACAGCTCCTTGACCAGACCGGGTCGGTCGTTGCCGAGCAACTCGACCGTGATCCGGGCGGCCGGCTCATCGGCGGCGGCGGCGTCCGCGTCGTGAACGACGACCGTGAGGCCCTCGAGCGCGGTCACCGCCGAGCGGAAGGACTCGGTCCTGTCGCTGGGGAGCGTGACCACGACGATGCCGGCGAAGGCACCGGCGAGCTCGGCCAATTGGCTGCGCTCCCAGTTCCCGTCGTGGGAGGCCACGACCTCGGCGAGCGCGTTGACGATGCCGGACCGGTCGTCGCCGATCAGGGTGAGCACGAGAGTGACCATGCCCGTCACGCTACCCCGGCCCACCCATGGGGCAACAGGGGCACCGATGCGACGTGGGACGACCCCGGGGCGTAGCCTGCTGGGGTGGATTACGTCGTGCTGTGGGGGTGGGCCTGCGCCGTCGTGGGGTCGGCGCTGTCCGTGCCCCAGGTGGTGCACCTGCTGGCGACACGCACGAGCGCCGGAGTGAGCCCCCTGCTGTGGCAGCTGAACGTCGCCAACGGCATCGGCTGGACGGCCCACGGCCTCATCTCGGGGCACCTGAACGTGACGGTCCCGAACGCCCTGAGCGGCCTGCTCGCCGCGCTGGTCCTGCTGCTGGTCCAGCGTGATCGGCGGCTCCCCCTGCTCGGCACCTGGGCCCTCCCCCTGGCCGTGGGGCTCGTCGGTGTCCTGGTGGCCCTGCTGGCGCCCGCGGGTGGCTTCGGCGTGTTCGCCGTCGTCCCGCTGGCCATCGGCTTCGGGGACCAGACCCGCGACCTGCTCACCTCGCCCGACATCAGCGGCGTCTCCCCCGTCTTCGTCTTCGGCGCCCTGGTCGTCCAGGTGATGTGGTGGACGTGGGCCCAGATGGCCGGAGACCTCTCGATCTTCATCTGCGCCTCCGCGATCGGGCTGATCTGCCTTCTCAACGCCGCGTTGTGGCTGCTGCGCCACACCGGACGGCTACGCCCGCGCGTCCGCACCGCGGCGTCGATCGCGGAGGCCGCGTGACGGGTACGGCCGCGCCCGCGACCCGGGTTCCTGTGCCCCGTGAGATCTGGGTGCTGGTCACCGCCGCGTTCGTGATCGCGCTGGGTTTCGGCATCATCGCACCGATCCTCCCCCAGTACGCCGCCAGCTTCGACGTGGGTGTGGCTGCGGCGTCCGCCATCGTGACGGTGTTCGCGCTGGCCCGGATGGTCTTCGCCCCCGCGGCTGGCTCGCTCATCAGCAGGTTAGGCGAGCGGTGGATGTACATCGCCGGCCTCGCCGTCGTCGCCGCCAGCTCCTTCCTGTGCGCGGTCGCCGTGGGCTACTGGGACCTCCTGCTGTGGCGCGGCCTCGGCGGCCTCGGCTCGGTGACCTTCACCGTGTCCTCCATGGGCCTGATCGTCCGGCTGGCACCCCCGACCGCGCGGGGGCGGACGTCCGCGCTCTACGGGTCGGCGTTCCTGCTCGGCAACATCATCGGCCCGATCCTGGGCACCTTCCTGGCGGTGCTCGGCTACCGGGTGGCGTTCGCGATCTACGGCGGCACCGTCGTGGTGGCGCTGCTGGTGGTCCTGGTGTTCCTGCGCGAGCCGCCCAAGGACCCGGCCGTCCAGGACGTCCGGCCCCGCATGGTGCTCAGCGAGGCCATGGCGCTGCCTGACTACCGGGCGCTCCTGGTCTCCGGCTTCGCCAACGGCTGGGCGACCTTCGGCGTCCGGATCGCGCTCGTGCCGCTGATGGCCGCCCACGTGCCGACGATCGGCGCACCCATGGCCGGCATCGCGCTGACGCTCATGGCGGTCGGCAACGTGATCGCGCAGCAGTTGACCGGCCGCATGGTGGACGCGCTGGGCCGACGACCGGTGCTGATGGTGGGCCTGCTCGTCACCGGGCTCACGACGCTCGTGTTCGGCTGGGCCGTGTCGCTCCCGGTGTTCCTGGGCCTGTCGCTGCTGACGGGCGTGGGCGCTTCGATGATCCAGCCCGCCTCGCAGGCCATGCTCGCCGACATCATCGGCTCCGACCGCAACGGCGGCCAAGCGCTCTCGACGTTCTCGATGTCCACCGACCTGGGTTCGATCGCCGGCACGCTGCTGGCCGGCCTCATCGCTGACGTCTTCGGTTTCGGATGGGCGTTCTTCATCACCGGCTGCATGGTGCTGCTGGCGATCGGCCCGTGGTGGCGCCTCCGGGCGTCCGCCGGCGGACCGGTCAGTCCGTGACGTCGGCGCGGGGTACCCGCATGGACGCCGCGTCCTCGACCTCCTCGCGGCTGAAGCCCAACAGGTAGAGGACGGCGTCCAGGTAGGGGAGGTTCAGTGCCGTGTCGGCGGACGCCCGGACCGCCGGCTTCGCGTTGAACGCGACACCCAGGCCCGCGGTGGCCAGCATGTCGAGGTCGTTGGCACCATCGCCGATCGCGACGGTCCGCGACAGGGGCAGGCCCTCCTCCGCCGCGAAGCGCTGGAGGGTCTCGGCCTTGGCGGCACGGTCGACGACGGGGCCGTCCACGCGACCGGTGAGGACCCCCTGGCGCACTTCGAGCCGGTTGGCGTGGACGTGCGTGATGCCGAGCGAGGCGGCGAGCGGACCGACGACCTCGATGAACCCGCCCGAGACCAGGCCGACGGCGAAGCCCAGGTCCTGCAGCGTGGCGACCAGCGTGCGGGCGCCGGGAGTGAGGCGCACGGCGTCCAAGACCTCGTCGAAGACGCTGACCGGCAGGCCCGCCAGCGTGGCCACCCGCTCGTGCAGGGACTGGGCGAAGTCGAGTTCCCCCCGCATGGCCCGCTCGGTCACGGCGGCGACCTCGGCCTCGCGGCCGGCGTGCCGGGCCAGCAGTTCGATGACCTCGTCGCGGATGAGGGTGGAGTCGACGTCCATGACCACCAGTCGACGCCCCTGACGCGCGAGGCCGGCCGGGGAGACGGACACGTCGAAGCCGGTCTCGGCGGCCGTCGCCGCGAGCGCGGGGCGCAGCGCCCCGACCTCGGCGTTGGACACCATGAACTCCAGCGTGGTCATCGGGGTGCGGGACAGGCGGCGCACCCGGTCGATGTTGCCGCCGTGCTCGCTGATGACCTGGCCGACGGCCGCGAGGTGGGTGGCGCGCAGGGGGCGTCCGAGGATGGTGACGACCACACGCTTGGGGCGCGGCGGGTTGTCACCCAGGCCCTCCTCGATGGTGAGCCGGTAGCCGAGCCGGGCGGCTGTGCCGGCGAGGCGGTCTTCGAGGCGGGCGAGGTCGTCGGGCAGGGAACCCAGCAGCAACGCGATCGTCGCCTGGCCGCGGACCACCACCTGTTCGAGGTCGAGCACCTCGGTGCCGAGCCCGGCGACGGCGTTCATGAGCGCGTGGGTGATGCCGGGGCGGTCCGGGCCGGCCAGCGTCGCGGCCAGTGTCTGCATCTCGGTCACGCCGCCATCCTTGCACCTGTCCCGCCGCGGTCGGGCCGTCCCGTGCGCCGCCCCGGGACAGGTGCTCCGGACCAGGGTCAGCGCTTGGCCTCCCAGAGGCCGCCGCACCAGACGAGCTCGTTGGGCGTTCCCTTGAACTCGGAGTTGCCCATGATCTTCTGGATCGTCTGGCGGATGACCTCGCGCGTGGGCTTGTACGCGTTGATGAAGGTCTTCACCATCGGGACGTCGTAGAGGTGCGTCGTCCAGTTCAGGCCGATGAAGACCACCGGCTTCTCGTAGACCTGCCAGGGGATGTCGGCCGACATCGGGTTGGCCCAGCGGATGCGATAGGCGTTCTCCGACGCGTAGCCGCGCTGGTCGCACCAGGTGAGCGTCGCGTCGAAGTTGGCGTTGTAGTCGGCCACCTTGCCGCTGATGCGCTCGTCACCCCTGCCCATGGTGACCTGGAAGCCGACGGCCTCCAGCTCCTCCTTGATGAGGTCCGCGGTGCCGCCGCTGGCGTAGATGGCGCCGGGCTCGTTGGACGACAGGACGCGCAGCTCGATCCGCGGGTGGGTCTCCGGACGGATCGGGAGCTCGTTCTTCGTGTTCTTCACCAAGGTGATCGCCTTGTCCGCGGCGTCCGCGGCCATGCGCTGGTGCTCCTCACCGTTGATGACCGCGAGGCCCTCCTCGGTCGGCCGGTGCTCCCCCTTGTGGAGTCCGATGGCCGCCTTGACGCCCAGGATGCGGCGCAGCGCGTCCATCAAGCGCTCCTCGGTGATGACGCCGTTCCGGTAGCCCTCCATCATCGACTCGTAGTCCTCGTCCTCGTCGCGGAAGAAGAGGAGCATGTCGCAACCGGCGGCGATGCAGCCGGGGACGGCGTCGGAGCGCTTCATGGCGGCGGCGAAGCCTATCATGTGCGAGGCGTCCGTGATCGTGAGGCCGTTCCAGCCCATGTCCTTCTTGAGGAGGTCGGTCAGGAGCTCGGGGGCCAGGGTCGCCGGCATGATGTCGTCGTCGGTGAACGCCGGACGCAGCTTCTTGGAGTAGTGCGGCAGCGCGATGTGGCCGACCATGATCGAGTGGAGGCCGTCGTCGATGAGGGTCTGGTAGACCTTGCGGAACGACGCGTCCCACTCCTCCACCGTGAGCTCGTTGACGCCGAGGAGCAGGTGCTGGTCGCGCTCCTCGGTGCCGTCACCGGGGAAGTGCTTCACACAGGTGGCGAGGCCGTTGTCGGTGATGCCCTTGAGATAGGCGCGCGTGTACTTGAGCACGGTGTCGGCGTCGGTGCCGTAGGCACGGGTGTTCACGATGGTGTTGCGCCAGTTGTAGAGGATGTCGACGCACGGGTCGAAGTTCCAGTTCACGCCGAGCGCTCGGCAGGTCTGGCCCGAGACGAAGCCCGCGTTGTAGGCGACCTGCTCGTCACCGGACGCCTCGCACGCGGCACCCGAGGCGATGTAGGTGCCCTCCTCGCACGCACCGTCGCCACCGTTGTCACAGTTCGCCGCGACGAGCATGGGGATCTTGGCGACCTCGCGGAGGCCCTGGGTGAAGCGGAAGACGTCCCTGGCGGCCGAGCCCGAGTCCTTGTACCGCTGGCCGCCGTAGTGGTACTTGTCGATCTTCTCCTGCGCCTCGTCGACGTCGAGGTCGCGGTTGTGGCTGATGAACAGTTGGCCGATCTTCTCTTCGATCGTCATGCCGGCGATGGTGTCCTCGACCCACTGGATGTCGGCATCCGAGAGGTGGTAGGGCTTGGCCTTGAGGTCCACGAACTCAGCCACGGTCTGCTCCTTCGCGCTTGCCGGGGTGTGCCCCCGGACGAGGTCATGTCACCTCACGCTAACCAGCGGAGGCCGGGCGCGCGCGTGAAATCACAAACCGGTTCGTTGTTGCCGTCAGAAGTCGAAGCCGTCGAAGAACCCTCCGCCGTCTCCGCCCCCGCCGAAGAATCCGCCACCGTCGCCACCGACGTCGCCACCGCCCATGTCGCCGGCCGGGTCACCGCCGTCCCCGAGGCCACCCAGGTCGCCCCCGTCCAGCTCGGAGAGGCCGGTGGCGTCCCCGACGTCGGTGCCGAAGTCGCCGAGCCCGCCGAGGGCGTCCAGGCCGCCGCCCATGAGGAAGTTGGTCCACAGCATCATCGAGACCATGTCGTAGCCCGCCCACAGGAACCAGTCGGGGGCGTACTCCGCGTCCTCGTACGCGTGCTTCACGACCTCGGACCACTGCGGCAGGATGCCGAAGACCACCGCGTACGGGAGCAGCCGCTCGTGCAGCTTCGCGATCTCACCCTTGTCCTGGCCATCGGTCCCGGCGAGGGCCGGGACGCGCTCGGCCGTGTCGGGGGCCTGGAGGACCTTGAGGCGGTCGCTCTCGGCCATGGTCATGTAGAGCTTGAGGCCGTCGAGTTCGTCGTTGATGCGCCGCCCCTCGGAGGTGAGGCGCCAGGGCTTCGGCTTGATGAACTGCGTGGTCACGCCGCCGATGATGGTGATGGCCAGCAGCGGCAGGGCGCCCGCGACCGTGCCGTTGATGAGGGTCATGAAGCCGACGGCCGCCAGGCCGAGGCCGCCCCAGCCCGCAGCGAGCAACCGGGTGGACGACCCGTGCTCCACCCAGCCGCGACGCGCGACGGCGCCGTGGGCCTCGGCCGTGGCGGCCTGGAATGCGAGGGTGCGCTCACGGTCGGGGCCGAGTTCGACCCGGGTCAGCGCCGATCCCGGCGGGAAGACCGCGCGATGGACCGCCAGCGGCACCTCGGGCAGGTCGGGCTCCTCGAGCCGGTTGCGCTGGACGAACCAGGTCTTCGCCTTGCCCTCGCCGGCCACTCCCACCTGCCAGACGCCACGGACCGCCAGGTCGAGGATCTCGGCGGGGACGATCGAGGAGTCCTTCACCTCGCGGCGCAGGGCCGCCGCCAGACCGGGGGTCACCGCGCGCGGAGGAGCGAACGCGACCGCGACCGTCTCGTTGCCCGGCGCGTCCCCTTCACGCCGGACCAGGACGATGCGCGCCACGAGGGCAACCACGGTGAGAACGGCGAGCAGTGCGGGCCAGATCATGCTCCCAGACTACGGACGCGGCCAACCCTGCGAGCCGTCCGCGGCAGTGGGCAGGACACGCACGTCGGTGGAGCGCCTCAGGCCATCCTCCGGAAGGCTCGCCACCGCCTGCGGGGCACGGACTACCCTGAAAGGACACCGCAGGAAGGACGAACGATGGGTCACCTTCGCTCCCGCACGACCACCCACGGCCGCAACATGGCAGGCGCCCGTGCGCTCTGGCGCGCGACCGGTATGACGGATTCCGACTTCGGCAAGCCGATCGTGGCGATCGCGAACAGCTTCACGCAGTTCGTGCCGGGCCACGTCCACCTCAAGGACATGGGCCAGCTCGTCGCGGGCGCGGTCAAGGAAGCCGGCGGCGTCGGGCGGGAGTTCAACACCATCGCCGTGGACGACGGCATCGCCATGGGCCACTCGGGCATGCTCTACAGCCTCCCGAGCCGTGAGGTCATCGCCGACTCGATCGAGTACATGGTGAACGCCCACCAGGCCGATGCGCTCGTCTGCATCTCCAACTGCGACAAGATCACCCCGGGCCACCTGCTCGCGGCGCTCCGCCTGAACATCCCCACCGTGTTCGTCAGCGGCGGCCCCATGGAGGCCGGCCGCGTCCTCGGTGAGCGCGTCGTCTCCGGTGCGCCGGACGAGGGCACCAGCGACCAGCGCCTCGACCTCATCGACGCGATGATCAAGGCGGTCGACTCCACCGTCTCCGACGAGCAGATCGAGCAGATCGAGGCCAACGCCTGCCCGACGTGCGGTTCGTGCTCCGGCATGTTCACCGCCAACTCGATGAACTGCCTCACCGAGGCCCTCGGCCTCTCCCTGCCCGGCAACGGCTCGACCCTGGCCACGGCGTCCGCCCGCCGCGACCTCTTCCTGCGCGCCGGCCGCCTCGCGGTCGACCTGGCGAAGCGCCACTACCACGAGGACGACGACTCCGTCCTGCCGAAGAGCATCGCGACCAAGGCCGCGTTCTCGAACGCCATGCGCCTCGACATCGCCATGGGCGGCTCCACGAACACGGTCCTGCACATCCTCGCCGCGGCCCGGGAGGCCGGCGTCGACTTCACCCAGGACGACATCGACGCGCTGTCCCGCGTGACGCCCTGCCTGTCCAAGGTGGCCCCGAACTCCACCGAGTTCTGGATGGAGGACGTCCACCGTGCGGGAGGCATGCCCGCCATCCTCGGCGAGCTCCGCCGGGGCGGCCTGCTGGACGAGTCGGTCCACGCCGTCCACTCCCCCAGCCTCGCCCAGTGGCTCGACGACTGGGACCTCCGCGGCGGGAAGGCGACCCCCGAGTCGATCGACCTCTGGTACGCCGCGCCCGGCGGCGTCCGGACGACCGAGGCGTTCAGCTCGACCAACCGCTGGGCCGACCTCGACACGGACGCCGAGAAGGGCTGCATCCGCAGCGTGGAGCACGCGTACACCGCTGACGGCGGCCTCGGCGTCCTCAAGGGCAACATCGCCCCGGACGGCGCGATCGTGAAGACCGCCGGCGTGCCCGAGCACCAGTGGGTGTTCCGGGGCCCGGCGAAGGTCGCCGAGAGCCAGGAGGAGGCCGTCGAGATGATCCTCGGCGGCAAGGTCGTCGCGGGTGACTGCGTCGTCGTCCGCTACGAGGGCCCCAAGGGTGGCCCCGGCATGCAGGAGATGCTCTACCCGACCTCCTACCTCAAGGGCGTCGGCCTCGGCCCGAAGTGCGCGCTGATCACCGACGGTCGCTTTTCGGGTGGCTCATCCGGCCTGAGCCTGGGCCACATCTCTCCGGAGGCGGCCTCGGGCGGCCCGATCGGCCTGATCCGCGACGGCGACATCATCTCGATCAACATCCCCGAGCGGACCATCGACGTCGAACTCTCCGACGAGGAACTCGCCCGGCGCCGCGCCGAGCAGGAAGAGCGGGGCTGGAAGCCCGTCAGCCGTGAACGGACGGTCTCCAACGCGCTGAAGATCTACGCCTCCCTGGCCCTGTCGGCCGACAAGGGCGCCGCCCGCCGCGCGCTCGACTGACTCAGCGTCCCCGGCGCCGCCGCTCGCGCAGAGCGTCGAGTTCCTTGCGCTCGGCCTTGGTCAGGCTGTGGATGCCCTGGGCGGAGATCTTCTCCAGCAGGACGTCCATGCGTTCGCTGTCGGACGCGTGCCGCGTGGTCGCACGCCGCCCGGCCCGCGCCGGCCGCGGCTCCCGCTGCTGCCCGCCGGGGGCCGAGCCACGGGGCCGCAGGCGTCCGGGCAGCCACGTCAGGTCGCCCAGGAGCCCGAAGGCCCGACCGAGGAACACGGCGACGACCGCCGTGAGGGCGAGGCTCACCAGGCCGGCGATGTTGCGGAGGGCGATGTACCCCAGAACCTCGATGGCCACCAGGACCGCGCCCACCACCCAGGCCGGGATGCCGAAGAAGAACGGACGCCGTGGGTTCTCGGCGATCCACAGCAGCAGGATGATGAACTGGATCGCCCCGAGCCCGAACATCATCCCGCCGCCGAGGGCAGCCCCGACGACGAAGTTGACCACCGTCAGGGTCGCCCACAAGCCGACGTACAGCGACGCCATGGAGGACCGCCCGATCTGGCGCTCCAGATCCCGCCCGAAGTACCACAACAGGGCGAGCGTGATGACGCTCCACAGGGAGATGCCGTCCACGAACGGCCACGTCACCATGCGCCAGACCTGGCCGCCGAGCACCTTGGCCGGGATGAACGCCCCCGCGTCGAGCAGGATCGGCATGAACGCCGACAACACCGCCCCGACCGCCCCTCCCACCACGAGCAGGACCGTGGAGGTCACCTCGAGGCGGCCCAGACGGAACCAGGCTTCGCCGGAGTGATCGCGGGAGAGGTTGAATCCAGACACGCCCCTAGCGTGCCAGATCACCGAAGGTCCGGGTCCACCATCGGGTGGGTGACCGCGTGTGGGGGGCGGCCCTCAGATCTGCAGGTACTCCGCGATCTCGTCACCACGGACGGTCCACAGCGCGTCGACCAGCGCGATGCGGAAGGAGGCGGGACCGTTGCTGTTCGGCTCGGCACGGTCGGCGGCGAGGGCGAGCCAGGCCGCGCCGGCGAGGGCGGACTCCACCGGGCCGGTCACGGTGGCGCAGGCCGCGATGAGGGCCGACACCGCGGCGCGGACGCCCGGGACCTGACCCAGCATCGCGGATCCCGCGAGGACCGCCACGTCGTTCCCGGCGTGGTGCACCAGGATCTCCGCGTCCCCGAGGGCGAGCGCGCCGTCGGCCGCCTCGAGGCGGACGCCGTCCACCACGGACTCGGAGGCGCGGATGACGGTGGGGCGGTGGCCCAGCAGCCCGCGGACGCGATCCGCCCGCAGGGATTCGCGACCCAGCGGGGTGGCGTCCAGCACCCAGGGAATGCCGCTGGCGCGCAGCTGGGCGACCGTCGGGTTCACGGCGTCCGACCACTCCGACACCAGCGTGCCGAGGTCCAGCATGACCGCGTCAGCCGAGAGGCCGGCGGCCAGCGCGTCCGGGGAGGTTCCCGTGACGACCGAACGGGCACCGGCACCGTGGAGCACCTCGGCCACGAAGGAGGTGGCCGCCCGCGGCGCCACGCAGTGCACGAGGGGCGCCGACTCCCGGACCGCCTCAGCGGCGAAGCCGATGGTCAGGGCGAGGCCTGAACGTGGCATCTGGTTCTCCTCAGCAGGCGACGACGACGTGATGCGCCCCAGTATGTCAGGCAGTGGCACCGGGCTTGCGCACAGCCATCGTGACGAGAGCGACGGCGGCCAGCAGGTAGGCGAAGCCGAGCACGATGTGGAGCATCGTCAGGTGCATCTCCCCGAGGGCGATCTGGATGATCGCCAGGACCGGGAGCGACAGGGCGTGCATCATCAGGCCCTTGTTGCCCGAGGCGCGGCCCCACAGGACGCCCGCGACGCCGGCGGCCAGGGCCAGGACGAAGTTGAGGTTGCCGACCGTCCCGTGGAGGGCGTTCAGGGGGCCGGTGCCCGACAGCGGCCCGGTGGCCAGGAGGGGGGAGAGGATCGATCCGATCGCGGCCAGCAGGGCGGCGACGCGGAGGAAGGTGAGCTTGCCGTTCGCGTTCGTTGCAGTGTTCACGCGCACCAGCATAGTGCAGCCCTTCAGACGCTGAACTTCTCGCCATCGCGGCATCGGGTGGACGGCGGTTGTCCTGCCGAGGGCCCCGGGATGAAGATGATCCCATGACATCGGCCGGTCGGGAATCGCACTTCGCGGACGCTTTCACCTCCTTCCGGATCCCGGCCACCAACCGGGCCGAACGCGTGGACCACGGCAAGTCACTCCGCGACGAGACCCCGCACGCCGCACTGGGCACGTGGACCCCGACCGACGACCGGCCCGACCCCGTGGCCATCATCGAGCAGTCACACGCGGGCCGGCTGCAGTGGCTGTTGGGCGTCCGCACCGCTCGCATGGCGGCCTCCCCGTTCGGATTCCTGCGCGGCACCGCCAACCTGATGGCCCACGACGTCGCCCACCTGCCGGCCACCGGCGTCCACACCACCGCCTGTGGGGACGCGCACATCGGCAACATCGGCTTCTACCGCTCCCCCGAGGGCAACCAGGTCATCGACCTCAACGACTTCGACGAGGCGCACACCGGCGCCTGGGAGTGGGACCTGCGGCGGCTCACGGCGTCCATCTGGGTCCTGGGGCGCGTGAACGGGGCGTCGGAGGAGGAGTGCGCGGACGCCGTCCGCGCCTGTGTCGCGGCCTACCGCGACGAGGTCTCGTTCCTGTCGAAGCAGCCGCTGCTGTGGCGCGCGTTCAACCACCTCGACGTGGACCTCCTCCACGAGACGGCCACCGAGTCCACGCTGCGCGACGAGATCCAGCGTGCGGCGAAGGCCGCGCGGCGACGGACGTCCGACCGCAAGCTGCCCAAGTTGGCCGGGGGGTCGACGAGTGCCAGCCGGATCGTCGACGACCCGCCCCTGGTGACGCACCCCAGCGGGGAGAAGCAGGAGGCGATCGCCGAGGCCCTGGACGCGTACCTGCCCACCCTCACCCCGCAGTGGCGCCGCATCGTGGGGGGCTACTCGCTGGTCGACATCGCCCACAAGGTCGTCGGCGTCGGGTCGGTCGGCCTGCGCGCATGGGTGGCCCTGTTGGTCGGGTCGCGCCCCGATGACGTGTTGTTCCTCCAGCTGAAGCAGGCCCAGCGCTCGGTGCTGGCCCCCTACGTGCACGGCGAGACGGCCTGGCACGCCCACCAGGGGCAGCGCGTCGTGGAGTACCAGCAGCAGCTGCAGACGGTGTCCGACCCGCTGCTCGGCTGGACGACCGTCGGTGAGCACCAGTACTACGTTCGCCAGTACCGCAACATGAAGGGCGGCGTCCCGCTCGAGGACATGTCGCCGAGCGCGCTGGTCGACTACTCCGGCATCGTCGGGCACCTGCTGGCCAAGGGCCACGCACGGACGTCCGGGGCATCCATCATCTCCGGCTACCTCGGCAAGAAGGACGCCGCGGTCGAGGCGTTCACGCGCTGGGCGTGCGCCTATGCCGACCAGACCGAGGCGGACCACGCCCTGCTGCTGAAGGCCGTCAAGGCCGGACGCCTCCCGCACGAGCCAGGGATCTGAGTCCCCGGCCTGCGCGGATCAGCGCAGCCAGGGCGCCGGGTCGGCGTTGGCGCCGTTCAGGTAGAGCGAGAAGTGCAGGTGCGGGCCGGTCGAGAGACCGGTGCTGCCCATCGTGCCGATGACCTGGCCGCGCTTGACCTTCTGGCCGGCCCTCACGCTGATGGTGTGCAGGTGCAGGTAAGCGGTCTCGACCGCCTTGCCCGCGAGCCGGCCGTGGTCGATCCGGATGTTGTTGCCCGATCCGCCGTTGTAGCCGCTGGCCGCCGTGGTGACCACGCCGTCCTCGGCCGCGTAGATGGGCTGGCCGGTTCTCCCGCCGATGTCGACACCGCCGTGCATGCGCTTGTACTTCAGGATGGGGTGCATCCGCATCCCCCAGGGCGAACCGAGGGAGCCCTGCGCGGGGCGGGCCAGCCGGCCGCCCGACGCGGCCGCCGGCTCGGTGCGCGCGGCCGGGGTCGCGACCACGGGGCCGGGGGCCTTCGCGCCGAGTTGCTGCGTGCGGACCCACCCGATCTTCGTGCCCGAGGCGACCTGCGTCCACCCGTCCACGACCTTGTCGTTCACCTTGACCTCGGTGCCCTTGGACAGCGTGGCCAGGACGGCTGCGTCACCGGCGGCCGTCGCGCGGACCTCGACGGCCTCCTGCGTGAATCGGGTGCCGCTCGGGGCCCCGAAGGAGTCGGACCAGGCGCCGACGACGAATGCGTCCGCAGCGGCCTGGGGGGTGGCGTCGGAGGCCTGGGGGGTGGCACCAGCAGCCCCCTCGCCGAGCTCGGTGGTGGCGACGAGTGCCGCGCGATCCTCGCTGCGGCTCGTCGAGTCCTGGCCACGGACGGGGGCGGGTACCGCCGAGGTGGCGGGAACCTCGCCCTGGGCCGCGTCGGCGGTCAGGGCGACACCACCGGCGCCGACGAGGACCCCGAGGGAGACCACGGTGGGAACGGCCTTCGAGAGCAGCGCGCTGCCGGGACGCCGGGCGGCCCGTCGAGGCCCACCCTCGAACGCGGTCGCCGCTGGGCGCTCCACGGAGACGGGGAGCGACGCGCGACGGGGTTGGTACATCAAGACTCCGAACCTGAGAACTGGTTGAACAAGACGCCAGTTTACTGAGAAATTCTCAGATTCCCAATCAGGTGCGGCAACCTCAGGGGGCGAGCCGCTCCCGCACCCACGAGCCACCCTCGCGCCGGTACCGCACACGGTCGTGCAGGCGGGACTTCCGCCCCTGCCAGAACTCCCACACGTCCGGCACCAGGCGGTAACCGCCCCAGTGGTCCGGACGCGGTGGGTTCAACCCGTGCTCGGCCGCGGCCTGAGCGGCGTTGGCGACCAGGACGCCGCGGTTGGCGATGACCTCCGACTGCGGTGACGCCCACGCGCCCAGCCGGGAGTCGAGGGGACGGACGGCGTAGTAGGCGTCCGACTCGGCGGCCGACACCCGCTCGACGGCACCCTCCACCCGGACCTGCCGCTCCAGCTGCGCCCAGAAGAACAGCAGGGCGGCCCGGGGGTTGGCGTCCAGCTCGCGGCCCTTGCGGGAGGTGTAGTTGGTGTACCAGACGAGCCCGGCCTCATCGTACTCCTTCAACAACACGATGCGGGCCGACGGGCGGCCCTCACCGTCCGCGGTGGCGAGCGTCATCGCGTTGGGCTCGAGGCCCTTCACACGACGGGCGTCGCCGAACCAACGGTCGAAGAGCTGGAGCGGGACGTCGGCCGCGTCGCGCTCATCCAACTCGCCCTGTTCGTAGCTCTTCCTGAAACCCCTGATGTCCACGCCGACCACCCTAGGACCGTCGCCGGTGGAATACTGGCCCGATGACCCGCCGGCCCGACCTCCCCCGCCTGGGCGGCAAGGGCGCCAACCTCGTCCGCCTCCGCGAGGCCGGACTGCCCGTGCCACCGTTCGTCGTCCTCGAGACGGACGAGTACGAGGTGTTCGTCTTCGAGCACGGGCTGGCTCCCACCATCACCGCGGCGCTGCACGAGCCCGCGGCCGTGGCGTCCGACGCGATCCGGGCGGCCTTCGCGGCAGCGAGGCCTTCGGCCGAGCAGCGCGCCCGGTTGCTCCGGGTGCTGGCCCCGCTCCTGGCCGATGGTGACCTGATCGCCCCCGTGGCCGTCCGCTCGTCCGCGACGGCCGAGGACCTCCCGGGCCACTCCTTCGCCGGCCAGCAGGACACCTTCCTGGGGGTCACCACCCTCGAGGAAGCCCTCACGCGCGTCGTGGAGTGCTGGTCGTCGCTGTGGACGGAGCGCGCCATCACCTACCGCCGGCGCAACGCCCTCGACCACGCGGACGTGGCCATCGCCGTGGTCGTCCAGCAGATGGTGGATGCCGATGCCTCCGGCGTCCTCTTCACCGCCAACCCCTCCACGGGGCGCCGCGACGAGTCCGTCGTGGAAGCCGTGGCCGGCCTGGGCGACGCGCTGGCGTCGGGCCGCGTCACCCCCGTCACGTCCACCGTCGAGACCGCCACCGGGAACCTGCGGTCGCAGACGCTGGCCGGTGGGGCCGCCCCGCTGGCCCCGACACACCTGCAGGCGGTCGTCGCGCTCGGACGCCGCATCGTCGAGTTGTACGGCGAACCCATGGACATCGAGTGGGCGCGGTCCGGCGACTCCATCCACGTCCTGCAGGCCCGGCCCATCACCTCGCTGTACCCGCTTCCGGCGCCCAACCCCGACCGCCATGACGAGCCCGAGGTCTGGTTCAGCCTGGGGGCCTTCCAGGGGATGCTCGAGCCGATGACTCCCCTGGGCCAGGACGCCCTGCGCATGGTCCTGGCGGGCGCACCCCGGCTGGTCGGACGCCGGGTCGACTGGCGCACCAACCGGTTCGTGCAGCCCGCCGGCGAGCGCCTGTGGGTCCGCTTCGACGGGCTGATGCGCACGCGGGCGACCCGCAAGTTCCTCCTGGACTTCCTGCCGATGGTCGAGCCGGGTTCCATCGCGATCCTGACCGACCTGGCCGACGAGCCCGGGCTGCGCCCGACGCGGGTGACCCCCACCCCGCGCATCGCGGCGGGACTGGCCACCCTGGTGCCCCGGGTCGCCCCCCGCGTCCGCGCCGCCCCGACGAACCCTGCCGCTGCGCGGCGGGCCCTGGACCGGGCGGCCGAGCACCTGGTGGAGCAGGTCGAGCGCATGATGACCGCCGCCGCCGGGCGCCCGACGCCGCAGGCCCGGCTGACGGCCCGCGTCCAGGCGCTCGAGGACTATGCGAACCGGGCGTTCCCCGTCCTGCTGCCGGCATTCGCACCGATCATGCTGCCGACCATGCTCGAACTGCGTTCGCTGCGCGAACTGGCCGCCCGCACCGGGCTGCCGGACGCCGACGCCCTGGCCATGGCCGCCCTGCGGGCCCTGCCGGGCAACGTCACCACGGAGATGGACCTCACCCTGGCCGATGTGGCCGCGGAGATCCGGCGCGACGCCACCTCGTGGGGCTGGGTGGCCGAGACCCCGGCGTCCGACCTGGCGCGGCAGTTCCTGACCGGCCGGCTGCCGCGGGTCGCCCAGGCGTCCATCGCCCGGTTCCTCGACGCCTACGGCATGCGCGGCGTGGCCGAGATCGACCTGGGCGCGCTCCGCTGGCGTGACGACCCCACGCCCGTGATGCACACGATCAAGTCCTACCTGTCGCTCCCGGCGAGCGCCTCCCCCCGCGCGCTCCACAAGGAGGGCCAGCACGAGGCGGGTCGCTCGATCCGCCGCCTGATGGACGCCTCGCCCCCCGCGCGGGCGCTGCGCATCAAGCGCTCGGCCCAGGCGATCCGGGGGCTGGCGGGCGGACGTGAGACGCCGAAGTTCACGATGATCCGGTGCTTCGGGATCATCCGCACCGGCCTGGACGCCTCCGCCGCCGAGCTCGTGGAGGCGGGCCGCCTCGGGGCGGTCGCGGACCTGGCGTTCTTGCACGTCGACGAGCTGAACCGCGCCTTCGCCGCCGACTGGCACCAGCTCGTCGCCCAGCGCAGGGCCGTCGCCGCGACCGAGGCGCGCCGCGCCCGCGTGCCCCGGGTGCTCGTCGAGGACGGCCGCGCCTTCCACGAGGGGATCTCCGCGGGGAACTCCGAGCTGGGCGGGATGGGCGTGTCGCCCGGGGTGGCGGAGGGTGCCGTCCGCGTGGTGCTCGACCCGCGCACCACGCAGCTCCACCCCGGCGAGATCCTGGTCTGCCCCGGCACCGACCCCGCCTGGACGCCGCTGTTCCTCGCCGCCGCCGGCCTCATCACCGAGGTGGGCGGGCTGATGACGCACGGGTCGGTCGTGGCCCGCGAGTACGGCCTGCCCGCCGTGGTGGGCGTCCACGACGCGACCACCCGCCTGGCCGACGGCCAGCGCGTCCGGATCGACGGGACGTCGGGAGCGATCGAACTGCTCTAGGGGGACGTGCGCCGCCCGGACCGGAGGGCACGCACGTCCGCCCGCGTCACGCGCGCCAGGATCCCGGCGAGCGCGGCGGCGACTCCGAGCACGGACGGCGCGACGAGCGCTGCGGACGCCCCCAGGGAGTCGATCAGCCAGCCGGCCGCCGACGCGCCGCCACCGACGCCCACCATCGAGGCGGTCGACAGGAGGGTGAGCACGAGGGTGTTGCCCGCCTCGGCGAGCCGCTCGGTGCCGGTGGACGCCGCGATCAACAGCGGGGCGACGCACAGACCGATGCCGAAGCAGGCCAGGGCCAGGGCCCACGGACGGTCGGTCAGGGCCAGGCCGGCGGCCAGCACGGCCAGGACCAGACCGGACCCGACGACCCGGACGGGCAGGGACCAGCGGCGCAGCAGGCGGTGGGCGAACGCACCGGACAGGGCGCTCCCCACGCCCATGGCGCCGTAGACGACGCCGGTCCAGACCTCGTCGGGGGTGCCCTGGAGGAGGGCGGCCAGGCCGGTCTGGGTGGTGCCGAACACGGCGCCGACCACGAAGGACACCGCCAGCCAGGCGGCGATCCGGCCCGGGACGCGGCCGTGGGGCCGGCCGCCCGCCGTGGTCCGGGCCGCGGGCAGCTGGAACGCGAACGCAGTCTGCGCGACGACGAGCAGCACCCACGCGACGCCGAGGGCGAACACCGGCGACAGCGACGCGGCCAGGGTCGCGCCCAGGATGGGGCCCGCGACGAAGGAGACCTCGTCGGCGACCGTCTCGTAGCTCATGGCGACCTCGACCTGGTGGAACCCCTGGGGCTCCTCGTCGAGGGCGGCCGACCAGCCGGCGCGCGCCATCGCCCCGACCTGGCCGTTGCAGGCGCCGACCACGGCGGAGACGAGGACCTGCACGGCCAGCGGTGCCGGCACGAAGGCCAGCGCGGCCAGCGCGGCGATCGACACGGCGGCCGCCGCGGTCAGCGCGAGCAGGGCGCGTCGGCGTCCGAACCGATCGGCGAGCAGCCCCACGATCGGGGCGCCCGAGGCGCCGCCGAGGCTGTACGCGGCCATCAGCAGCCCGGCCAGCGCGAACGAGCCGGTCAACGCCCGGCCGAACAGCACCATCGTGAGGGGGAGCATCGCGTACGGGAGGCGGGCGACGAAGGCGCTGGCGATCCAGCTCGGGCCGGCGCGACGCACCAGCGTCGCGTAGGCGCTCTCAGGCGTGCCTCGCCGCCTCAGGGCGCCACCACCAGCAAGAGGTCTCCGCCCTCCACCGCCTGGGAGTGCTGCAACGCCACCCGCTGGACGACGCCGGCGACCGGGGTCGTGATGGACGCCTCCATCTTCATGGCCTCGATGGTCGCGACCTGGTCGCCCGCCGCCACCTGGTCCCCCACCGCGACGGTCAGGGTCACCACGCCCGAGAACGGGGCCGGCACCTGGCCGGGCTCCGCCGGGTTGGCCCGCTCGGCCGCCACGACGGACGACGTCACCGAGGCGTCACGCACCAGCACCTGCCGCACCTGGCCGTTCACCGTCGCCAGCACCGGACGCAGGCCCCGCTCGTCGGCCTCCCCGATCGCCTGCAGGCTCATCAGGAGTGTCTTGCCGCGCTCGATGGGCACCTCGTGCTCGATGCCGGGCTCCAGGCCGTGGAGGAACTGCCGTGTGGTCAGCACCGACAGGTCGGAGTAGGTCTCGGTGGCCTCCTCGTAGTCCTTCGTCGGTCCGGGGAACAGCAGGCGGTTCAGCGTCCGCCGCGGGTCGGACGCCAGCGCCGCGGCGTCCGCGGCGGCCAACTCGGTCTCGACGGGCCTGGTCCGGCGTCCGGCCAACGCCTTCGTCCGGAACGGCTCGGGCCACCCTCCGGGCGGCCGGCCGAGGTCGCCGTTCAGGAAGCCCACCACGGAGTCCGGGATGTCGTGGCGCTGCGGGTCGTCGGCGAACGCCGCCGGGTCGATGCCCTGGCCGACCAGCGCGAGCGCCAGGTCGCCCACGACCTTCGACGAGGGCGTCACCTTCACGATGTTGCCGAGCATGGCGTTGGCGGCCGCGTACATGTCCTCGATCGCCTCGAACCGGTCACCCAGGCCCAATGCGATCGCCTGTTGGCGCAGGTTCGACAGCTGGCCGCCCGGGATCTCGTGGTGGTACACCCGCCCCGTCGGGCCGGGCAGGCCCGACTCGAACTCGCCGTAGAGCACGCGCACCGCCTCGAAGTACGGTTCGAGGTCGGACGCCGCCTGGAGGCTCAGGCCGGTGGCGCGCTCGGTGTCGTCCGTCGCCGCGATGAGCGCCGACATCGACACCTGTGAGGTCGTCCCGGCCCACGCGGCGTTGGCGACGTCCACGGCGTCCACGCCCGCACCGATCGCGGCGAGCAGCGTGCCCAGTTGACCGCCCGCGGTGTCGTGGGTGTGCAGGTGGACGGGCAGGTCGAAGTTCTGGCGCAACGCACTGACCAGCCTGGACGCCGCGGGCGCGCGCAGGAGGCCCGCCATGTCCTTCACCGCCAGGATGTGGGCCCCCGCCTCGACGAGTTGCTCGGCCAGGCGCAGGTAGTAGTCCAGTGTGTAGAGCCGCTCGCCGGGCGAGGTCATGTTGCCCGTGTAGCAGAGGGCGGCCTCCGCGACGGCGTGGTCGGTCTCGAGCACGGCCTCGATGGCCGGGCGGATCTGCTCGACGTTGTTGAGCGCGTCGAAGATCCGGAAGATGTCGACGCCGGTGCGCGCGGCCTCGGCCACGAACGCGTTCGTGACGGCCAGCGGGTACGGCGTGTAACCGACGGTGTTGCGCCCCCGCAGCAGCATCTGGAGCGGCAGGTTGGGCATCAGCTCGTGCAGGAGGGCGAGCCTCTCCCACGGGTCCTCCTTGAGGAACCGCAGGGCGACGTCGTAGGTGGCCCCGCCCCAGGCCTCGACCGAGAACAGCTGCGGCAGGGTCCTGGCGATGGTGGGCGCGACGTTGGCGAGGTCGCGCGTCCTGACACGCGTCGCGAGCAGGGACTGGTGGGCGTCCCGGAAGGTCGTGTCGGTCACCGCCACGGCCTCCTGGGCGCGCAGTGCCCGGGCGAACCCGGCCGGGCCCACGTCGAGCAGGCGTTGGCGCGAGCCGGCGGGCGGCGGGGCTGCGAGGTCGACCTTCGGCAGCTTGGTGCGGGCGACGACCGGGGTCCGGGGGTCGCCGTGGGGCTTGTTGATCGTCCGTTCGGCCAGGAACTGCAGGAGCTTGGTGGCGCGGTCGGCGGACTCGTGCGGGCGCAGCAGTTCGGGGCGCTCGTCGATGAAGGACGTGGTGGCCCGCCCGGCCAGGAAGTCGGGGTCGGCCAGCACACCGCGCAGGAAACCGATGTTCGTGCTGACGCCCCGGATGCGGAACTCCGCCAGCGCCCGCTGCGCCCGCCGGACCGCGGTGGGGAAGTCGCGGCCGCGGCAGGTGAGCTTCACCATCATCGAGTCGAAGTGCGCCCCGATCTCGGCGCCGGCGAACACCGTTCCGCCGTCGAGGCGGATGCCCGAGCCGCCCGGCGTCCGGTACACACTCAGGCGGCCGGTGTCGGGGCGGAACCCGTTGGCCGGGTCCTCGGTGGTGACGCGGCACTGCAGTGCGGCGCCGCGGACGTGGATGAGGTCCTGGGCCAGCCCGAGGTCGGCGAGGGTCTCCCCCGCCGCGATGCGCATCTGCGACGAGACCAGGTCGACGTCGGTGACCTCCTCGGTGACCGTGTGCTCGACCTGGATGCGCGGGTTCATCTCGATGAAGACGTAGCGACCGTCCGGGCCCAGCAGGAACTCGACCGTCCCGGCGTTCACGTACCCGATGTGGCGCGCGAAGCGCACGGCGTCCGCGCACATCTGGTCACGGAGTGCCGGGGGGAGGTTGGGTGCCGGGGCCAGCTCGACGACCTTCTGGTGGCGGCGCTGCACCGAGCAGTCGCGCTCGTAGAGGTGGATGACCTCACCCGTGGCGTCAGCCAGCACCTGCACCTCGATGTGCCGCGGCTGGTCGACGGCCTCCTCCAGGTAGACGCGGGCGTCACCGAACGCGGCGTCCGCCTCGCGCATCGCCTCCTCCAGCGCGGACGGCAGGCGAGCCGGATCGTCGACGCGCCTCATGCCGCGGCCACCGCCCCCCGCGACGGCCTTCACGAACACCGGGTAGCCGATCTCCTCGGCGGCGGCCACCAGGGTGGGCACGTCGTCCGACGGTTCGGCCCCCTGCAGCACCGGCAGTCCGGCCTCCTGCGCGGCCGCGATCGCCGTGGCCTTGTTGCCCGTCAGGTCGAGCACCTCGGCGGACGGGCCGATGAACGTGATGCCCTCCTCGCGACAGCGACGGGCCAGGCCGGCGTTCTCGCTGAGGAAGCCGTAGCCGGGGTAGATCGCGTCGGCCTGGGCCTCCTTCGCGGCCGCGATGATGCCCTCGACGTCCAGGTAGGCGCGCACGGGGTGACCGCGTTCGCCGATCTCATAACTCTCGTCCGCCTTCAGGCGGTACTCGGCCAGCCGATCCTCGTACGGGAAGACGGCGACGGTCTTGATGCCCAACTCGGTGGCGGCGCGGAAGGCGCGCACGGCGATCTCACCACGGTTGGCGACCAGGATCTTGGCGAACATGGGGTCAATCTAATGACGCGCGGCAACCCCTGCCAGAAGCCACTGTCCGCGCCTGGACAGCGGTAGGCTCCCACGCCATGGAGGCGCACAGCTACATCGAGAACATCGCCAATCGCACGACCATGCGGGGCGTGATCTCGACGATGACCCGGCTACTGCTCGTGGTCGTCGTGATCGGCGCCATCGCCATCCTCGTCCTGACCAACTTCCACCCCGTGGCGCTGATCGTGGGGGCCGTCCTGTTCGTTCTGTCGGTCGTGCTGGTACGCGATGTCGTCATCGTCGGCAGGCAACTCCGTGCGGAGCCGCTCGACCTCGCCTTCGAGCCCGCGCCGAACCGCGGGCTCGTCACGCCGGGCACGGTGTTCGGACTCGCCGGCGGCCTCACCCTGTTCGGCGTCGTGATGGGCGTGGTGATGTGGATCGGCTCGGGGAACAGCAGCTTCATCGGCCCCATCGCGCTCGTCGCGGTGGGCGTGGCGCTGGCGATCATGGGCATTCCCACCCTCGGCGTCCAGGACCGCAAGTGGACGGTGCTGGCGGACGCGCTGCGCGACCATCCCGAGCTGATCCCCTTCCTGCAGGACGCCCGGGCGCGATTCCCCCAGTCGGCTCCGTTCCCGTTCTCGGCGCCGACCGACCAGGTCACGATCCCCTGAGCGGTGGGCCACCCGGGCGGTGACCCGGCCCGACCGCGACGGCTCTCAGCGGGCGCGCAACTGCGGCGGCTCGTGGGCGCAGAACGGCTCTTCGGCGAGGTGGTCGCCGGTCATGGCGTAGGCCCGGGCCCTGCTCCCGCCGCAGGCGTCCCGGTAGCCGCACAGGCCGCACTTGCCCTTCAGCAGGGTGCGATCGCGAAGCTCCTTGAACACCGGCGCGTTGCGGTAGATCTCGATGATGTCGTCGTCGCGGATGTTCCCGGCCTTGATCGGCAGGAAGCCGGAGGGCATGACGTCACCGGTGTGGCTGATGAACACGAAGCCGTCACCGTCGTTGACGTTGCGCGCGCGACCGATGCCGTCGCTCTGGGAGTAGTGCATGCCGCGGGTCATCACCTCGTGGACGTCCTCGTCCGCCCCCGCGCGCACCTCGGCGCGCTTGCGCTGCATGACGACGCGTGAGTACTGCGGGGCGGCCGTGGCCTTGATGTCGAACGGCGCGGTCTTGCTCAGGTCGTAGAGCTGGTGGAAGACCTGCTCGAACTCCTCCGCGGACGCCACGTCGTCGGCCTTCGCGCGACCCATCGGGACGAGGAAGAAGACCTCCCAGAACACGACGCCGAGCGTCGTCATGAGTTCGGTCATGGCATCCATGTCGTCGATGTTGGCCTTGCGGATGACGGTGTTGACCTGCGTCGACAGCCCGACGTCCTGGGCGTCCTTCAGGATGCGGAGGCCGTGGTCGAACGAGCCCCTGACACGGCGGAACTCGTCGTGGATGTCCGCGTTGGAACCGTCCAGGGAGATGGCCAGGCGGGTCAGACCGACGTCCTTGAGCTCCTGCAACAGCTCCTTGGTCGCCAGCGAGGTCGTGGCGGGCGTGATGCCCATGCGCAGGCCGAGGTCGGCGCCGTACCCGACGAGCTCGACGATGTCGGGCCGCTTGAAACAGTCACCACCGGAGAAGACGAACACGATCGGGCCGAACTCGCGGAGGCGGCGCATCATCGCCTTCGCCTCCTCGGTGGTCAGCTCGCCGGCATTGCGCAGCGGCTGAGCCATGGCCCGGCAGTGCTGGCAGGCCAGGTCACAGGCCTGGGTGGTCTCCCAGATCGCGATGAACGGTGCGGAGTCGAAGTCGAGGTTCCGGCGCGACGGGGCGCTGTGCGGGTGCCCGCCGGGGTGGCCCCCCGGATGACCGGGGCGGGGCGGGGAGTTGCGGGTGGGCTGCGCTGCCGTCTGGGTCATGGGGTCAGGGTACTACGACACGGCGTAGGACATCATGTGGGCATGCGGCCCGCCCGCGGCCCCTGCCAGCCGGGGTGTCGGCCGCGGTGGGTTGGGTCGTGCTCGGTTGGTTCCGCTGAGGGACCCGCCCTACGCTGGCGGCGTGTCTCGCCTGATCCCCGGACTGGTGGGCCTCGTGGTGGCCGCCGTGGTGGTCACGGGCTGCACAGCCCCCCGGAACACCGCTCCGGCGCCGTCGGCCGCCTCCCCCTCCCCCGTTCACACCGTCGCCCAGCCCCCCGGTCGCGGCGCCGCGGAGGCGCGTCCCCCCGTCACGCCCCCTCCGACTCCCACCGACACGGCCACCACCCCTGGGCCCCGGCCGGGGCCGACCGTCGCCCCCACCGACTCACCCAAGGCAGGCAGGGCGACCGGCCCGATCACGGACACTCCCTTCGAGGTGAAGGGCATCCCTGTGGTGAGCAAGGACCATCGCCTGTCGGCGTCGTACGTGCCGCCCTGGGCCGGGCAGCCGCACGGCCTGCACCCGGACGTGACCGCCTCCTTCCAGCGGCTCCGGGCCGCCGCAAGGGCGGACAACCTGACGCTCACGATCCGGTCCGGTTACCGCGGCCACGCCACGCAGAAGGACAGTTTCAACAGGGCCCTGACGCAGTACCCCGAGAAGACGGCCCGGCTCTACTTCGCCGAGGCCGGGGCGTCCGAGCACCAGACCGGTCTGGCGCTCGACGTCTGGGACGGCCTCAACCGCGGCGCCGCCTTCGCCCGGACCGAGCACGCGACGTGGCTCGCCGCCAACGCCCACACGTACGGCTTCATCATCCGCTACCCGCAGGGCAAGACCCACATCACCGGCTACGCGTGGGAGTCGTGGCACCTGCGCTGGGTCGGCACCGAGGTCTCATCCCGGTTCGGCCCCCACTCGAGCCTCACACTCGAGGAGTATCTGGGCATCGGCTGACCGGTGCCCGTGGGGACGGTGCCTAAGGTGGGGGCATGACGAGGATCGGATTCCACGCCAACCACGAACAGATCTCTCCCCGACAACTGCTCAGCGACGTGCAGCACGCCGAGCACGTCGGCTTCCAGATGGCCATGTGCTCCGACCATCTCCACCCCTGGTCCGAGCGGCAGGGCCACTCCGGCTACACATGGAGTTGGTTGGGCGCGGCGTTGGCGACCACGAAGCTCTCCTTCGGCTGCGTCTCCGCGCCGGGGCAGCGCTACCACCCGGCCGTCATGGCCCAGAAGATCGGGACGCTGGCGTCCATGTTCCCCGGCCGGTTCTGGACGGCGCTCGCCAGCGGCGAGGCCGTCAACGAGGTCGTGACGGGAGAGCCCTGGCCCCGCAAGGAGGTCCGGGTCGCCCGCCTGGAGGAGTCCGTCGACATCATCCGCCGCCTGCTCGCCGGCGAGGAGGTCACGCGGACCGGCCTCGTCGACGTCCAGCACGCCCGGGTGTGGGACCGCCCCGATGACGTGCCCCCGCTGATCGGCCCCGCCATCTCGCCGGAGTCGGCCGCGCGCGTCGCCGGCTGGGCGGACGGCCTCATCACCGTCAACCAGAGCCACGACAAGCTCCGTGAGGTGCTCGACCGGTACGGGGAGGCGGGTGGCCGCGGCCCGCGCGTCCTGCAACTGCACCTGTCGTGGGCGCCCACCGAAACCGAGGCCGAGGCCATCGCCTGGGACCAGTGGCGCTCCAATGTGTTCAGCGCGACGGTCCTGGGCGAGGTGACCCATGTGTCGACCTTCGACGACCTCTCCCAGCACGCCTCCCGCGAGGCGGTCGCGGGTGCGGTCCGGATCGCGTCCGACCTGGGCCGGCACGCCGAGTGGATCCACGAGTACGCCGAACTCGGCTTCGACGACATCTACCTGCACTTCGTCGGCCAGGACCAGCGCCCCTGGCTGGACGCCGCGGGTGAGGACCTGCTGCCGGCCCTGCGCTGACCTCGACCCCACGAGACAAGGAGCACGATCCATGCGCATCACCGACACCAGCGACCTGTGGTGGAAGAGCGCCATCATCTACTGCCTCGACATCGAGACCTACCTGGACACGGACGGGGACGGCTGCGGCGACCTCGCCGGGCTGGCCCAGCGCATCGACTACCTGGCCCAACTCGGCATCAACACGCTGTGGCTCATGCCGCTCTACCCCAGCCCCGACCGCGACGACGGCTACGACGTGATGGACTTCTACGGGATCGACCCCCGTCTGGGCAACCACGGGGAGTTCGTCGAGGTCGTCCGGACGGCCCACGACCGGGGAATCCGCGTGATCGTCGACCTGATCGTCAACCACACCTCGGACCGGCACCCGTGGTTCAGGGAGTCGCGCAAGAGCGTCGACAATCCCTTCCGCGACCACTACGTGTGGCGGGACACCGACCCCGGTGACACCTCGGACGAGGTCGTGTTCCCCGACCAGGAGAAGGGCATCTGGACGAAGGACGACGCGACCGGCGAGTGGTACCTGCACCACTTCTACCGCCACCAGCCCGACCTCAACATGGCCAACCCGAAGGTCATGGACGAGATCCTGCGCGTCGTCGGCTTCTGGCTCGAGCTGGGGGTGGACGGCTTCCGGGTGGACGCCGTCCCGTTCCTGGAGCAGAACAAGCAGGAGACCGGCACCAGGACCATGGCGGTCGACCCCCACGACGTCATGAAGCGCATCCGCGGGTTCCTGAGCCGGCGCAAGGGCGACGCGATGATGCTCGGCGAGGTCAACGTCCCGCACGCGGACCAGAAGAAGTTCTTCGGCGGGGATGCGGCCGACGAGTTGCACATGATGTTCGACTTCATCGGGATGCAGGCGACCTACCTCTCGCTGGCCCGGGCGGACGCCCGTCCGTTGGCCAAGGCACTGCTCGCCCGCCCGCAGATCCACCCGACGTGCCAGTGGGCCACCTTCCTGCGCAACCACGACGAGCTCACCCTCGACAAGCTCTCCGAGTCCGAGCGGCAGGAGGTCTTCGACGCCTTCGGACCCGAGAAGGAGATGCAGGTCTTCGACCGCGGCCTCAAGCGGCGGCTCCCCCCGATGCTCGGCGGTGACCCACGCCGGATCCGGATGGCGTACAGCCTCCTCTTCTCCTTGCCCGGGACGCCCACGCTCTACTACGGCGAGGAGATCGGCATGGGCGAGGACCTCCGCGCCGACGGCCGCATGGCGGTCCGGACCCCCATGCAATGGGAACGCGGCCGCAATGGCGGTTTCTCGGACGCGGAGCCGCGCAGGCTGATCCAACGGGTCACGCCGGACGGCTACGGCCCGGAGCACGTCAACGTCGCGGCGCAGCAGCACGACCCCGACTCGCTGTGGTCCTTCATCCGCTCGCTGATCGGCGTCCGGCGGCAGCGGCCCGAGTTCGGCTGGGGCGCGTTCGAGGTGCTCGAGCAGCCGGAGAGGCAGGTCTTCGCGCACCGGATCGGCCTGGACGACTCCTTCGTCGTCGCCGCGCACAACCTGGGTGCCGACCCGGTGACCATCACCCTGGCCGACCAGCTGGGCGACGGTGACACCCTCGAGGACCTCCTCGACGGCGCGGCGGTCCTGCCGCACGACGGTTCCCTCGAGGTGGCACTCGAGGGCTACGGCCATCGCTGGTTCCGGGTCAAGGTCGCCGGGTGAGAGCAGCGACGGTCATCCCCCCCCCCCCCCGGCTAGGCTCGACGAAAGCCCCACGGCAAGGAAGGCGACGATGCCCACGATCACCGAGACCACCATTCCCGTGAGACTCCCGGGTCCCGACGGATCCGAGATGCCGATCACCCTCCTGCGGCCCGACTCCGGCCGCGGCGGCGGGATCGTTCTCGTCCAGGAGATCTTCGGCCGCAGTGACTACATGCGATCACGCGCCCGGGACCTCGCCGAGATCGGCTACACCGTCGTCCTGCCCCAGTTGTTCTGGCGGGTGGGTGAGGACGCGATCCCCGAGGACTCCCCCGACGCGCTGCAGGTGGCGATGGAGGTCACGGGGAGGCTCGACTGGGAGGCGGCCGTCTCGGACATCCGGGACGCGGTCCAGTGGCTGCGGGCGGGCGAGGACACCGACGGAGCCGTCGCCCTGGTCGGCTTCTGCCTCGGCGGCGGGCTCGCCTACGCCGCGGCCCAGGAGCCCCCGCGGGAGGCGCGCCCGGACGCCCTGGTCAGCTACTACGGGTCGGCCCTGCCCCAGCTCGTGTCCGGGGCCCGGCCGGGTGTCCCGAGCCTGCACCACTTCGGGGACTCCGACACGTTCATCCCGCAGGATCAGGTCTCCCGCATCCGGGAGGTCGTCGAGTCGGACGGCGCCGAGTTCCACCTGTGGGACGGCGCCGACCATGCGTTCGACAACCCGTCCCCGAGCTTGGGGTTCCACCATTCCCGGGCCTCGCGTGAGGCGTGGGAGGTCACCGTCGACTGGCTGGCCCAGCACCACCCGGTCTAGGACGGACCGCCGGGGACCTCAGCCCTTGAGCACCGCAGCGATCGACTCGCTGACGTGAGCGATGTTGCCCGTGTTCAGGGCCGCCACGCAGATGCGTCCGGTGTCGGTGCCGTAGACGCCGAACTCGTTGCGGAGGCGCACCATCTGGTCCTTGGTCAGGCCCGAGAACGAGAACATGCCCACCTGGTCGGTGATGTAGCTGAAGTCGCCCTCGACACCGGCGTCCTCCAGACCGGCCACGAGCGCGGTGCGCATCGACTTGATGCGGTCGCGCATCTCGCCGAGCTCCTCCACCCACTGGGCGCGCAGGTCGGCGTCCGACAGGACGGTCGCGGCCAGGAGCGCGCCGTGGGTCGGCGGGTTGGAGTAGTTGGTGCGGATCACGATCTTCACCTGGGAGAGGACGCGCTTGGCCTCCTCGGCGTCGGCGCACACGATCGACAGGGCGCCGACGCGCTCGCCGTACAGGGACAGGCTCTTGCTGAACGAGGTCGACACGAAGAAGGAGGGGACGCGCTCGGCGAACTTCCGGACGACGGCGCCGTCCTGTTCGAGCCCTTCGCTGAAGCCCTGGTACGCCATGTCGAGGAACGCGACGAGGTCGCCGGCGAGGACCGTCTCGACGACCTGGTCCCACTGCTCGTCGGTCAGGTCGTAGCCGGTCGGGTTGTGGCAGCAGGCGTGCAGGACGACGATCGTGCCGGGGGCGGCCGCCTTCAGGTCGGCGATCATGCCGTCGAAGTCCACGCCCTTGGCAGCGGCGTCGTAGTAGGTGTACTTGTCGACGGTGAACCCGGCGCGGGTGAACAGCGCCTGGTGGTTCTCCCAGCTGGGGTTGGAGATGAGCACCGTGGCGTCCGGGGACAGCTGGTGCAGGAAGTCGGCACCGATCTTCAGCGCGCCGGTACCCCCCAGGGCCTGCACCGTGACGACGCGGTCCTGAACGGCGGAGCCCTCACCGAAGACCAGGTCCTTGACGTCGGCGTCATAGGTGGCCAGGCCGTCGATGGGCAGGTACCCCTTGGCGGCGGCCTTCTCGGCGAGCTTCTTCTCGGCGGCCTCGATGCAACGCAGCAGCGGGAGCTTGCCGGTCTCGTCCTGGTAGACGCCCACACCGAGGTTGACCTTCTTCGGGTTGGTGTCGGCCTTGAACTGCTCGGTCAGGCCGAGGATGGCATCGGGAGCTGCCTGCTGGACATCGGAGAACAAGGACATGGGGTCCACCTTTCGTGCGCGGGAGCCAGCCTAGTGCGCGGGTGCCTCCGCGACACCGGTCGTCCGCAATGGCAGGGCGGCCATCGCGGCCAGCGCGTCGCCGTGGGTCCGGTACACGGTCCACTCGTCCATGGCGACCGCACCCATCGCCCGGTAGAAGTCGGTGGCCGGGGTGTTCCAGTCGAGCACCCACCACTGGAACCGCGTGTAGCCGCGCTCGACGCACCGCCGTGCGAGCGTGATGAGCAGGTCGCGGCCGAGCCCCGAACCCCGGAACGCCGGATCGACGTAGAGGTCCTCCAGGTAGATGCCGTGGCGTCCGTCCCACGTGGAGTAGTTCAGGAACCAGATCGCCATCCCGACGACGCGGCCCTCCACCTCGGCGACGTCCGCGAACAGCGCCGGCGCCTCACCGAACAGCGCTTCCTCGAGGTCGGACGCCGTGGCCCGCACGGCGTCCGGCTCGCGTTCGTAGACCGCCAGGTCCACGATGAACTGGTGGATCGCCGCGACGTCGCGTCGCTCGGCAGGCCGGATCATGCGAGCTGCCCCTCGGAGCCGGTGTCGCCCACCAGGGGGTCACGGATGAGCTCTGCCATGCCACCCAAACTAGCCGGACACCCCCGTCGACCGAAGGAGCCGCGCTCCGACCGAAGTCGGACGCCATTTCCTTCCGGCGCGTGGTGGGATGGGCACCGTGGACACCAGCACCCCCGTCATCGAGGTCGACGACTTCAGCATGCGGTTCGGCGACAGAACGGTCGTCGATCGGCTGAGCTTCCACGTCCAGCCCGGCGAGACGTTCGGCCTGTTGGGCGCGAACGGCTCGGGCAAGACCACGACCATCCGGGCGTTGCTCGGCATCCATCCCCCGACGACGGGCCGTCTCCTGGTGCACGGCGCCCCCTTCGACCCGGCCGCCGACTACTCGCTGGGCTACCTCCCTGAGGAGCGCGGCCTCTACCGCAGGGAGAAGGTCCTCGACGTGATGACCCACTTCGGCCGGCTCAAGGGCATGCATCGCGACCGGGCCACCCTGTGGAGCCTCGCCTTCCTCGAGCGCGTGGGGCTGGCGGACAAGGGCAACGCCAGGCTGACGACGCTCTCGGGCGGCGAGCAGCAGAAGGTGCAGCTCGGCGTCACGATCATGGACAACCCCAGCCTCCTGATCCTGGACGAGCCGACGAAGGGCTTCGACCCGGTGAACCGCCGCCTCCTGCTCGACCTGGTCGATGCGCACCGCGCGGCCGGTGCCACCGTCGTCATCATCACCCACCAGATGGACGAGGTGGAGCGGCTCTGCGACCGCGTCCTGCTCCTGAAGGACGGGAAGGCCGAGGCGTACGGCACGGTCGCCGAGGTGCAGGACGCCCACGGGACCGGCATCGTCCGCCTGCACTTCGGCGGCGTCCTGCCCGAGCCGCGGGGTTGGCGTCCGGTGATCGTGGAGCGGAACTACGCCGAGATCGAGCTGTCCCCCGGCACGGACGCCCAAGCCCTGCTCCGGCACCTGGTGGACGCCGGGGTCGAGGTCCGCAGCTTCGACGCGGCACGGACGTCGATGGAGCAGGTCTTCCTGACGATCTACGGCACCTCGACCGGGGAGGGTGCAGCCGCATGAACCTCCACAACGTGGGGACGGTCATCGGCTTCGACGTGCGCCGCACGCTCATGAGGCCGTCCTTCTGGTTGACCTCGCTCTCGGTCCCGGCGCTGGTCCTCGTGATCTTCGCGCTCATGTGGTTCTCGAACAACAGCGCCGCGGCCTCGATGCACGCGCAGTCCCAGCAGCGCACCCCCTTCACCTACACGGACGCCTCGGGAATCGTCGAGGCGGATGTCGCCCGGGAGATGCGCGGGACGTCGACGACGGACGCCGCTGCCGGCGCCGCTGCCGTGCGCGAGGGCCGGTCGCCACTGCACGTGGACATCCCGGTCGATCCCACGACACAGCCGGTGCGCATCGTGGGGCAGGACCTGGGGCTCGTGCAGTCGGGCCAATGGCAGGCGATCGCGCGGGAACTGGTGCAGCGCTCGGCGGCTGAACGGATCGGCGACCCGAGGCTGACCGGCGTCCTGGACGGGGTGCGTGTCACCGCCGAGCTCTGGAAGGACGGCACCCGGGCGCCCGGCATCGCCGCCGCCGTCGCACCGGGACTCTTCCTCCTCCTGCTCTACATGGGCGTGCTGATGCTGGGTCAACAGATGCTCAACATCACCGTGGAGGAGAAGGAGAACCGGGTCACGGAAATGATCCTGACCATGCTGGATCCGCGCGTGTTGATCATCGGCAAGGTGACGGCGGTCCTCTTGGTCGGCATCATCCAGGGCCTCGCCCTGCTGGTGCCGCTCACCGCTCTCGGTCTCCTGTCCCTGGGCCTGCCGTCGGGGATGGCCGCGGGACCCGCCGGAGCCGGGCCGACCCCGGACGAGATGGCGGCCCTGGGGCTCGACGGAGGCGTCGTGCTGGATCCCGTGCGCATCGCGTTGGCAGGGGGCCTGTTCACGGGCGGCTTCCTGGTCTTCACGGGGCTGCTGGTGTCCATCGGCGCCGTCATGCCGACCGCCAAGGACGCAGGCACCGCCTTCGGGACCATCATCCTGGCCATGTTCCTCCCGCTGTACACCGGGGCGATGGTGGTCAACGAGCCGACCGGCGTCCTGTCGGAGTTCCTGACCTGGTTCCCGTTGACGGCTCCTGTCACAGCCCTCCTGCGCAACGCCCTCGGCATCGTGCCCGTCGGGCAGGCGGTCGGGGTCGTGGTCGTGCTCCTGGCGTCCGCCACTGCGCTGCTGTGGCTGGGCGTTCGGCTCTTCCGGCAAGGGTCAATTTCGTACGACAAGCGCCTTTCCATCAGGAAAGCCTTGCGTTCATCTCGTTGATGGCTAAACATTTTTCGCCACGGGGGCACCGACGGCTTGATAGCATCAGGCATCGCCCGGGCCGCCGGCCCGTCTGTTGTGAGAGCTGGGAAACCATGGCCCTGGAACCCCGCAGCGACCGCCAGCGCGCCGCCATCGACGAGGTCGAGACCTACGGTGCGCACAACTACGCGCCGCTGCCGGTCGTGATCGCCGCGGCCGAGGGCGCCCGGGTCACCGACATCGACGGCAACCGGTACATCGACTGCCTGTCGGCCTACTCGGCGGTCAACTTCGGTCACGGACACCCGGCCCTGGTCGCCGCCGCGCAGGAGCAGTTGGCGAAGGTCACCCTCACGTCGCGGGCGTTCTACTCCGAGCCCTTCGGCCCCTTCGTCAAGGCGCTCGCCGACCTGTGCCGCAAGGACATGGTCCTGCCCATGAACTCCGGCGCGGAGGCGGTCGAGACCGCCATCAAGTCGGCTCGCAAGTGGGGCTACGAGAGCAAGGGCGTCCCGGAGGGCGAGGCGACGATCATCGTCATGGAGGGCAACTTCCACGGCCGGACGACCACCATCATCTCGTTCAGCAACGACGAGGAGGCCCGCCGCTCCTACTCCCCGTACACGCCCGGCTTCGTGCACGTCCCGTTCGGGGACGCCGCGGCCATCGAGGACGCCATCGACGACAGCACGGTCGCCGTGCTCCTGGAGCCGATCCAGGGCGAGGCCGGCGTGATCGTCCCACCGCTGGGGTTCCTGACCCGGGTGCGCGAGATCACGGCGCGGCGGGGCGTCCTGATGATCGCCGACGAGATCCAGGCCGGTCTGGGCCGCTCGGGCGCCACCTTCGCCTGCGACCGCGAGGGCGTCGTGCCCGACATGTACGTGCTCGGCAAGGCCCTCGGCGGAGGGATCATGCCGCTCTCGGCCGTGGTGGCCGACCGCGACATCCTCGGGCTGTACCAGCCGGGCCAGCACGGCTCCACGTTCGGCGGCAACCCGCTCGCCTGCGCCATCGGGTCGGCCGTGATCGACCTGCTGCGGACGGGTGAGATGCAGGCCCGCTCACGCATCCTCGGGGAGCGCTTCGCCGCGGGCCTGCAGCCACTGCTCGACAGGGGCTGGGCCACCGAGATCCGCCAGGCCGGGCTGTGGCTGGGCGTGGACGTCAACCCCGACCTCGGAACCGCCAAGGACATCTGCTACCGCCTGATGGTCAAGGAGGTCCTGGCCAAGGACACCCACGGCCACACCATCCGGTTCGCTCCCCCGCTGGTGATCAGCGAGAGCGACCTGGACGCCGTGGTCGAGCACACGCTGGCCGCGTTCGCGGACGCCGCGGGCCACGTCGGCGACGTCCATGCAGACGTGGCTGCGGAGATCGACGCCTGACGATGCGTGCGAGCACCCGAATGACAAGGCTGTAGTTTTCCCCACCTGGGGACAACCCTGGGGACAACGTGGGAATGCACGCGGGCCCCGTCCACGAAGGACGGGGCCCGCGGCGTCCGATCCAACAGCACCCACCCCCAGGGCGTCAGACCGGAAACTTGAGGAGCAGGATCAGGCCTGCTTGATGGCCGAAACCTCGAACTCGAGGACGACCTTGTCGGCGACGAGGAAGCCGCCGGTCTCGAGCGCGGCGTTCCAGGTCAGGCCGAAGTCGGCGCGGGAGATGGCGGTCTGGCCCTCGAAGCCGATGCGCTGGTTGCCGAAGGGATCGGTGGCAGCGCCCTGGAACTCGAAGGGGATGGTGATGGTCTTGGTGGTGCCGCGGATCGTCAGGTCGCCGGTCACGTCGACCGTGTCGCCCTTGATGACGAAGTCGGTGCCACGGAAGGTGAGCTCCGGGTAGGTCTCGACATCCAGGAAGTCACCGGAGCGCACGTGCGCGTCACGGTCCGCGTTGCGGGTGTTGATGGAGGCGGCCTTGATGTCGACGTTCAGGGTCGAGGCGGACGGGTTGGCGCCGTCGATCGTGGCGGTGCCGGTGTACTCGTCGAAGGAGCCACGGACCTTGGTGACCATCGCGTGGCGGGTCACGAAGCCGATGGTGCTGTGCGAAGGATCGAGGACGTAGGTCCCCTGGAGCTCGGTGAGCTGCGACATGTGTGTTGTCCTCTCGTGGGTTGCTTGCAGGAACAACGGTACCGGAACTTGCTTGAAGTGTCAACTACTTTCCGGTGGGGCCGTTTTGGCTCCTCGTGAATCCGTGCCTGTAGGGTGACGACCGAGCTACGACAACGCCTCAAGGAGGAGTTCAATGACGACCCCTGCCAGCCTTACCCACGGCGACAACACACTGGAACTTCCGTTCGTCCAGGCCACCCAAGGCAACAACGGTTACGACATCAGCAAGCTGATGGCCCAGACCGGGGACACGACGTTCGACATCGGGTTCGCGAACACCGCTGTCTGCAGGTCAGCCATCACCTACATCGACGGCGACGCGGGTGTCCTGCAGTACCGCGGCTACCCGATCGAGCAGCTGGCCGAGAAGTCCACCTTCCTCGAGACCTCCTACCTCGTGCTCTACGGCGAGCTCCCGACCAAGGAGCAGCTGGCCGAGTTCACCGAGAAGGTCACGAACCACATGGTGATCGACGAGCGCATCCGCGAGATGTTCCGCATCTTCCCGCGCAAGTCCCACCCGATGCCCGTGCTGTCCGCCGGCATCACGGCCCTGGGTCTCTTCTCCACCGACACCATCGGCTTCGACGACGAGCGCATCGACGCGGCGACCCACCGCCTCCTGGCCAAGGTGCCCACGATCGCGGCGTACTCCTACAAGAACTCGATCGGCTCGCCGACCCTGTTCCCGGACTACTCGCTCTCCTACGTCGAGAACTTCCTCCGGATGTCCTTCGGCACGGTCACCCACCCGTACGAGCTGGACGACGAGATCGTCAAGGCCATGGAGGTCCTGCTGATCCTCCACGCCGACCACGAGCAGAACTGCTCCACGTCGACCGTCCGCCTCGTCGGCTCGGCCCAGACGAACATCTACCAGTCGGTCTCCTCCGGCGTGAACGCCCTCTACGGCCCGCTCCACGGTGGTGCCAACCAGGCCGTCCTCGAGATGCTCGACGACATCGCCGCCCGTGGCATCTCCGTCAAGGACTACGTCAACAAGGTCAAGGACAAGTCCTCCAACGAGCGCCTCATGGGCTTCGGCCACCGCGTGTACAAGAACTACGACCCGCGCGCCGCCATCATCAAGAAGCATGCCGACGCCATCCTCCGCAACCGCGCGGGCGGCAACGACCGGCTGCTCGACATCGCCCTGGAGCTCGAGGAGGCGGCGCTCAGCGATCCGTACTTCGTCGAGCGCAAGCTCTACCCGAACGTGGACTTCTACACGGGCCTCATCTACCGCGCGATGGGCTTCCCGACCGACATGTTCACCGTCCTGTTCGCCATCGGCCGCCTCCCGGGCTGGATCGCCCAGTGGCGCGAGATGATCAAGGACCCGAGCAGCAAGATCGGGCGTCCGCGCCAGATCTACATCGGTGCCACCGAGCGCGACTACGTCCCGATGGACGAGCGCTGACATCAGGTCCACCGAAGGGGGTCGATCCGCGAGGATCGGCCCCCTTCGTACGTCACCGCCCGTCAGCGTCGGGACGTTCCCGTCCGGTTCGCCGCCGCGGGACGAGCGGGACGGACCAGCCGGCTCACGGCGTCCGCGAGACCACGGGCGGCGTCCGGGATCCGCAGCGTCCGGCGCAGGTCGAGCCGCCACTGGACGCCCGCGACGGACTCCACGAAGCCAAGGCTCTCCAGCCAGGTCGAGGGCAGGTGCCGGCAGTCGCCGGCCCGGTGGGTGCCACTCGCCACGATGCAACGGACGCGTGGGGGGGCTGTGGCAGCCAGGCGCTGGACCAACTGGGTGCCGATGAGCTCGCCGAGATCCTCCCGCCGCACCCACAGTTGCAGCACGACGACGCTGTTGGACGGGTACATGCCTCCCAGTTCGGACGCCGGCGCCGCGGCCAGCACCCCCACCACCTCTCCGTCGCGGACGGCCTTGAGGCCGTGGGTCGCGCCCCGCGGCGTCCGCCCGCACCAGGGGCACGCCAACGCGCGCAGGTCATGGCTGTCGAGCGCCACCAGTGACCGCATCGCCGCCTCCTTTGGGACCCGCGCCCGACCGGTGAGAGAATGGCCGGGTGAGCTCACTCGAACCGTCCCGCCGCGACACGCGGCTGGATCCGTACATCGACCAGTATGCAGACCGCACGGGATCCATGACCGTGTCCGCAGTACGAGCTCTCTTCGCCGTCGCCAACCGCCCCGAGGTGGTCTCGCTGGCCGGTGGCATGCCCAACATCGCCGACCTGCCCCTGGCCGAGCTGGGTGCGAGCTTCGACCAGCTGATCCAGGCCAAGGGCGTCCAGGCCATGCAGTACGGGTCGGGCCAGGGCGAGCTCTTCATGCGGGAGAAGATCGTCGAGGTGATGGCCGAGGAGTCGATCCAGGCCAACCCCGACGACGTGGTCATCACCTGTGGCTCCCAACAGGCGCTCGACCTCGTGACCCGCATCTTCGTCGACCCCGGCGACGTGATCCTCTGCGAGGCACCGTCCTACGTCGGCGCGATGGGGACCTTCAACGCCTACCAGGCCCGGATCCACCACGTGGAGATGGATGAGCACGGCCTGGTCCCCGGTGCGCTGCGCGAGGCCGTCGTGTCGCTGCGCGCTGCCGGCCGCCGGGTGAAGTTCCTGTACACGATCCCCAACTTCAACAACCCGACGGGCATCACCCAGCCGCTGGAGCGGCGCCGGGAGGTGCTCGCGGTCGCTCATGAGCTCGACGTCCTCGTCGTCGAGGACAACCCCTACGGCCTCCTCACCATCGAGGGAGCGCCCATCGACGCGATGCGCTCGATGGATCCCGACGTCATCTACCTGGGCTCGTTCTCCAAGACGTTCGCCCCGGGCTTCCGGGTGGGGTGGGTGCTCGCGCCGCACGCCGTCCGTGAGCGGCTCACCATCGCACAGGAGGCGGCCGTGCTGTCGCCGCCGGTGTTCAGCCAGTTCGCGATCACGAGCTACCTGGAGAACTTCGACTGGCGGGGCCAGATCGACGCCTTCCGGGGTATGTACCGGGCCCGCCGCGACGCGATGCTGGACGGCCTCGCCCTCCACATGCCGCCCGGCACCACCTGGACCTCGCCCAACGGTGGCTTCTTCGTCTGGGTCACCCTCCCGGAGGGCCTCGACTCCCAGGCGCTGCTCCCCCGCGCGGTGAACGAGCGGGTGGCGTACGTTCCCGGCACCGCGTTCTACGCCGACGGCTTCGGCAGCCGCAACATGCGCCTGTCGTACTGCTTCCCGACGCCGGAGCGCATCCTGGAGGGAACCCGACGCCTCGGCAAGGCCATCGCCGACGAGCTCGAGATGCACCGGACCTTCGGACTCGGCGCCCAGGCGCACCTGCACACCGACCGCAACCTCGGCCCTGCGCCGGACGTCTCCTGAGGAGCCCTCGTGACTGACAACGTGATCGTCCTGGCCGGTGGGCTCTCCCACGAGCGTGACGTCTCGCTGCGCTCCGGTCGCCGCGTGGCCCAGGCGCTGCGCGACTCCGGGCACACCGTCCTCGAGGCGGACGTGAACGCCGACCTGCTGACCACGCTCGCCTCGGTCGCGGATCCGGTCGTCTTCCCCGTGCTCCATGGCGGAGCCGGCGAGGACGGGGCCCTGCGCTCGGTGTTCGACCTGCTCGGGACGGCCTACGTCGGCTCGACCGGACCGGCGTCGCGCATGGGCTTCGACAAGTCGGTGGCCACGCCCATCGTGGCGCAGGCCGGTGTTCGGACGCCGCGGCAGTCGGCCCTGCCGCACGACATGTTCCGCGAGCTGGGGGCGGCCAATCTCGTGGCGGCGCTCGGCGAGAGGATCGGATTCCCCATGATGGTGAAGCCGGCACGCAGCGGTTCCGCACTGGGCTGCACGCGCGTGGACAAGGCTGCGGACCTCCCGGCCGCCGTCGTCGCCGCCTTCAGCTACGGCGAGGTCGCCATCGTCGAGGAGTTCATCGAGGGCACCGAGGTGGCGGTTTCCGTCATCGACGACGGTGAGTCGCTGCGGGCCCTCCCCGTGGTGGAGATCCGTCCCCGATCCGGCATCTACGACTACACGGCGCGGTACACCGCCGGGGAGACACGGTTCCTGGCGCCTGCCGACCTGCCCGAGGAGGTCGCTGCCGCCTGCGCGGAGATGGCGCTGACCGCTCACCGCGTGCTCGGGCTGCGCGACCTCTCCCGCACCGACATCATCGTCCGTGACGGCCGACCTTTCTTCCTGGAGGTCAACGTGGCCCCCGGGATGACCGAGACGTCCACCCTGCCCCTGGCCATCGAGGCCTCGGACGACACGTTCGCGGCCGTGTGCTCCGCGCTCGTGGCGGCGGCCCGCAAGCGCTCGGGGGGCGCCGATCCCGCATGAGCACCCGCCTGAAGCAGATCCTGGTCGTCTCCATCGCCGCTGTCGGGGCGTTGGTGATGGTGTTCCTGGGCCTGTGGCAGATGCAGGTGTTCGTCGACGAGGGGAACAGGACGGTGCAGGACCGCGCAGCGCAGGCTCCCGTGCCGCTGGACGAGCACATGGGGTCGGCCGGTGAGATCGGTGACATCTACGGCAAGCGCGTGACGATCACCGGGCGGTACCGCGACGAGCAGGTCCTGGTCCCGGGCGTCGGGGGTCGCCGCGTGCTCGCCGCCTTCGAGGTGCGGGACGGCCGGACGCTCCCCGTCGTGCGCGGCTTCGTCGCTGACGGGGTCCCCATTCCTCCCCCGCCGACCGGCGAGCGCGTCGAGACGGGGATCTTCCTGCCCGGTGAGGGTGATGTGAAGGACGACCGGAACATGCCCGTGCCGGTACCGCCGGGTCAGCTGGCCTCGGTGCGGATGCCCGCGCTGGCCCAGCTGTGGCCCCAGCAGCTCGTGCCGGGCTTCGTGACACTCGACGAGTCGGACGCCACGGCCCACGGCCTGGCGCCGGCCCGGGTGCACCTGCCCACGGGCGACGGATCGGCCCGCAACAGCGGGTACGCGCTGCAGTGGTGGGTCTTCGCCGCCTTCGGGTTGGGAATGGCGATCAAGATCGCCCACACCATGGGCGTCAAGGAACGACGCGCCGCCGACGCGGTGGCGCTCAGCAACAGGGAGGAACTTTCATGAGCATGTCGCTCGACGAGAGCCCGATCGAGGTCGACGAAGTACCGGGCATCCGGGGTGCCCTGGTGCGCTACCGCGTCATGGCATGGATCGTGGGCATCCTGCTCGCCGTTCTCGTCCTGGTGGGCTTGCCGCTGAAGTACTTCGGGGGCAACGACGCCGTCGTGGTGGCGACGGGTGTGCCCCACGGATGGTTGTACATGGTGCTGCTCATCACCGCCTACGACCTCGGACGCCGCGTCCGTTGGCCCTGGCTGCGCCTGATCCTGATCGCCCTGGCCGGGACGATTCCATTCCTGTCGTTCGTGGCCGAGCACCACGCCACGAAGGATGTCCGGGGGCGGCTCAGCGCGGTGAACGACTCCCTGTCCGCCTGAACGGCCCCCACGCGGCGCAGCCAGCGCCGTGACCCGCCCGGACGCCCACAGCCCCGTCGGCTGTGGGCGTCGTCACCTGTGTGGACGAGTCTCAGGTAGATGAAGCGGTTTGTCGATTTATTGCTCTGTTGCTATGCCTTGTTTGAGGACGGTCAGGATGCGTTCCAAGTCGTCCTCGCCCGCGAACTCGATGGTGATCCGGCCTTTGTTCCGGCCGATCTGGACGTTGACGCGGGTGTCCAAGGAATCGGTGAGCACCTCGGACAGCGCAGCGGCGCGGGGCGAAGGCGTGCGGAGCGCCGGCATCCGTCGTGCCTTCTCCGGCCGGTCCCCCAGCGAGACGATCTCCTCCACGCTGCGAACGCTGAGTCCTTCCGCCACGATGCGTTGGGCAAGGCGCTCCTGCCGGATCGGGTCCGAGAGGGCCAGGAGCGCCCGCGCGTGCCCGGCGGACAGGATTCCGGCGGCCACCCGGCGCTGGACGGGCGCCGGCAGACGCAGGAGGCGGATGGTGTTGGAGATCTGAGGCCGGGAGCGCTTGATCCGCAGGGCCAACTCTTCCTGGGTGCATCCGAAGTCGTCCAACATCTGCTGGTAGGCGGCAGCCTCCTCCAAGGGGTTCAGCTGCACACGATGCAGGTTCTCGAGCAACGCATCCCGAAGAAGGTCGTGATCCGCCGTCTCTCGGATGATGGCCGGGATGGTGGCGAGCCCTGCCTTCCGCGTCGCCCGCAGGCGGCGCTCGCCCATGACCAATTCGTAGGCGTCATCGACGCGCCGGACGACCACCGGCTGAAGGAGGCCGACCTCACGAATGGATTCGACCAGTTCAGCGAGGTCGTCCTCGTCGAACACCTGACGCGGCTGTCGGGGGTTGGCTGTGATGCGATCAACCGGCACCTCCAGGAACGCGGTGCCGGCGGGGGAGTGAACCAACTCCGCCTCCGTGTCGCCTGGGGCTGCCGGGTGTTCACGCTCGGCGTCCGGAGTGGTGGGCCGGATCAGGTCGCCGAGCCCCCGCCCGAGGCCGGTCCGCTGTCGTGGTGCTGCCATGGAGATCCTCTCAATCAGAAGCTGGTGGCGCCGCGTTCGGCGATCTCGCGGGCCGCAGCCAGATAGGCCTGGGCGCCGACGGAGTTGAGTTGATAGCTGATGACCGATTGCCCGTAGGACGGCGCCTCGGCCACCCGCACCGAGCGCGGGATCACCGTCTGCAGGGTCTCCCGGGCGAAGTGACGACGCACCTCATCAGCAACCTGCGCTGAGAGGTTGGTGCGAGCGTCGTACATCGTCAACATGACGGTGGAGAGCACCAAGCCGTCGTTCAGCCGTCCCTTGACGAGGTTGATCGTCTTCAGGAGCTGTGTGACACCTTCGAGCGCGTAGTACTCGCACTGGATGGGGATCAGGATTTCGTGGGCGGCCACCAGCGCGTTCAGTGTGAGCAGCCCCAGCGATGGGGGGCAGTCGATGATGACGTAGTCCACGTGGAAGTGGTCAAAGAAGCCGTCGAGCGCGGTCTTGAGGCGTGTTTCACGTGAAACGGTGGCAACCAAGCCGATCTCGGCTCCCGCCAGGTCGATCGTGGCCGGGAGCACCCACACATTGGGGTGATCCGTGCTGCGCTGAAGCGCGTCCACCAGTGGGTGCTGGTCGACGAGGACTTCGTACGTCCCCAGGGTTCCCTCGGTGTGATCCACCCCGAGCGCCGTGGAAGCGTTGCCTTGGGGGTCGATGTCGACCACCATCACCCTGAGGCCACCTTCTGCGAGCCCGGCCGCCACGTTGACCGCTGTCGTCGTCTTACCCACGCCACCCTTCTGGTTGGCGACCACCATGATCCGCGGTGACCCTGGTTCTGGGAGTGTCGGCGTTTCACGTGAAACACCGGCCGCCAAGTCGTCGGGCGGCTCCGGTTGGCTGAACGACTCCTCCGGTACATCAAAGGCGATGCGCCGAGGTGTCGTGGGGGAGCTGGTCACTACTGGGCCACCTTTCCAGGCTTGCAAGGGACGCCCTCAATCTATCGGAGTCCAACACCCGCACGACGCCGGGCCCACCACGCAGGGCCCACGACTTCAGGCCCACCCCGCCATGGGCGGACGCGACCAGGCCGCGTCGCTCGGCTGACCAGCGCCGGCCGCCACCGCCGCCACGGCCGCCGCGCTACCCGCCCGCGCGGAACAACGCGGGGGCTGGCCGGCCGGGCTGGTCCTGAGTCGCGATGGCGACGCCGGCATCAGCGCAGCCGTGAGGAAATCGTGCACTCATGTCGTCAGGTGGTTTTGTCGACATGCAGATCAATACCTAGATACTTCTATCGATCCAGCGCCACGTTGCCACTCAGGGCCACCTTGCCCGTGTGCGTCGGGCCCACCGCCAGACGGGATCCCATACCTTGCCGGATCCGCACCGCTCGACCCAGGTGGTGCGCCAGGAGCATCGCGGCCGATCCGGTGGCTTCGTCCTCTGCCACGCCGATCTCGTCCACGAACGCCCTCGCCCTCACCAACCCGCTCGCCTCATCGATCCAGGCCCAGACGTACTCGTGGGAACCCTCCCACGGCCGATAGTCGTCCACGACCTCGGGAGACACCACCTGGGTCAGGTCGATCGCGGGGCTCCAAGCCGGGTCACCCAGAATGGTGGCCCCTTCCCGTGTGGCCACGCAGTGCACCCTCCCGGCGTCGCACTGAAGGGAATGCACTTCGTGCCCGAGGTGGTCGATCAACCACGCGGCACCCACGGTCGGGTGACCCGCGAACGGGAGCTTCACGCTCGGCGTGAAGATGCGCAACCGCCCGGACAGCACGTCATCGATGAACACCGTCTCACTGAAACCCAGGGCCGACGCACGTGACTGACACACCTCGTCCGACCAACCCGCCGCATCGAGGAAGGCACCGAGGAAGTTGCCGAAGCGGTTCTCCTCGTCGGTGAAGACGCGCAAGACGTGGTCAACGGGTCGCATGGCCACCAAGACTATCGCCGACTCCTGAACCCATCGACTTGCGCCAAGCAAAACCCATTCGTATGCTTATTGCGTCCCACTGATCTGACATCGTATGTCTAAATGCTGGATGACAACGCACGACCCCGCGACCGCATGGAGGCGGCGTGGGCACATGAGAAAGCGGAAGCAATGACGACAACCGTGACGGGCGAGCAGGATCTCGCCCTCAAGAACGACCCGTACGTCCTCGATCCTGCCAAGATCCAAGAGCCGCCCGAGGGCTGGCGCGCGAGCCTCAAATACCTCGGCCCGGGCATGGTCACCAGTGCCGCCGTCGTCGGATCGGGAGAGCTGATCACGGCCACCACGCTGGGAGCCCAGGTCGGATTCATGCTCCTGTGGATCGTGCTCATCTCCACCTTCGTGAAGGTCGCCGTCCAGATCGAGCTGGCCCGGTGGTCGATCTCAACCGGCAAGGTCGCCATGACGGGCTACGACCAGGTCCCCCCGAGGATCGGCAAGCGCGGCTGGATCTCCTACATCGGTCTGCTCATGTTCCTGCAGATCCTCATCGGTCAGGCTGGCGTCCTCGGCGCCGCGGCTCTGGCCATGTCGATGATCCTGCCCATCGGCGGTGACCCGATGTCGACGGTCTCGCTCGGCTTCTGGATCGCCGTGATGGTGGTCCTGGCCATCGCCATCCATGCGGCCAACAAGTACGACGTCGTCGAGAAGGTCTCCACCGTCCTGGTCGTCCTCGTGACCCTCCTCGTGGTGGCGATGCTCTTCGGCGTCCAGTTCACGCCCTTCAACTGGACCGCCGGCGACCTCGCCCACGGCCTCACCTTCCAGATCGCAGCCGGCTCCATGGGCGTCGCCCTCGCCATGTTCGGCCTGACCGGAGTCGGTGCCGGAGAGATCACCGCCTACACCTACTGGTGTGTCGAGAAGGGCTACGCCGCCTGGACCGGCAGGAACGACGGTTCCCAGGCGTGGGCCGCTCGGGCACGCGGTTGGGTCAAGGTCATGCAGCTCGACGCCTGGGTCTCCTGGGTGATCTACACGGTCTCCACCGCCGCCTTCTACATCCTCGGTGCCGCCGTCCTCCACCCGCAGGGTCTCGTGCCCAAGGGCAACGCCGTGCTCGAGACCATCTCGCACATCTTCACCGACACCATGGGCGGCTGGGCCGGCGTCGCCTTCCTCATCGGCGCCGCGGTCGCCCTGTTCAAGACCATCCTCGCCAACGCCCCCGGCTTCTCCCGCCAGGTCACCAACACCCTCGCCGTCTTCGGGGTCTTCAGCTGGACCGACCTCGTGGCACGGGACAAGTGGATGCGGGCCCTCGTCATCGCCCTCCCCATCGCCTGGGGCCTGTTCGCCGTCGTGTTCAAGTCGCCGCTCGAGCTCCTCATCATCGCGGGCATCGGCAACGCCCTCTTCCTGATGGCCGTCGTGGTCGCCGTGCTCCACCTGAACCGCACGGAGACCGATCCGCGCATCAAGGGCCACGGTGCTTGGTACGTCTACCTGTGGGTCTCTGCCATCGCGGTGTTCGCCGTGGGTGCGCTCGGCCTGTGGGACCAGATCCAGAAGATGCTCTGAGGAGGCTGACCATGAAGGCAGTGGTGGTGCATGCGGCGGGCGACCTGCGCGTCGACGACATCCCGGATCCGACCTGCGGTCCCGACGAGGTCCTCGTCTCCATGGAGTGGGGCGGCGTGTGCGGCTCCGACGTGGCCTACGTCCGGTCCGGCACATCGGGCACGGCGGTCCTGCGCGACCCGCTCGTCCTCGGCCACGAGGTCGCCGGCACGGTGGCCGAGGTCGGCGCGCGGGTCACCGGGGTCCAGGTGGGGGATCGGGTCACCGTCCATCCCGCCACCCCGGTGGGGAATTTCGACGTGCCCGAGGAGGTGGCGCACCGGACCAACCTGTGGCCGCAGGTCCGCTACTTCGGCTCGGCGGCGTTCCACCCGCACGAGCAGGGCGGCTTCTCCCGGCTCCGCGCCGTGCGACCGGACCAGCTCCGCCTGCTGCCCGCCGGTGTCTCCACCAAGGAGGGCGCCCTCGCCGAGCCGTTCGGCGTAGCCCTGCACGCGGTCAACCGCGCGGGTGACATCGCCGGTCGCTCCGTCCTCGTCAACGGCGCTGGCCCCATCGGTGTCCTCGCGGTCGCGGCCGCCAAGGCGAAGGGTGCCACCACGGTCTACGCGTCCGACCTCTCGGAGGCCGCCCTCGGCATCGCGGCCGCCATGGGGGCAGACCGTGTGGTCCGCGTGGCCGGCGGCGAGGCGCTGCCCACCGACGTGGACGTCGCGATCGAGGCGTCCGGCGCGCCGGGCGCACTGGGTGGTGTCATCTCCGCTGTCCGGCGCGGCGGAACGCTCGTGCAGGTGGGCAACCTGCCGGGCGGGGAGATCAATGCCGTCCTGGGCAACATCGTCACCCGGGAGATCGACTTCAAGGGGTCCTACCGCTTCGTCGACGAGATCAGCGAGGCCGTCGCCCTGATGGACGGCACCGTGGACGTCTCCCCGCTGATGACGCATGAGTACCCGCTGGAGGACGCCCTCGAGGCCTTCGCCGTTGCCGGCGACCGCTCGACCGGGTCGTCCAAGGTGATGCTGAAGCTCTCCTGACGCGAGTCGTGAGAGGCCCCCGCCGTTCGGCGGGGGCCTCTCACGCATTCTCAGTCGATCTCGTGTCTCACCACGGACACGATGCCCCGGGCGAAACCCTCGGCGGCGTCCTCGTCGCGCCGGCCGATGGCGGTCGCGAGTTCACGGTGCCGTTCGAGGTTGCTGGGCGCGGGATCGGCCGGCGTGAGTCCCACGGCATTGCGACCCTCGAGGCACGCGATGATGCTCTCCACCAGCGCACAGAACGCATCGTTGCCCGTCGCCTGCAGCATCGTGCTGTGGAAGACCACGTCGGCTGCGAGGAACTCCGGGCTGTCGCCGCGGCCCCCCCGTCCGAGTTCCACCATCTCCTCGGCCGCACGCACCATCTCCCGTACCTGCGCGGATGAGGCGCGCCGGGCGGCGAAACGGGCCGCCACGGGTTCGATCGCGGAACGCAGTTCGGTGAGCGCCTGCAATTGGACGCGGCGCTCCGGCCCGGCGACACGCCAGCGGATGACCTGCGGCGCGAGGACGTTCCAGTCCTCGCTCGGCTGGACGGTGGACCCCACCCGGGTGCTCGCCCGCACCAGACCGAGGCTCTCCAACACACGGATCGCCTCGCGGGCCACCGAGCGGGACACCTGGAACTCGCGCTCCACGTCAGCTGTGGTGAAGGTCGATCCCGGCGCCAATCGCCCCGCGACGATCCTCTCGCCGAGCGCATCCACGACGCGCGTGTGCAGGCTCCTGGCGACCATCAACGGTGCCTGTCGCACACGATGAGCCAGGTCGGGTCGGCACCGGGATGGGTCACGACCGCGCGCACCTCGGCGCGGAGACCGCGACGGCGGAAGGCGGCCGCAGCCTCCACGACCTCCGCCTCGGCCGAGCTGCCCTTGAGCGCCACCAGCCGTCCCCGGGGCGACAGCAGGGGAACACACCACTCGAGCAGGCGGGGGAGCGGCGCCACAGCCCGGCTCGTCACCACGTCATAGGTCCGGTGGTGCCCCAGCGGATCCTTGTCCGCGGCGGCGACGGCCCGTCCGCGCACCACGGTGACGCGGTCACCGAGGCCCAGCTCGTCCACCACCTCAGCCAGGAAGGTCGCCCGACGGAGCAGTGGCTCCAACAGGGTCACGCGCAGGTCCGGCCGGGCCAGTGCGAGGGGGATCCCCGGTAGCCCGGCACCGCTGCCGACGTCGACGACCGAGGCGTCCGCCTCGATCGCAGCCCCGACCGCGACGCTGTTGAGGACGTGGCGCTCCCAGATCCGATCCACCTCGCGGGGTCCGATCAGGCCCCACTCGATTCCCTTGGTGGCCAGCAGCTCCGCGTAGCGAGCAGCGCGTCCGGCCTCATCGCCGAACACCGACGCCGCGGCCGGATGGGCCGCGGCGTCAGGCGTCTCGGGCCCCGGGAGACCCACGGTGTCAGGCCTTGGGGAGGACGACGACTCGGCGACGGGGCTCCTCGCCCTCCGACTCGCTCACCAGGCCGGCCGCCGCGACCGCGTCGTGCACGATCTTGCGCTGGTACGGGTTCATCGGCGCCAGGCGGGCGGCCTCGCCCGTCTGCTTCACCTCGGCGATGGCGTCGGCCGCGAGGTCCTGGAGCGAGGCGCGCTGCCGGTCACGGTAGCCCGCGACGTCCAGCATGAGGCGGGACCGGTGCCCGGTCTCCGTCATGACCGCGAGGCGCGCGAGCTCCTGGAGCGCGTCCAGCACCTCGCCGTCCTTGCCGACCAGGACCTCGGACTCGGTGATGATCGAGATGTGCGCCCGGCCACCCTCGTTGAAGGTGTCGATGTCACCGTCGAGGTCGGCGATGTCCAGCAGTTCCTCGAGATAGTCGGCAGCGATCTCACCCTCGTTGTTCAGGGCCTCCTCGCGCTTGCTGACGCGGGGAGCGGCGCCATCCTGCTCGTCGCTCTCCTCAGCGGTCCCGGCGTCGATCGCCTCGACCTCGGCGTCCTCGGGCGTCACGCCCAGGGCGTCCTCACTCATGTGTCACTCCTTCGTGCCGCCGTCCGCCTGACGCGGGCGTGCTTGCTTGCGGTTGGCGCGCGTGTTGCGGCTCGGCTGCTGCCGGCGGACGCGCTGCGTGGTGTCGTCTGTGGCGTCCGCCGTGCCGTCGGCCGGCGCCGGCGCTGCGGTGCTGCCGCCGGAACCCTGGCGGGCGACCTTGGTGGGATCACCCGGGGTGGCGACGGGGCCACCCCTCTTGCGCCGCATCTTGGCGGTGCGCTGGCGGATGATCTCGTCCGGGTCCTTGCCCTTGGCGCGCATCCGCTCCTCCCAGTCGACGAACGCGGGGGTGTTGGGCGTGGGGTTGTTGTGGATCAAGAGGTACTGCTGCCCGATCGTCCACAGGTTCGAGGCGAGCCAGTAGATCATCACGCCGATGGGGAAGGCGTAGCCCGTGAACAGGTAGATGGCCGGGAAGAGGTACAGCATCATCTTCTGCTGTTGGGCGAACGGGCCCTCGAGCGCCTCCGGCGGCATGTTCTTGCGCATGAGCATGAGCTGCATGAAGAACAGCGAGACCACCATGGCGATGACCAGGAAGCCGGCCACGAAGAGCGTCGACCCGACCACGAACCCGTTCTGGGCGAGCGTCGCCGAGATCTTGGCCCCGAAGATCGTCGACTCGCGCAGGGAGTCGACCAGGTGCGGGTTCGTCTCGAACCAGAACCCCGTGGGGTGCCCGGTCGCCGCGCCGTTCAGCACGTAGAACAGGCCCAGGAACACCGGCATCTGCAACAGCAGGGGCAGGCAGGAGGCGGCGGGGTTGACGCCCTCCTCCTTGTACAGCTTCATGACCTCCTGGCCGTACCGCTCGCGGTCGGAGCCGTACTTCTCCTGGAGGGCGCGCGCCTTGGGCGCGACCAGCTGCATGGCCCGGGAGCTGTTGATCTGGCGCACGAACAGCGGGATCATCAGCGTCCGCACCACCACGGTCAGCGAGACGATCGCCAGCACCCAGGTCCAACCGGAGTTCGGGTCGAGGACGGTGCTCCACAGCGAGTGGGCACCGACCAGGATGCCCGACATGACCCAGTAGATGGGCTGCATGAGCGTGTCGAGGAATTCAAGCACGATGCACCTTCTGTGCGTCAGTGGTCGGCACGGGGTCGTAACCGCCGAGCGACCAGGGATGGCAGCGCACGAGGCGCCTCAGGGTGAGCCAGGTCCCCTTGATGGAACCGTGGATCCGGACCGCGTCCAACGCGTAGGCGGAGCAGGTCGGGTGGAACTTGCATACGTCGCCGTACAGGGGGCTGATCACGGCGCGGTAAACCTTCAGCAGTCCGATGAGCACGTACCTCATGGGATCACGCCGTCCGGCCGAGCTTGGCCACCGCCGACGCCCAGGCCGAGGCGAACTCCTCGGCCAGGGGTCCGGACGCCGCGGGCGCGAGCGCGCGCACCACGACGTCCAGGGGAACGGGGGACGTCGACAGGCTGCCGGCCACGAGGTGCCGCAGGCGCCGCTTGACCCGGTTGCGCGTCACGGCGTTGCCGACGGCCTTGGACACGACAAAGCCCGCCCGTGACGGCGGGCCCTGCCTGGGACGTGCGTGCAGCACGAGCGTCGGCCTGCCCACCCGGATGCCACCGCGCACCACGGAGCGGAACTCGTCCGAGGCGCGCAGTCGGTGCGGGGCGGGCAACACCGCGACGGAGGCGATGCGTCAGCCGGCGAGGCGGACGCGGCCCTTGCGGCGGCGGTCCGCCAGGATCGCGCGACCGGCGCGGGTGCGCATGCGGAGGCGGAAACCATGGGTGCGGCTGCGACGCCGGTTGCTCGGCTGGAAAGTGCGCTTGCTCACGCCATTCTCCCTTATCTTGTGACCACGGGTGCGGATCGACTGCGCCCACAGTGGACACAGGCATCGCCTCGGCGGCGACTGTCCAACGATACGCGGCCCACCCGGGTCGGGGCAAACTGACGGTTCGGTTGGCCCAAGTCGAGCCGACACGCCGCACGATGTCCAAACTGGGCCGTCGACCATTTGCTCGACCAGGGGCTTCGGGCTAGCGTTGCCTCTCCCGGCCACTCCAACGCGTTTTCCTGTTGGAGGTGCCGGCCATCATGCATAGTTGTCCACATCATGTGGACAAACATGTGGATGAACGGACAACCAAGGGAAGTGATCCATGACGCAGGACGGTGTTGACGCCCTGAACGGAGCATGGAACCGGGTTTGTGAACTCGCCGACACACCCTTGAAGCCGTGGCTCAAGTCCGCCAAGCCGGTGACGATGGTCGGCGACACGATGGTCATCGTCGTGCCCAACGATTTCTCACGCGAACGCGTCGCCGTGAAGTACCGCGAGTGGATCGAGACGACGCTGGCCGGCCACTACAACATGCCGATCAAGCTCGCCGTCTCGGTCGACAACACCTTGGAGGTCGACCTCGAGGAGGGCACGGCCGCTGCCCCGGAGCTGCCGCTGGAAGCCCCCAGCCTGGGGCTGGGCACATCCCAGGCGCCCGGCGCCCCGGGCAATGGTGACCGCCTGAACCCGAAGTACACCTTCGAGAACTTCGTCATCGGCTCCTCGAACCGCTTCGCGCACGCCGCCGCGGTGGCCGTCGCCGAGGCACCCGGCAAGTCCTACAACCCGCTGATGATCTACGGCCCGTCCGGCCTGGGCAAGACCCACCTGCTGCACGGGATCGGCCACTACGTGCGCCAGTACTTCCCCCAGGTGCGCGTGAAGTACGTCTCCACCGAGGAACTCACCAACGACTTCATCAACGCGATCTCCGAGAACCGCACCGTCGAGTTCCGGAAGACCTACCGCGAGATCGACGTCCTGCTGATCGACGACATCCAGTTCCTGGAGAGCAAGATCCAGACGCAGGAGGAGTTCTTCCACACGTTCAACACGCTGCACAACGCGCAGAAGCAGATCGTGATGACGTCCGACCGCCCGCCGAAGGCGCTGGAGGCACTCGAACCCCGCCTGCGGTCCCGGTTCGAGTGGGGCCTGCTGACCGACATCCAGCCGCCCGACCTCGAGACGCGCATCGCGATCCTGCGCAAGAAGGCCACCGCTGAGCATCTGGTCGCCACGCCCGAGGTGTTGGAGTTCATCGCCGACAGGATCGCGACGAACATCCGCGAACTCGAGGGGGCGCTCATCCGCGTGACCGCGTTCGCGTCCCTGAACCACCAGCCGGTCGACCTGCGCCTGGCCGAGGAGGTGTTGAAGGACCTGATCCCCGAAGGGGTCGAGGCCCAGATCACGCCGCCGCTGATCATGAGCCAGACGGCCACCTACTTCAACATCACCGTCGACGACCTGTGCGGCCCGGCCAGGACGCACGTGCTGGTGACCGCCCGGCAGATCGCCATGTATCTGTGCCGGGAGCTGACCGACTTCTCGTTGCCCGCCATCGGACGCCTCTTCGGCGGACGTGACCACACGACGGTCATGCACGCGAACAAGAAGATCCGCCAGCTGATGGCCGAGCGCCGCACGATCTACAACCAGGTCACGGAGCTCACCAACCGCATCAAGCAGGCTGCCTCCGCCCGCTGAGGTGGGCGCGCGGTTCCGCGTCGGTGTCTTGGGGGGGCGCGCTCCTGCTCGGGGGCCCGACACTCAGACTTGTCACAAGAGTCCCTGTGGCGCCACCAAGGCCCCGGTGGCGAAGTTGAGTGTCGGCGCAGGAGCCCCCACCCAGGAGCCCCCACCCTCGAACACCGAGGACCCCTCCGGACCAGCCAACCAGTCCCGCCGAGTTGGGGAAGTTCTCCCCAACAACCCTGTGGACAAGCCGGGTCAGCTGTGGAAAGTTCAAACATCCCCGTCGGGGCTCCACAAATCCTCCCCGTGTGATTTCGAGTTGCCCACAGCTTGGCAAGGCGCGAATCGCCGAGACGACAAGCAACGACGAGGGTTCTCCACGGGATCCACACCCGTGATGACGATGAAGAGAAGTAAGACATCTCCATCTCTTCAACCTCACGAACCTGCCCAGGTGTGGGCAACCCGATTCACCGCTCACAGCGCGCTAGGATCGCTGCAGCCACCCGTGTACCTCCGGGTGGGTAACCGACTTGGGAGCCATCAGTGAAGATTCGTGTCGAGCGTGACATCCTGGCCGACGCCGTCCAGTGGGTGGCTCGCAGCCTGCCCAACCGGCCGAGCGTTCCGATCCTGGCTGGCCTGCGGCTCGAGGCGACGGGTGACCAGGTCGTGCTGTCGAGCTTCGACTACGAGACCTCGGCCAAGGTGACGATCAAGGCCGAAGTGCACGACGAGGGCGTCTCGCTGGTGTCCGGCCGCCTGCTGGCAGACATCGCCCGCAGCCTGCCGGGCAAGCCGGTCGACCTCACGTCCGACACCTCCAGGATGGAGATCGTGTGCGGTTCGGCGCGGTTCACGCTGCAACTGCTCCCGGTGGGGGAGTACCCCGAACTGCCCGAGATGCCCGTCTCGACCGGCACGGTGACCCCCGACACGTTCGCCCAGGCCGTCTCCCAGGTCGTGGTGGCGGCGGGGCGAGACGAGCTGCTGCCGGTGTTCACGGGGGTCCGTGTCGAGATCGAGGGCGACACCCTGTCGCTGCTGGCGACCGACCGCTACCGCATGGCGCTCAAGGAGCTGCCCTGGCACCCGACCTCCCGCAACACCGAGGCGGCCGCGCTCGTGCCCGCCAAGGTTCTCGCCGAGTCGTCCAAGTCGATGACCGCGGGCGAGAAGATCTCCCTGTCCCTGTCGTCCGGCGACAGCGGTGACGGCCTCATCGGCTTCGAGGGCGAGGGCACCAACGGTGTCCGCCAGATCACCACCCGCCTGCTGGACGGCGAATTCCCGAAGGTCCGTCACCTGATGAACGTGCAGCCGACGGTGACCGTCCGTGCGAACACGTCTGAGATCGTCTCCGCCGTGAAGCGCGTGGCGTTGGTCGCCGAGCGCAACACGTCGCTGCGCATGGTCATCGCCGAGGACCACATCACCCTCGAGGCGGCCACCGGCGACCAGGCCCAGGCCGTCGAGGCCGTCGAGGCCACCGTCGTCGACGAGACCGGCTCCGGGCTGTCCATGACCGCGGCCGGCTTCAACCCCCATTACCTGCTCGACGCCCTCAACGCGCTCGACACCCCGTACGTGAACTTCTCCTTCACGGCTCCCGGGAAGCCCTGCCTGCTGAGGCCGCTGGTCGAGATCGACGGTGACCCGTCGGCCGACTATAAGCACGTCATCATGCTCATGCGCCTCCCGCAGTAGGTTGTTCGTCACCCACCTGAGCCTGGCGGACTTCCGGTCCTGGGAGTTCGCCGAACTCGCGCTGGAACCGGGCGTCACCACGCTCACCGGGCGCAACGGTCAGGGCAAGACCAACCTGGTCGAGGCGGTCGAGTACCTGGCCACGCTGGCGTCCCACCGGGTGGCATCCGATGCTCCGCTGATCCGGTTCGGGGCACCGCGGGCGATCGTGCGGGCGCGGGTCCAGGCCGGCCTCGATGACTCACGCACCCTCGCCCTCGAGGTCGAACTGCATGCAGGCAGGCCCAACAAGGCCTCGATCAACCGCGGTCCGCTGCGGCGGGTCCGCGACATCCTGGGTGCCCTGCGCGTGGTGCTCTTCTCGCCCGAGGACCTCGCCCTCGTCAAGGGCGACCCGTCCGAGCGCCGGCGCTTCATGGACGACCTGATCACCCAGCGCTGGCCGCGTCTGGCCGGCGTCCGTGCGGACTACGACCGCGTGCTGCGCCAGCGGTCGATGCTGTTGAAGTCCTTGTCCGGACGCCGTGGGCCCGTCCAGCCGGACGCGGCGGCGACGCTGGACGTCTGGGACGACTCGCTGGCCACCCTCGGCGCGGACATCATCGCCGCTCGACTGCGGACCCTCGCCGACATCGCCCCGCACGTCGCGGACGCCTACCTGGCCATCGCCCCGAGCAACAACGTGGCATCCGTGGCCTATCGGTCCAGCTCGCTCGGCCTCGATCCGCAACCCGGCGAGGGCGACGTCCCGGACGCCACCCCCGAGGAGATCGCGACCCGCCTCAGGGAGCGGATGGCCGAGCGGCGCGGCGAGGAGGTCGCCCGCGGCGTCACGCTCGTCGGCCCGCATCGCGACGACCTGGTGCTGTCCCTGGGCCGACTCCCGACCAAGGGGTACGCCAGCCACGGGGAGTCCTGGTCGTTCGCGCTGTCGCTGCGGCTGGGGGCCTACGCGCTGCTGCGGGCCGATGGCGTGGAACCGGTGTTGATCCTCGACGACGTGTTCGCCGAACTGGACGAGGTCCGGCGGTCCCGGCTCGCCGAACGGATCGCCGGTGCCGAGCAGGTGCTCATCACGGCGGCGGTGGCTTCCGACGTCCCCGAATCCCTGGCCGGGAAACGCTGGATCATCGCCGACGGAACCGTCACGCTGGACACTGACGAGGGGGACAGCGAACCGGACGAGGAGGCGGGCACCGATGACGCGTGAATCGGACAACGAGGACGAGTTGCCGGACATCCCGTTCGACCCCACCGGGCTCGACCTGGCTCGCCGGATCGCAGCCGCGGCCGGTCGGACCGTTCCGGCGCAGCCGCCCCGGAAACCCACGCCGCGCGCGAAGCCCGGGGAGGGACGCAGGGCGTCCGGCAAGGAGAAGGGCGACCCGCTCAGCCTCGGGGAGGCGCTGGAGGGCGTGATCGAGCGGCGCGGCTGGGGCACCCAGGTGAACGTGCACCTGCTGCTGGGCCGCTGGCCCGAGCTCGTGGGGGACGCCGTCGCCGAGCACTCCCAGCCGGAGGCCTACAAGGACAAGGTCGTGGTGGTCCGGACGACGTCGACGAACTGGGCCGCGCAGTTGCGGCTGATGGCACCCCAGATCGTCGCGAAGATGAACGCGACGCTGGGGGATGGCACCGTCAAGGCGGTGCGGATCCTGGGGCCGGAGGCACCGTCCTGGCGTCATGGGCCGCGCACGGTGAAGGGTCGGGGGCCGAGGGACACGTACGGCTGACCTGTGCTGCATTTTGTGTGGGCAGAGCTGGTCATCATCGGGGTATTTCGCCTACACAAAATGCAGCACAGGGGGCTCAGGCCGGGACGACGTCCAGGACCTCGATGGACTCCCACCCGCGGGTCATGTTCGTGAGCCGGGCCTTGCGCTCGCCGATGCGGAACGACGTGACGTACTTGACCAGGGCGTTGAGGGCCGCCTGCACCTCGAGGCGGGCGAGGCCCTGGCCGGCGCACCCGTGGATGCCGTAGCCGAAGCCCAGGTGGTCGATCGGGTTGCGCTGGATCCGGAACGAGTCCGGATCGTCGTAGTGCCGCGGGTCGCGGTTGCCCGAGGCGATCATCACGGCGGCCTGCGCGCCGGCCGGGATCGTCACGCCGTCGATCTCCACGTCCCGGGTCACGCCGCGGCCGGCCACCGGGAGGGGGGAGTGGTAACGCAGCACTTCGTTGAGCGTGGCACCCACCAGCGACGGGTCGGCGCGCAGCAGTGCGTACTGGTCGGGATGGTCACCGAGCAGCGCCAGCGCATTGCCGATGGACGCGATGGTGGTGTCCATCCCGGCGGCGATGTACTGGTGGATGATCATGCCGCAGCTCTCGTAGGCGATCTCACCGCGGTCGGCGGCGCTGAAGATCGCGTGGCCCATGCTGCCGGGGCGCAGGTCGGCTGCGGTGCTGTTGTGCGACCAGCCGTACAGCTCCTTGGCGCGCGGCAGGTAGGCCTCGGACCGCTGGTTCATGGGGCCGAGCAGGTTCATCGCGGCCTCGCCCCAGTCGATGAGCTGCGCCTTGATCTCGTCCGAGACACCGATCATGTCGGCGACGATCGTCAGCGGCAGCGGGCGGGCCAGGTCGGCCACGCCGTCGAAGCTGCCCCGCTCGACGAGTGCGCGCACCATCGTGTCGGCCTTCTCGTCGATGGCCTCCTTCTCCTTGCGGAGGGCGCGAGGGGAGAGGTTCTCCGTCAGGACGGCCCGCAGAGGGGCGTGGTCCGGCGGGTCGGTCGCGAGGCTCGTGCCCTTGAGCACCTCGTTGATCATCGGGTTGAACCCCACCTTCGTCGACGAGAAGGTGGCCGGGTCCCCGAGCGCGGCGCGGACGCCGTCGTAACGGGTGACCGCCCACAGGTCCCGTCCGGGCAGGTGGACGACGGGCGCGGTCTCCCGGATGCGCTGGTAGGTCTCGTACGGGTCGATGAGGACTGCGTCGTCGAACAGGTCGACGTCCTCGATCTGGGAGTTGGTCATGGTGCTGGTCCTTCCTCGTTGACGGGTCAGCGGGTGCGTTCCAGTGAACGGAAGGTCCAGCGCATCAGGCAAGCCGATCTTTCGTATGGACTACATGCGCGAAGTGAATACGTACGGCGCGGTCGCGTCCCGCAGGGTGCGATCCAGCCACGTCCGGTACGTCGGGTCGCCCAGCCAGGGGTTCCACACCAGGTCGATCCCCAGGCCGAGCAACGGGAACGGGAACTCGGCCATGTGGATGCCCGGCACGTGCCGTTGCATCGTCATCGCCACGCTGTGCCGCTGGAACGCGATCCGTGACGTCCCGGCCACCAGCATGGGGATCAACAACTGGTCGTTGGCGCGCTCCCGGACGGTGAAGGTGATGCCGCGCTCGTGCAGTACCTGGTAGGGGCGCAGCGGCTGCGGCGAGTCGTAGACCACGTGCGGACGCCGGGCGATCGCCTCCTCGACGAGTTCACCCGCGCCGAGCGGCTCGCCGGTGATCACCACCCATCGATCGTGGAACAGCCGCGTCCGTGGGTGGGGCGTGGGGTGGCCCTGGGAGAGGAACAGGACGTCGGCTCGCTCCTGGGTGAAGACCGCGTCGGTGATGTCGGTCGTGGTGATGATCCGGACGGTCGACCGCGGGGCCTGCTCGGCGATCGCCCGGGTGAACGTGGGTGTTGTCACGAAGGCCGTGCTCGTCGTCATCGCCAGGGTGATCGTGCGCGTGGTCTGGACCGGGTCGAAGGATGCCTGGGACACGAGCGCCGCCGTCTGCTGCAGCACCCGGCGCAGCGGGCCGATCAGGGCCACCGCGCGGGGAGTCAGCGAGAACTCGTTGCCGCGCCGGACGAGCACCTCGTCGCCGAGCAACCGGCGGATCCGGCGCAGCGCATGGCTCATCGCCGGCTGGGAGAGGCCGACCCGTTCGGCGGCGCGGGTGACCGACCGCTCCTCGAGTACCGCGAGGAGCGGCACGAGCAGGTTCAGGTCGATGGAGGTGACCCGGGAGAGATCGCTGGTCGGGGCCGCGCTGCCGTCCGTCATGTCATTCCCCCTGTGAATGGTGATGATGACAAGTATGCATTAGACGCACAACCGAATCCTGGGTGAGACTCGAAAGCGGGTGGTCGGCCACGAGGGCACCCGACCCGGACTGCACGACTCGAGGAGGGGCCATGCGCATCGAGGTTGACCAGGCACGTTGTGAGGGCCACGGACTGTGCGAGGAGGCCGCACCGCACCTCCTGCACCTCGACGACGACGGCATCCTGCACATCGACGTCGACGAGCTGCCGGCCGGCGACGAGGCCGCCGCCCAGGCGGCTGTCCGCGTCTGCCCCGTGGCTGCGCTGCGCATGGCCTGACATGGAGCGCATCGTCGTCGTCGGTGGGGGCATCGCCGGGCTCACCGCCGCTCATGTCCTCCGCGACGAGGGCTTCACCGGGGAGCTGACCCTCGTCGGCGAGGAGCCGACCGCCACGTACAGCCGTCCCGTGCTGTCCAAGGCGGCCCTCATCGGCGCCGAGGTGGGCGGGCACGAGCTCTCCGATCCGACCCATGGGGGGACCGAGTTGCGCGGGATCCGCGCCACCGGAGTGCGGCTCGCCGACAGGGTGGTGGAGCTGGACAACGGCACCGAACTGCCGTTCGACGGGCTCGTCATCGCGACGGGTGCGGGCGTTCGCAGGCTGACTGGCAGCCCCCATGAACTCACCCTGCGCACCCTGGCCGACGCCGAGGTGGTCCACGCCCGCCTCGGCGAGAGGCCCAGCGTCGTGGTGGTCGGTTCGGGCCCGCTCGCGATGGAGCTGGCGTCCGGAGCGGTCGAGCGGGGGTGTGCGGTCACGGTGGTGTGCGACGGCGTCCCGATGGAGCGCCACCTGGGTCACCACCTCGCGCGCCTGCTGGCGGAGGCGGCCGCGGCCCACGGCGTCCGGCTGGTGGGGAGCCGTGCGATCCACGCCGAGGCCGGCCCGGGTGCCGCCCGCGTGGAGACGGCCTCCGGCGAGGTCGTCGCCGCGGACGTCCTCGTCACGGCGATCGGCGACCGGACGCACGACGACTGGCTGGCCGGCTCGGGCCTGCTCACCCACGGACACCTGTTGGTCGACACCCGCGGCCGCGTGCTGGACGCCGAGGGCACGCCCCGTCCCGGCATCGTCGCGGCGGGGGACGTCTCGTGGTGGCCCAGCCCCGCCGGCCCCCGCCGGTCACCGCTGTGGACGAGCGCGCTCGACCAGGCGACCGTGGCCGCCCGGGGGCTCCTGCACGGCGACGCCGCGCACCCCTTCGAGGCCCTGCCCTACTTCTGGACCGAGCAGTTCGGGCTGCACGTCCGCGCGGTGGGCCCTCTGCCCGTGGCGGGCGAGCCGGTCGTGGTGGAGGCGGACCACGGATCGCCGCGGGCGTTGCTGCTCTGGCCGTCAACGGTCGCCGTGGGCACGGCGGTGGCCGTGAACTACCGGATCCCGATCCCCAAGCTGCGGCGGCTCGCGCTCGCCGAGCCGGCGACGCCCTGACCCGGGTCGAGGACCCTCTTGACATCGCGGACGTTACTGTCTGTATCTTTGATTTACAGTGTGTCACTGAATGACCATTGCGTCGTGCCAAAGGGGGCCCGGCCTCGAGAAAGGTGATCCATGACGGAGACGACGAAACCGAGAGCAAGGGTGAACACCGTCCTCGGTCCTGTCCCCGCCGAATCCCTCGGCGTCGTGGCGGTCCACGAGGCGTTGTTGTCGGTGGTCCCCGGGGCTGAGTACGCACCTGACGTCACCTGGGACCGCGCCGAGATCGTCACCGAACTGGTGGGCAGGCTGCGGGCCTTCAAGGCGGCCGGCGGCGGCACGATCGTGGACGCGACGGGCATGTTCCACGGACGCAACGTCCCGCTGTTGGAGGCCGTCTCGAGGGCAACGGGCGTGAACGTGGTCGCCTCCACCGGCATGGGGCCGGAGGAGTACCTGGGCGGCTATTTCCGCACCCCGCAGACCAACCCGCCCACGCCGTGGCCGGCCGAGAAGTTCGCCGCCCTCTTCTCGGCGGAGGCCACGGAGGGCATGGTGGTCCCGCGCATCGAGCGTCGCGGCAAGGCCGGGCTGGTCACCACCACCGGGACCCGGGGAGGGCTCACCGGCACCGACGAAAGCCTGTTCAAGGGTGCGGGTCGGACGGCCGCCGCCACGGGAATCCCGCTCTCGTTCCGTCACGGTGCCGATCCGGTCGCCGAACTTGAGCTGATCCTGGCCGAGGGTGTCGTCGCCGGCCGCGTGCTGGTCGCCGACCTCGACCGCACGGACGCCGCGGGCGCGGCGAAGCAGGTGGCGGAGAGGGGGGCGCTGGTGGGCCTCACCAACGTCGGCACCGCGGGTGGGGGCTTCCTCACCGATGCCGAGCGCGCCGACCTGGTCGCCGAGCTGGTGGCGTCCGGACACCGCGACCGGATCCTGCTGGCCAGTGGCGCCATCGGTGTGGCGAAGGGGCTCGAACCGTCCGTCGTGGGCTTCGACCACGTGCTCACCACATTCGTCCCCCGGCTCAGGGCCCTCGGCCTGTCCGACGCGGACGTGCAGGCCCTGCTCACCACCAACCCGGCCACGTGGCTGGCCGTCCAGACCGAGGAGGCCTGACCCATGGCCCACGTCAACACCGTCCTGGGCCCGGTGGCCCCCGAGGAGCTCGGCCACGTCGCCATCCACGAGCACGTCGGCTACGGCATGCCCGGCAGCGAACTCGACACCCAGTGGTGGAAGCCCTTCGAGGCCAAGGTGGCTGAGACCGTCGCGCAGTTGCGGCAGTTCCATGAGTACGGGGGCCGCACGTTCGTGGACATGACCGGCATCTGCAACGGTCGCGACGTCGACTACTACCAGGTGCTGTCGGCCAAGACCGGCGTCCACATCGTCGCGTGCACCGGCTTCGTCGGCGGCGACACCGCCCTCGTGCACTTCTCGCGCGCCTCGGTGGAGTACCTCGCCGAGGTGTTCACCCACGAGATCACCGTCGGGATCGGCAACACCGGTGCCAAGGCGGGCGTGATCAAGGTCGGGGTCAGTCGCGGCGGGCGCATGACCGACCTCGACAAGCGCATCTACCGCGCTGCGGCCCGCGCGGCCCGCGACACGGGCGTCCCGATCGTCACCCACCTCGCCATCGACGCCGAACCCGCCGTCGAGATCTTCCACGAGGAGGGCATGCCGCTGGACCGCGTCCTCTTCGGCCACGCCGACGACGGCGTCAACCACGACAAGACGCGCCACAGCTGGATCGCCGACCAGGGCGGCATCGTCGGCTTCGACACGTTCGGTTACGACCTCGAGCTGCCCGACCCGCCCTTCTGGGGGCGCAAGCGGGCCGAGCGCCTGGCGCACTTCCTGCAGTTCCACGCCGAGTACCCCGACCAGGTGCTGGCGGGCGTGGACGCCAACTGCAGCCCTCTCGGATGGCCCGGCGTCAAGGGCCACACCGTCAACTACCTGTTCGAGGAGCTGATCCCCGACCTGAAGGAGGCCGGCATCGACGACGCGGAGATCACCCGCCTCTTCGTCACCCGCCCGGCCGAGTTCTACACCGTCACACCCTGAACCGACCCAGCCTGACCACGACCACCACCACCGACCACGCCTCAAGGAAGAGACACACCATGAACACCGACCAGCTCAAGAACCTCCGCGTCGCCATCGTGGGCGGCGGATACGGCGGCGCGTCCGCCGCCAAGGCCCTCAGCAACCTGGGCGCCCAGGTCACCGTGTACGAACAGGCCAAGGAGATCCGTGAGGTCGGCGCCGGCATCGGCCTGCGTCCCTCGTCGATGCACCAGTTCCGGCAGTGGGGGATCTTCGACGCCATCGCCTCGGTCACCTCGCCCAGCGACTACTTCGAGATCCTCACGGCCGAGGGCCACTCGATCATGAAGGACCAGTGGCCGGGCATGGATGACTACGAGCCCAAGACCCACACGCACCTCGTGCACCGCAACGACTTCATCCAGGCCCTGCTGGGTGTCCTGCCCGACGGCATGGTCAAGACCAACCACAAGCTGGAGACGATCGTCGACAACGGCGACACCGCGACGCTGAGGTTCGCCAACGGCGAGACCGTCGAGGCCGACCTGGTCGTGGGCGCCGACGGCATCCGTTCCACCGTCCGTGAGCAGCTGTTCTCCGACCAGCAGCCGGTGTTCGCCGGCGAGCACGCCTACCGCGTGGTCGTGGACGCCGACGCGGCGCACGGGCTGGTCACCGACGACAACCTGCGCATGTACCTGGGCCGCGGCACCAAGGTGTACGTCCTCCCGCTGCGCCACCGCAACCAGATGTCGTTCGACGTCACGGCACTGAACTCCGACCCGACCCGCAACCCCGTCCGCACCAAGGACGATCTGCTGGCCACCGTCGAGGGCTTCGACGAGCGCATCATCAAGCTCGTCCAGGACCTCGACATGGACAAGGTCAACATCCGCGCCGTCTACGACATCGACCCGGTCGACACGTGGCACTCCGACTCCGTCGTCCTGCTCGGCGACGCCTCCCACGCCATGTGCCACCACCAGGGCCAGGGCGCCAACTCGGCCATCCTCGACGCGGGCGCCCTTGCGGACGCGCTGGTGGAGGCCGATTCGGTCAAGGAGGCGATCGCCCAGTACGCGGCCCTCCGCAAGCCCGTCACCGACGAGCTGCAGCGCATCTCGCGGCAGGGCTGGTCCGAGGACGAGGTCAACGACGTCTTCCCCGGCCAGAAGCGTCCCGGCGAGAAGGTGGGTGTCGACGAATGATCCACCCCCAGATCGGTCAGGTGCTGGCGTCGCTGCCGGCATCTGACCCGGGGCCGCTCGACCCGGCCGCCATGCGCGCCGGCGAGGCCGCCCAGGTCCCCCCGGTGGCCGACCGCATCCCGGTCGGCTCCGTCGACGACTCCGTCGCCAACGGTGTCCCCGTGCGGATCTACCGAGGGGTCTCGCAGATGGCGGTGACTTCTTCCCCGCAGTCGGGTGACAAGTTCACCCCAAAGCGAGGCACTCTCGTGTACTTCCACGGAGGGGCCTTCTTCCTCGGCAGCCTGGACACCCACGACCACGTCGCGCGCCACCTGGCCAACGCCACGGGGTGGACCGTCGTGTCGGTCGACTACCGGCTCGCGCCCGAGCACGCGTTCCCGGCCGGGCTGGAGGATGGCTGGGCGGTCGTGACGTGGGCGGCCGAGCAGGGCGGCCCGGTCGCCCTGGCCGGGGACAGCTCCGGCGGCACCTTCGCCGCCGCCCTCGCCGCCCGCGCCCACGACGCGGGGCTGGACGCCGTGACGCACCAGATCCTCTACTACCCGAGCCTCGACCTGGACTTCGACGAGTCGCGCTACGGGTCGCTGCGTTCCGAGGCCCGGGGCCACGGGCTGGAGACGGTGGGGCTGAAGCCGTTCAACGCCTTCTACCTCGACTCCGGAGCCGACCCCGCCGACCCGCGGGTGTCCCCCATCAAACGCGCCGACCTGTCGGGGTTGCCCTCCGCCCTCATCGTCACCGCCGAGCACGACCCGCTCCGTGACGAGGGGGAGCTCTACGGCCGCCGCCTCGCCGAGGCCGGCGTCCCCACCACCGTGAGCCGCTACGACGGGGCCAATCACGGCTTCGTGGCCAACTTTTCGTGGATCCCCGAGTTCGCACGGGTGTTCGACGAGACGGCCACCTTCCTCAACCCCTGATCCCGACCCACGAAAGACCCACATGACCGTCGCAGTCCATCCGCTGGTCTCCCCCTGGGGGCGCTTCGGGCTCTACAGCTTCTACATCGACGCCCCCGAACCGGCCATCGTCGACACCGGCATCGCCAGCTCGCCGGGTGACGGCATGGCACCGGAGCTCGCCAAGCTCGGCCGACGCATCGAGGACGTGAAGTGGATCCTCCTCACCCACGGCCACATCGACCACCTGGGCGGCGCCCGCGCGTTGTGGGAGCTGACCGGACGCCGCGCACAGGTCGTGCTCCACGCCGCTGACGTGCCGCTCCTCGCCTCGCGCGAGGCGCACGTCGCCGACTACGAGACCGGACGCGGACAGTACCTCAACGACCCGGACGGTGCGGCGAGGGAGCGATCCGCCGCGCAGGCTGTCATCGCCGGCGAGATGGAGCCGACGCTCGTCGTCCACGGCGGGGAACGCCTGGACCTGGGTGGGGGAGTGACCGTCCGGGTCCACCACCTCCCGGGCCACACGCCCGGCTCGGTCGCGTACGTCATCGAGGGGCAGGGCGACACCTTCGTCGGGGATGCCGTGCAAGTGCACGGCGCGGCCAACGGCTTCCCCGGCTACACCGACCCGGACGCCTACCGCGCCAGCTTGGTGCACCTGCGCGACGAGGTCCAGCCCCAGCGGCTCTACCTCGGCCACCCCTACCGGACGTCCGCGGGTGTGCCCTACGGCGTCCAGCTCGACCGCGAGCAGGCCGAGGCCGCCCTGGATGAGTCGATCGCGATCGAGGCTCGCATCCGCGACGCCGCGGAGCGCTTCGGCGTCACCGAGACCAACTCGCCCCACTCGCCGTTCGAGGCGGTGGCGGCGGAACTCGGGTACACCGGTGACCCGACGTCGATGCCGTCCCCGTTCTTCACCACGCTGCACGGGTACCGGCAGCTGTTCGCCCGTTGACAAGGAGAGAGATGCCCGAGACCAAGAGGATCAAGGCCGGCGCGCAGGACATCGTCGTCCTCAAGGACGTGCGGGTCCCCATGCGGGACGGTGTGGAGCTGGCCGCGGATGTCTACCACGGGACGGAGGAGAAGCCGCGCCCGGCGCTGGTGGCGCTCAGCCCGTACGGCAAGGAACTCCAGGCCCTCGCGCTGACCATGCCCCCACAGCGGCGTCCGTCCCCCATGTGGGACGGCTGCATCGAGGCCGGCGACATCGCCCGGGTGGTGGCGGAGGACTACGCCCACGTCATCGGTGACCTGCGCGGCACCGGGTACTCCGACGGTGAGCACATCGGCAACTACAACGCGGGTGGGGTGTCGCTGGGCCAGGACGCGTACGACTTCATCGAGTGGGTCGCCGCCCAGCCCTGGTGCGACGGCAACGTCGGGATGATCGGTATCTCGTACTTCGGGTCGATGCAGGTGATCGCCGCGGCCGAGCGCCCGCCGTCCCTGAAGGCGATCTTCGTCTCGGGCGGCCACTACGACTTCTACGAGACGACCTATCACGGCGGCATCATGTGGCTCATGCCCCGTGCGGCCCGCGAGGGGCGCGGTGGCGACTCGGGGTGGGCGTTCACCGACGGCGTGAAGTCGCGCATGCTGGAGGAGCTGTCGGCCCACGAGGTGAAGGCGCGCGTCGCCGAGCGGCTGGAGGATCCCGACGTCAGGGCCTGGCCGAACCTGGTGCACGTCCTGCACTACCCGAAGAACCACGAGGCGTGGTTCGACATCATCACCAACGAGCTGGACGGGGAGTGGTACACCGAGCGCAACCCGAACGAGCTCGCGCACCGGATCGACATCCCCGTGTGGCTCCAGCTCGACCACGGCCGTGGCTGGACCCTGGACGGCACGATCGAGGTCTTCAACGCCGTGCAGGGAGTCAAGAAGCTCGACATCGGCCCCTACCCGCCGATGCAGAGCCGCCCGTTCATCGAGGAACACGACAAGATGTTCCGCTGGTACGACCGGTGGTTGAAGGGCATCGAGAACGGCGTCGAGGACGAGCCCCGCGTGACGGTGTTCCTGGAGGGCTCGAAGCAATACGTCACGGGTGAGGAGTGGCCGCCTCGGCCCGCCGAGCACCGGGAGCTCTTCCTGCGACCCCGCCGCAGGCTGTCGCCGGAGCCGGAAGAGATGGGGCCGGAGTACGCGGCGCCCGACGGCTTCTTCCAGGCGCCGCTGACGGTCACCGACCGCGTGGAGATCCTGAACTGGGAGACCGCGCCCTTCACCGAGACGACAGCCCTGATGGGCACCGGAGCGGCACACATCTTCGCCGAGATCGACGCCGAGGACACCAACTTCATCCTGCGCCTGTGGGACGTCGCGCCCGGCGGCAAGCGGCAGATCGTGACCACCGGCTACCTCAAGGCGTCGCACCGCGAACTGGACGCGGAGCGCTCGGCGGTGGGAAGCCCGGTGCACCCCCACACCCGTGCGGTGCCGGTGGAACCGGGCGTGGTCGAGGAGTACGTCATTCGCCTCTACCCGTTCGCCACCACGTTCCTGCCCGGCCACAAGCTGGTGCTGGAGCTGTCCAACAACGAGCCGATGGCCGACGAGCACAACGCCCTGTTGCCTCCGGATTCGTTCCACCTGCCCGTCGGGCGTCCGGTGAACCACAAGATCTACCGGGACGCCGACCACCCGAGCCGGCTGGTGCTCCCCTACGTCGAGCTCTGAGACCGCGTGTCCGGACCGGTGAGCAGGTGAGCCCAGGAGTCGGTCATGTTGCGCAGCATGACCTCCCGGGGCGTCCGCCAGCCGAGGCTGAAGTAGCGGCGGGCGGTGTACTCGAACTGGCCGAAGGCGAGCACGGCCCGGGCCCGGCGGTCGGGCTCGGGGTACCGGTTGCTGCGGTCGAGGCCGCGCTGCATCGAGGTGATCGTCTCCTCGAACCACGCGATCAGCGACTGATGGATCACGGCGTCCGTGGGCGCCGCCTCGTAGGCGGCCGACATGTACGGGCGCAGCTTCTCCCAGTTGTCGAAGTTGCGGTCGAGCCAGCCGCGGAGCTTCGCGGGGTCCCCGCTGGCCACGCAGTCCTCCAGCTTCGTCTCGTCGGCGCCGATGACCTCACCCGCGATCCGCTTCAGCAGCTCAGCCAGCAATTCGCTCTTCGAGGTGAAGTGGAGGTAGAACGTGGTGCGCGTCGTACCGGCTGCGGCTGCGATGTCCTCGATGGTGGTGGCGTGGTAGCCCTTGTCGGAGAAGAGTGCGAGCCCGCGCTCGAGCAGGAGTTCGCGGGTCATGCGCTTCTGCGCTTCCCTGAGGGTTGCCATGGCTCGACGGTACAGCAGTCGGATTGCACAGCGACAGCCCTGTTGACATGTAGTTCTTTCAGTGGCTCCAGTGTCGTCCAGGATCCATGTCGCCCCGCACCGCGTCCCGGGTATTGACATGCTGTCGTGTGAGTTTCTACTTTGTTTAGTGACGTGACCATCCGTCAAAGACGACGACCCAAGGAGAGAGAATCATGTCCCCCAACCTCGTGAAAGGCACGTTGGTCGAGGCCGCGCTGGGAGCGCTCCTGATCACGCTGCTGCTGCTGCCGGTTCAGGCCGCCTTCCCGCACATGGCTGCCTACACGCCGTTCGCGATCCTCCCGATCCCGCTGTTCTTCGCGCTGCGCATGCCCCTGGGCGGCCTGGTGGCCCTCTTCCTGAGTTTCTTGGCCGGCACGGTCTGGGGCTTCGCCTTCACCCTCGTGGCCGGCCCCCTGATCGGTGCCAACCCCGCCTCCACCCCGATGGTGCTCGGCGTCGGCGTCACCGTGGTGATCTTCCTGATCCTGGCCGTGCACCCGCTCCTGCTGGGCCGGACGCCGTTCGGCGTCGTGCCCGCGGTGCTGATCGGCTTCCTCGAGATGCTGATGGTGCTGCTGATCTTCAACAACCCGGGCATCGTGCTCCCGGACGCCCCGGTCCTGAGCTGGGCCTGGGTCGTCGGGATCTTCGCCTACGGCTGCATCATGACCGCGATCATGGTCGTCGTCTCCGGTGCCGCCGCCGACAAGGTGGCCGGCAAGGGCTGGAACCCGCACCGTGGGGCGCCTGAGGCCCAACCGCAGCGCGCTGACTCCGCCTCCTGACGGACGCTGGCCCCCGTGCTGCATTTTGTGTGGGCATAGCTGGTCATCATCGGGTTACTTTGCCCACACAAAATGCAGCACGGGGGCCGGGCCCCGACGTCGGTCAGGCAGAGACGCGGACGAGGTTGCCCCAGGGGTCGTCGAGCTCGATGGCCGTCCCGGTCTCGCGGATCGCGACGCCGCGGGTGCGCGCCCGGTCGCCGAGGGCGGTGACGTCGTCGGCGCCCGGGAGGACGATGTCGACGCGGCCCAGGCCCAGGCCCGGGGTTCGCAGGCCGACCCCCTCGGAGGCCCACGTGTTCATCGCCATGTGGTGGTGGTAGCCCCCGGCGGACACGAACAGCGCGCCCGGCAGCTCGGCGGTGATGTCGAAGCCGAGGGTGTCGACGTAGAAGTCCTTCGCCTGGCCCGTGTTGCCGACCTTCAGGTGCACGTGGCCCACGACGGTGTCGTCGGGCAGGGAGCCGCGGCGGTCCGGCGCGGTCTCGACGAGGTCGCGCGCCTCGGGCGTGAGGTGCTCGCCGAGGAACTGGTTGGGGTCAATGCCCAGGGTCGCCATCTGGACGCGGCCGTCGACCCACGTCCACTGGTCGCGGGGGCGGTCGTAGTAGATCTCGACGCCGTTGCCCTCGGGGTCGTCGAGGTAGAAGGCCTGCGAGACGAGGTGGTCGCCCGGGCCGGTGAACAGGTGGACGTACGGGCTCACGGCGAAGGCGGCCAGCGTGGTCGCCAGTGCAGCGGGTGTCTCGTGGAGGATCGCGGTGTGGAACAGCCCGGCCGTCCGGCGCTCGCCGCGGGGGAGGTCGGGGCGGTGGCGGAGGGTGACGAGCGTCTCGCCGTCGCGGCCGAGGTCCACCTGGTCGCCCCGGTCGGCGACGTGGTCGAGCAGCAGGGCCTCGCGGTAGAAGGCGCTCATTCCGTCGAGGTCGGCGACGTCGAGCGCGACGCCCCCCATGCGGGTGGTCGTGGGCAGGGTCTGCGTACTGGGCATGCCTCCTCAACGGTTGAGCCGTCAACCATATTCCGCAGGGGTGGCAACCCTGCCCGTCACCCTTCCGGTGCAAGCCTCTGGGCGTCCATTCACCCCCCGGACCCATACCGGGGGTCGGATTCGGGGGAGGACGGGCGTCCAAACCGGCCCAGAGGCCCGCCCACGGCCAAATCTCTCCTCACAGAGCACCGATTCGTGGGGCCTTCCTAGTAGGATGGTCGAGTTCAAGGGTCGCCGCCCCGCACATCAGTCGAGGGCGGCGTCCGCGTGCAAGGAGAGATGAAACCTGTGACGGCAGAGAACCAGTCGGCGCCCCGCAACGGTTCCTCGCACTCGGTGGAGGCGGGCGTCTACGACGCCAGTGCCATCACCGTCCTCGAGGGCCTGGAGGCGGTCCGCAAGCGGCCCGGCATGTACATCGGTTCGACCGGTGAGCGCGGCCTCCACCACCTCGTCTACGAAATCGTCGACAACTCCGTCGACGAGGCCCTGGCCGGGTACGCCGACCTGATCACGGTGGAACTCCTCCCCGGTGACGGTGTGCGGGTGACCGACAACGGCCGTGGATTCCCGGTGGACCTCCACCCCAAGGAGAAGATCCCGGCCGTCACCCTCGCCCTGACCGTCCTGCACGCGGGAGGCAAGTTCGGCGACGGCGGCTACAAGGTGTCCGGCGGCCTGCACGGGGTGGGTGCGTCCGTGGTGAACGCGCTGAGCGACAAGTTCCAGGTGGACGTCCGCCGGGACGGTTACCACTGGCGGCAGGAGTTCAGCCTCGGCGTTCCCGACTACGACCTGCAGCGCCTCGAGCCGCTCACCGACGAGGACGAGATCGGCACCACGATCACGTTCCACGCGTCGCCGCACATCTTCGAGACCACGCACTACAACTGGCAGACGCTCGCCATGCGGTTCCGCGAGATGGCCTTCCTGAACAAGGGCCTCACGATCAAGCTGATCGACGCCCGACCCGTCCCGGGGGGCCCGGGGGAGAAGGACGACCTCGCGGACTTCGTCGACGACGTCGACGGCCACGAGGAGGAGATCACCTTCCGGTACGACGACGGGCTGATCGACTACGTCAAGTACCTGACCGGGACCAAGGACACGATCCACCCGAGCGTCATCGCGATCGACGCCGACAACCCGGCCGACCGGCTGTCGCTCGAGGTCGCGATGCAGTGGAACAGCTCGTTCTCCGAGAGCGTGCACACGTTCGCCAACACGATCAACACCCACGAGGGCGGCACCCACGAGGAGGGCTTCCGCGCGGCGCTCACCAACACCGTGAACCGGTGGGGCGAGACGTGGGGCATGATCAAGAAGAAGGAGGACCGTCCCTCCGGCGACGACATCCGTGAGGGCCTGACCGCCATCATCTCGGTGAAGCTCGGTGAGCCGCAGTTCGAGGGGCAGACCAAGACCAAGCTCGGCAACACCGAGGCCAAGAGCTTCGTGCAGAAGGTCGTCAACGACCTGCTCGGCGACTGGTTCGAGAAGAATCCCGCCGAGGGCAAGGAGATCATCCGCAAGTCGCAGGCCGCGGCGCAGGCGCGGATGGCGGCCCGCAAGGCGCGCGACATGGCCCGTAACCGCAAGGGACTGCTGGGCTCCACGTCGCTCCCGGGCAAGCTCGCCGACTGCTCGAGCCGCAACCCGGTCGAGTGTGAGGTGTTCATCGTCGAGGGTGACTCCGCCGGCGGTTCGGCCAAGGGCGGACGCGACCCGCGGACCCAGGCGATCCTGCCGATCCGTGGCAAGATCCTGAACGTCGAGAAGGCCCGCCTGGATCGCATCCTGGCGAACAAGGAGGTCGAGGCGATCTTCAATGCCCTCGGCACCGGCTTCTCCGACGACTTCGACATCGACCGCCTGCGGTACCACAAGATCGTCCTGATGGCCGACGCCGACGTGGACGGCGCTCACATCCGGACGCTGCTGCTGACCCTGCTGTTCCGGTTCCTGCGCCCGCTCATCGCAGCCGGCCACGTGTATCTGGCCCAACCGCCGCTGTTCCGCCTGCGCTGGACGAACGCGCCCCACGAGCTGGCCTACTCCGACGAGGAGCGCGACGCGATGCGCGACGCCGGCCTCGCCGCGGGCAAGAAGCTGCCGAACGTGAACCCGATCCAGCGGTACAAGGGTCTGGGTGAGATGGACGCCGAGGACCTGTGGAACACCACCATGGATCCCGACCAGCGCACCCTCGCGTTGGTGACCCTCGAGGACGCCGCGGCGGCGTCCGACATGTTCAGCATCCTGATGGGCGAGGACGTCGAGCAGCGCAGGAACTTCATCCAGCGCAACGCCAAGGACGTCCGCTTCCTCGACATCTGATCCACCGAAAGAGACCTGACTGATGAGTGACACGCCCAACGAGCCGCCGGTGGACGGCGACGACACCATGCCGGAGACGCCCTCCAGCCCCGAGACCCCCATCTCGCCGGAGTCGCCGCCCGAGGTGAGCGACGCGATCAACGAGCAGCTGGACAAGCACGACGCGTTCGTCCCCGACCCGGGCGAGCGCCCGGTCGCGGCCGTGGCGTCCGACAAGGACGCCATCGTCGAGCTCAGCGGCAAGATCGAGGAGATCGACCTCAACGAGGAGATCCAGAGGAGCTACCTCGACTACGCGATGAGCGTGATCGTGGGGCGTGCGCTCCCGGATGTCCGCGACGGCCTCAAGCCGGTGCACCGCCGTGTGCTGTACACGATGTACGACGGCGGCTACCGACCCGACCGTGGCTGGAACAAGTGTTCCCGCATCGTCGGCGACGTCATGGGCAAGTACCACCCCCACGGTGACACTGCGATCTACGACACCCTGGTGCGTCTCGCCCAGCCGTGGGTCATGCGGCACAAGCTCGTCGATGGCCAGGGCAACTTCGGCTCGCCCGGCAACGACGGCGCGGCCGCCATGCGGTACACCGAGTCGAAGATGAACCCGCTGGCCATGGAGATGGTCCGCGACATCGACGAGAACACGGTCGACTTCCAGCCGAACTACGACAACAAGGACACCGAGCCGACCGTCCTGCCGGCGCGGTTCCCGAACCTGCTCGTCAACGGCTCGACCGGCATCGCCGTCGGCATGGCGACGAACATCCCGCCGCACAATCTGCGCGAGGTGAACGACGCCGTCCAGTGGATGCTGGCGCACCCCGAGGCGTCCAAGGAGGAGAACCTCGAGGCGTGCATGCAGCACATCAAGGGGCCCGACTTCCCCAACGGGGCACTCATCGTCGGACGCAAGGGCATCGAGGACGCCTACCGCACCGGCCGCGGCCTCGTCAGCATGCGCGCCGTCATCGAGGTCGAGGAGGACAGCAAGGGTCGCACCTCGCTCGTCGTCACCGAGCTGCCCCACATGTGCAACCCGGACAACCTCGCCCTCAAGATCGCCGAACTGGTGAACGCGGGACGCCTGACCGGCATCGCCGACATCCGCGACGACTCCTCGGCCCGCACCGGGCAACGGCTCGTGATCGTGCTCAAGCGGGACGCCCAGCCGCGCGTGGTGATGAACAACCTGTACAAGTTCACCCCGCTGCAGGACACCTTCGGCTGCAACATGCTGGCCCTGGTCGACTCGGTGCCGCGCACCCTGAGGCTGGACCAGTTCCTCGGCTACTGGATCCGCCACCAGGTGCAGGTCATCCAGCGGCGCACCCAGTACCGCCTCGACCAGGCCGAGCGGGACGCCCACATCTACCGTGGTCTGGTCAAGGCGCTGGACGCGCTCGACGAGGTCATCGCGTTGATCCGCGCCTCGCGGACGACCGAGGAGGCCCGCACCGGCCTCATGAAGCTGCTCGACATCGACGAGGTCCAGGCCAGCGCCATCCTCGAGATGCAGTTGCGCCGTCTGGCGGCCCTCGAGCGGCAGAAGATCATCGACCGCCTGGCCGAGTACGAGCGCCAGATCGCCGACCTGAAGGACATCCTCGCCAAGCCCGAGCGCCAGCGTGAGATCGTCTCCACCGAGCTGCAGGAGATCACCGACAAGTACGGCGACGAGCGGCGCACCCGCATCGTCGCGGCCGACGGTGACCTCTCGGACGAGGACTTCATCCCCGACGAGGACATGGTCGTGACCATCACCTACGGCGGCTACGTGAAGCGGACGCGCTCGGACCAGTACCGCGTCCAGAGGCGCGGCGGCAAGGGCGTGCGCGGGGCGTCCCTGCGCAGCGAGGACGAGGTGCAGCACCTGTTCACCGCGTCCAGCCACGACTGGTTGTTGTTCTTCACCAACTTCGGACGCGTCTACCGCACGAAGGTGTGGCAGCTGCCCGAGGCCTCGCGGGACGCCAAGGGTGGCCACGTCGCCGGGCTGATGTCGTTCCTGCCGGACGAGCGGATCGCGTCGATCCTGACCATCCGTGGCTACGAGGACAAGCCGTACCTGCTCCTCGCGACCAAGAACGGCCTGGTCAAGAAGACCGACCTGACGGCGTACGACAGCTCGCGGGCAGCCGGTCTCATCGCGGTGAACTTCCGTGAGGAGGGCGACGAGCTCATCGGCGCGTCCATCTGCTCCACCGACGACGACGTCCTGCTCATCTCGAAGAAGGGCCAGGCGATCCGGTTCCGTGCCGACGATGCGCAGCTGCGGCCGATGGGGCGGGCGACGTCCGGCGTGACGGGCATGAAGTTCCGGGAGGATGACGAACTGCTGAGCATGGCCGTCATCGACTCGGACACCCCGGAGGACGACCGCTTCGTGTTCACCGTCACCGACGGTGGCTTCGCCAAGCGGACGGCCGTGTCCGAGTACCGCCTGCAGGGTCGTGGTGGCCTGGGCATCAAGGCGATGAAGCTGAACGAGGACCGCGGGTCGCTCGTCGGCGGGCTCGTCGTGAGCGAGGACGACGAGGTGATCGCCATCAAGCAGTCCGGCCAGGTCATCCGGTCGTCCGTCTCGGACGTGCCCGCGAAGGGGCGCGACACCATGGGCGTCAAGTTCGTGGGCCTCACCGGCGACGACACCGTCACCGTCATCGCGCTCTACCCGGAGACGGACGAGCCCGAGGCCGAGGCGGCCCTCGAGCCCGCTGCCAATGTGGAGGCCCCCGCAACGGCCGACGCGCAGGAAGCCGGGGCAGCGGCTACCGTTGAAGCACCGGACGTCGCGCACGACGTCCGGGGCGAGGAGGAATCCGGTGACTGACGCGCAGAAGCAGGACGTGCGGACGACGTCCGGCATGAAGCTGGCCCCGGCGGCGAACCGCAAGGGGGCCACCGACGTGCCGACGCGTGCCGGCCTGAGGACCCGCCGGGCCCGCCTCCGCATCTCGCGCGTCGATCCGTGGTCGGTGATGAAGACCTCGTTCCTGTTCGCGATCGCCGCCGGCATCATCTTCTGGGTCGCCATGTACGTCCTGTGGACGGTCATCGGCGCCTCCGGGATGATCGACGCCATCAACGGTGTCCTCACGCAGCTGCTCAGCAACGACCAGGACCAGAGCCCCTTCCGGGTGGAGGACTTCGTCAACACCAACAAGGTGATGGGCTTTACGACCCTGTTCGCCGTGGTGAACGTCGTGATCCTGACGGCGCTCGGGACGATCTTCGCGTTCCTGTACAACCTGTCCGCCAGCATCCTGGGCGGCTTGGAGCTGACACTCGCAGAGGACTGACATGGCGGACCGGCCGGGGGACCAACGGACGATCCTCGAGCGGGTCGAGGGCCTGCGGCCCTGGACGATCCCGAACGCGATCACCCTGGTCCGGTTGCTGTTGCTCGTGCCGGTCTGCTGGTTCATCTGGACCGAGGAGCAGGGCTCGTGGATGCCGGTCGTCCTGCTGGGCGTGTGGGCGTCCACCGACTGGGTGGACGGCCTCATCGCCCGCAAGCTGGATCAGGCGTCGAAGCTGGGGGAGTGGCTGGACCCGTTCGCCGACCGGCTGGGCATCTGGGGTCTGGCCCTGACCCTGGGCGCGTCGGGGGCGATCGGGTGGTGGGTGCTGATCGTGATCTTCGTGGTCGACATGTTCGTCGCCGTGCTGGCCGCGCGCGTGGCGCGGGCGGGAGAACTGTCCGTGAGTTGGGTCGGCAAGGTCCGGACGGCCGTCCTGTTCGTCGCGGCGGTGCTGGTCGTCATGGGCGTCACGGTCTGGGAGCCGGCCGACGCCGTGGGCCAGGGCCTCTTGGTCGTCGGGGTCGTCCTGCACGTCGTCGCTGCCGCGGACTACATCGCCAAAGGCCGCCGCTACGCTCGCGCGTACCCGCGCTCCTGACCTCGCGGCCGAGGTCAGCGGTTGCAGTGCCCGCAGCGGGCGCCCAGTTGCTGGTCGGATTTGAGCCAGCGTGTCGTGGGGCGCTAGAGTCTTCGTTGCACCGCACAGCGGGCCTATAGCTCAGACGGTTAGAGCGCTGCCCTGATAAGGCAGAGGTCACTGGTTCAAGTCCAGTTAGGCCCACCATTACCAAACGCTCCCCCACTAGGGGGAGCGTTCCTGTTTCCGGGTCCTTGCTCGGGGTTCGTGCCCAATACGTGCCCAATGTGAATCGCCCCGGGTTTCGTGGAGGCTCGGTTAGGTGGATCCGACCTCGGTGAGGACCGGGTTCTTACGGTAGTGCTCGACGGGCTGGCTCGCCCAGTGGTTGGTCTCGTACTCGGCGGGCGGGACGAGCCCGATCTCGCCGTGGAGGCGCCGGTGGTTGTACCAGTCGACGTACTCGGCGACGGCGATCTCGACATCGACCACGGACTTCCAGCCGCCTTGGGGTCGCATCACGGGGTTGCGGATGCACTCGGCCTTGAACAACGAGTTGAGTGCCTCGGCCATGGCATTGTCATAGCTGTCACCCTTGGACCCGACCGATGCGACGGCCTCGGCCTCGGCGAGCCGCTCGGTGTAGCGAATCGCTCGGTACTGGACGCCGCGGTCGCTGTGGTGGACCAGACCAGTGACATCTTGGCCGGCGCGCCGGCGGGCCCACAGCCCCATGTCGAGGGCATCCAGGGCCAGATCGGTGCGCAGGCTGGTCGACACCTGCCAGCCCACGACCATCCGGCTGAACACGTCCAGCACGAACGCCACGTAGGCCCACCCGACGTGCGTCCGGACGTAGGTCAGATCAGCCACCCACAACTGGTTCGGGGCGCCGGCGACGAACTCGCGCTTGACCAGGTCCTCGGGACGCTCGGTCTGCGCGCCCTGACCGATCGTGGTCTTGCGAATCTTTTCCCGCGGGATGCCGCGCAGGCCGTCGTTCTTCATCAGCCGCTCGACGGTGCACCGGGCGACCTTGGTGCCCGTCCGGTTGAGCTCGGCATGGACCTTGCGGGCACCGTAGACGCCCAGGTTGGCCTGGTGCGCGGCCCGGATCTGGCCGACGAGTTCGGCATCGCGGAGCGCGCGGGCCGACGGCGGACGATCCCGGGCGGCGTAGTAGGTGCTCGGGGCGATCTGCACACCAGCTGCCTTCAACACCGTGCAGATCGGCTCGACCCCGAACCGGTCGCGGTACTGGTCGATGTAGTCGACCAGCACCCCGACGGGCACCGCTACCTGATCTTGCGGTCGAGCTCCGCGGCCGCGAAAAAAGCCGCGGACGTCTTCAGGATCTCGTTGGCCCGACGCAGCTCGCGGACCTCGCGCTCGAGCTCGGCCAGCCGAGCCCCGTCATCGGTCGTCGTGCCGGGCCGCACCCCGCCGTCGACCTCGGCCTGACGCACCCAGTTCCGCAACGCCTCCGGGTGCACCCCCAGTTGGTCGGCGACCCGCTTGATCGCCCCACGCGCCGACTCCGGGTCCCTCCGCGCATCCAACGCCATCCTCGTCGCCCGCTGCTGCAACTCAACGCTGTACTTCCTCGCTGCTGCCATGACTCTCATCATCCCTTCCCAGGACTGAGAGCCTCCATCAGACCCGGGGC
>NZ_JCAKNG010000006.1:0-226856 GCF_059516005.1 Propioniciclava sp. LT294
TGTTGCGGCTCATGAGGTTGGTGTCACCCGGCGGTAGGCGGTGAGGGACGGGCAGGTCCCCGGCGGCAAGGATGGAAGTCGACCAAGACAACCGTCGCCGATCCGAAGGACCTGCCCTGTGACCCACCGTAATGCTCCGTTGACCTCCGAGGGCCGTCTGCGGCTGGTGCTGCGCTGCCGCCACCGCCCGATCGCCCATATCGCCGCCGAAGCAGGCGTCTCACGCCAGTGCCTGGGCAAGTGGGTGGCCCGCTACCGCGAACACGGCGAAGCCGGCCTCCACGATCACTCGAGCGCACCCCGACATCGCCCGACCCAGACCCCCACGGCTGTGGTCGAGCAGATCGCGCTGATGCGGAAGAACAAGTGGTCAGCACGCCGGATCGCGCGCGAACTCGCAGCCACCGACATCACCATCTCGGTCGCGACCGTCACCCGCTGGCTCCACAAACTCGGCCTGCACCGACTCGACCACCTCGACGTCGACGGCGAACCACTCCGCAAGCCCGGCACGATCACCGCGCACTGGCCCGGACACATGATCCACCTCGATGTGAAGAAGGTCGGCCGCATCCCCGACGGCGGCGGCTGGCGCATCCACGGCATCAACTCAGACCAGGCCCGCGCCGCAGCCCGCGCCACCGCCAAGGCCAAAGCACGTGGCGCTCGACCCGGCTACGTCTACCTCCACTCCGCGGTCGATGGGTTCTCCCGGCTCGCCTACACCGAGGCCCTCCCCGACGAGACCGCCAAGACCGCGATCGGGTTCCTCCACCGCGCCCACGTCTGGTTCGCCGCCCACGGCATCACCCGGTTCACCCGGATCGTCACCGACAACGGCTCCTGCTACCGCGCCAACGACTTCACCCGCGCCGTCTGCTCCTTCGCCGCACGCCACCAGCGAACCAAGCCCTACACACCCCGCCACACCGGCAAGGTCGAGCGCTACCAGCGAATCCTGGCCAACGAACTGCTCTACGCCCGCCCCTGGGCCAGCGAAGAACACCGACGCCAAGCGATCGCGACCTGGAACCTGCACTACAACTACCATCGGCCCCACAGCGCTACCGGTGACCAACCCCCAGCCTCACGCCTCCGGACGGGCGTCACCAACGTCATGAGCAACTACAGCTAGCGGGCGAACTCGATCGAGCAGGACGACGTCCGGTTGTCCACGGGGATCGTCAGCTGCGGTCGATCCAGTCGCCGTCGGCGACGAGGTTCGTCTGGAGCACCGCGTCGGCGAACCCCGGCGTGGCACACACCGGGTCACGCCGCACGGCCTCCTCGGCGACAGCGCGTGCGGCGTCGATGACGTCCGCGTGCTCCAGCACCCGCAGCAGCCTCAGCGTGGACCGCCCGCCGGACTGGCTCGCACCGAGCACATCGCCCTCCCGGCGTTGCGCGAGGTCGAGCTCGGCGAGCACGAAACCGTCCCGGGTGGACGCCACCGCCTGCAGCCGCTGCCACGAGTCCGCATCCGGCTCCGCGGAGCTCACCAGCAGGCACACGCCCGGCAGGGAGCCGCGCCCGATGCGGCCACGCAGCTGGTGCAGCTGACTGATGCCGAAGCGGTCCGCGTCCCAGATGATCATCATGGACGCGTTGGGTACGTCGACACCGACCTCGATGATCGTCGTCGCGACGAGGACATCCGTGTCGCCGCGCACGAAGGAGCCCATGGCTTCGTCCTTCGCCTCGGACGACATCTGGCCGTGCAGGACGCCCACCCGCACGCCGGAGAGGGGCCCCGAACGCAGGTGGTCGGCGAGTTGGAGCACACCCATGCCGTCGCCCTCGCTCGCGGAAGCCCCGATGCGCGGTGCGACGACGAACACCTGACGGCCTTGGGCGACCTCTTCGCAGACGCGCTCCCATGCACGATCGACCCAGGCGGGCCGGCGTCCCGCGTCCACGACGGTCGTCGTCACCTGGGCCCGCCCCCGCGGCAACTCGGCCAGCGTGGAGACCTCGAGGTCGCCGAAGACCGTCATCGCGACCGACCGCGGGATCGGCGTCGCCGTCAGCACCAGCACGTGCGGCTTGGCGGTCGCCCGGTCGGTGAGCGCGGCGCGCTGCTCGACACCGAAGCGGTGCTGCTCGTCGACGACGACGAGACCGAGGTCGACGAACTGGACGTGGTCGGCCAGCAGCGCGTGGGTGCCGATGATGATGCCCGCCTCCCCGGAGGCGATCTTGAGCAACACGGCCTTCTTGGCGGCCGCCGACATGGATCCGGTCAGGAGCACCACGTCCGTGGCGTGTTCCGGCGCCCCGAGGACACCGCCGCCCATGCCCAGCTCCCCCATCAACCCGAGGATCGTCTGGTGGTGCTGCTGGGCGAGCACCTCGGTCGGCGCGAGCAGGACGGTCTGGCCGCCGGCGTCCACCACCGCCAGCATCGCGCGGAGCGCGACCAGCGTCTTGCCCGAGCCCACCTCGCCTTGGAGAAGCCGTTGCATCGGCTGCGTGCGGGCGAGGTCGGCGAAGATCTCCTCCGACGTCTGCTGCTGGCCAGCGGTCAGGGTGAACGGCAGCTTGGCGTCGAAGGCGTCCAGCAGCCCGTCCGGACGCCGCGGGCGCGGCCCCGCCGACTGTCGGGCGTTCTCCGCGCGCCGGTAGGCCATGGTGAGCTGGGTGGAGAACGCCTCGTCGAACTGCAGGCGCCGATTGCCACGCTCGATGTCGCCCCTGGAATCGGGGCGGTGGACGGCGGTGAACGCTGCGACGAGTCCGGTCACGCCGGCCTGGGAGCGCACCCAGTCGGGCCACGGGTCCGCCGCGCCGTCGAGCGCGTTCAGCGCGACGCGGACCGACTCCGCGATCGTCCATGTCTTCAGCTTCGCGGTGGCCGGGTACAGGCCGACCAGGCCGGAGCGGGACAGCTCGGCGATCTTCTCCTTCTCCTCGGAGTTGCCGACCACGCGGCCTGCGGCGTCCAGCATCACGAACGCCGGGTGTGTCATCTGGGGGTGGCCGTTGAACGACCCCACCTTGCCGACGAAGATGCCACGCTCCCCTTGACTGAGGCCCTTCTGCCACCACTTCACCGCGTGGTCCCGGCCGAAGAACGTGGCCTTGATGCGGCCGCGTCCGTCGGTGAGGGTGACCTCGAGGCGCGAGTTGGGCTGGCGACCGGTGCCGCGTCGGCCACCGCGGCCCTCGTGGACGTCCAGGCGCTCGACACGCGCCATGACGGCCACGTGCTCCCCCTCCTCGAGCGTGGCCAGGTCAGTGAGCTCGGTGCCGGACAGGTAGTGCCGGGGAAGGTGGCGCAGCAGGTCTCCGACCGTGTGGAGGCGCAGCGCCTCGAAGTGCTTGGCCTGCGCGCCGAGGACGTCGCCCAGCGGTGCGTTCAACTCCGCGAACGCACGCGTCTGCCAGCGCTGGTTGACCATGCCGGCGATCCTAGCGAGGCCCCCCGACAGGCAGGTTGAGCGGTTCGCGTCCGGGCAGACGAAAAGACCCGCCCGAAGGCGGGTCTTTCACAGAGCTGGGATCAGGCCTTGCCGCGCGCGACCCTGCCGGCCTTGATGCACGAGGTGCACACGTTCATGCGCTTGGTGCCACCGTTGATGAACGCGCGCACGGACTGCACGTTCGGGCTCCAACGACGGTTGGTCTTCTTCTTGGACCACGGCACGTTGTGGCCGAAGGTCGGCTTCTTGGCGCACAGGTCGCACACGGCTGCCATGGGAGTATCTCCTTTGTGTTCCGGCCCCCGCGACGGATCACGCGTCGGGGCCGCTCTCGAAAATCGGAACCTGTCAATCCTAACCGAATCCCGCCCGAGAGCGAAATCGGGGTCCCGCACCGGCCTCAGGTGGCCAGGACGACGGGCACGATCATCGGGCGCGCACGGAACCGCTTGCTCACCCAACGTCCGATCCGGCGCCGCATCAACTGCTGCAGGGGGTAGGGGTCGTCGGCGCCCTCGGCGAGCGCCTCCCGCAAGGCCTGCGCCACCTCGGCCGTGATGTCGTCGAAGATCCCCTCCGCACCCACGAACCCGCGCGCCGTGATGATCGGCCCCTCCACCAGCGAACCGGCGTGCAGGCTGACCACGGCGATGGCCGAGATGAACCCCTCCTCGCCCAGGATCCGGCGATCCTGCAGTTCGGCATCCCCCACGGCGTCCACCGTGGAGCCGTCCACGAAGATGTAGCCGCACTCGAGGCGTCCGACGACCTCGACACGGCCCTTGCGCAGGTCGACGACCGCGCCGTCCTCGACCACCACGGTGTTCTGGCGCGGGACGCCCGTCGCGATGGCCAACTCGGCGTTGGCGACCAGGTGGCGCACCTCGCCGTGGACCGGCATCACGTTGCGCGGCTTGACGATGTTGTAGCAGTAGAGCAACTCCCCGGCCGAGGCGTGCCCGGACACGTGCACGAGCGCGTTGGCCTTGTGCACCACCTTCACACCGTTCTTGGTGAGTCCGTTGATCACGCGATACACCGAGTTCTCGTTGCCCGGGATGAGTGAGCTCGCGAGCAGCACCGTGTCACCCTGCCCCGCGCGGATCACCGGGTGCTCGTGGTTGGCGATGCGGCCGAGCGCGCTCAGCGGCTCCCCCTGTGACCCGGTCGAGATGATGACGACCTCGTGGTCGGCGTAGTTGTCGATGTCCTCCAGCGCGATGAGGGTGTCGCCCGGCACGCGCAGGTAGCCCAACTGGGCCGCGATGGTCATGTTCTTGACCATCGACCGTCCCACGTAGACGACCTTGCGTCCGGCCTTCACGGCCTCGTCCATGACCTGCTGGACGCGGTGCACGTGGGACGCGAAGCAGGCCACGATCAGCTTGCCCTTGGCGTGGGTGAACACGCGCTCCATGGCGGGCTGGATGTCCTTCTCCAAGGTGGTGAAGCCTGGCGTCTCGGCGTTGGTCGAGTCGACCATGAACAGGTCGAGGCCCTCCTCCCCCACCCGCGCGAACGCACGCAGGTCGGTGAGGCGGCCGTCGAGGGGCAGCTGGTCCATCTTGAAGTCGCCCGTGTGCAGCACGCTGCCGCCCGCGGAGCGGATGTGCACGGCCAACGCGTCCGGGATCGAGTGGTTGACCGCCAGGAACTCCAGGTCGAAGCCGCCGATGTGCGTCCGGTCACCCTCCGAGACCTCACGCAGGTCGACGTTGCGGATGCGGTGCTCCTTGAGCTTCTCCCGGACGAAGGCCAGCGTGAGCTTGCTGCCGAGCACCGGGATGTCCGGGCGCCGCCGCAGCAGGTACGGGACGGCGCCGATGTGGTCCTCGTGCCCGTGGGTGAGCACGAGCGCCACCATGGAGTCGAGCCGATCGGTGACGAGATGGAGCCCCGGCAGGATCAGGTCGACACCCGGGTGGTTCTCGTCGGGGAACAGCACCCCACAGTCGACCATGAGGAGTTCGCCGTTGAGTTCGAAGGTGGTCGAGTTGCGGCCGACGTCGCCCAAGCCGCCCAGCGGAATGATCCGCAGGGTGTCCGGGGCCAAGGCGGGCGGGGTCTTCAGGGCTTCACGCACCCCCCAACTCTACCCACTCGGCTTCTGCGCATTCCGCTCCGTGCGGCACGGCCTGCAACTAGGATGTGAACAAGTGAAGAACGCCCAAAGGAGGACGTGATGGCAGATCAGACCCCACTGGTGATCACGCTGTGGGAGACCTACGGGTCCAACATGGAGGCCGTCGCCGAGGCCGTGGCGGCCGAGTTGAAGTTGCCGCTCCACAAGCAGGCCTACTCGTCGGAGGCCATCGAGGCAGCCACCGCTGAGCGGGAGCGCGAGGGCGCCCTGGGTCGCCTGCTGCGCAACTTCTCGCCGGCGAACTTCTCCGATGACGGTGCGGTCTCCAACGCGGCGACCTTCTCCCAGGCCAACTATGCCGCGATGGCCGAGGAGAACACCGCCCTCGTGCGGGCGGCCGCCGAGCAGGGCGGCGTCATCCAGGGGCGCAACGGTCAGTACATCCTCAAGGACCGCCCCAACACCGTCCACGTGAAGTTGGACGGCCCGGTCGAGAGCCGCATCGCGTTCGCCGCGCAGGGCGGTCTCGGCGTCGAGAGCGCCAAGAGGCGCCAGGCCATCGAGGACGAGTTCCGCGCCATGCTGTCGGAGAAGACCTACAACTTCGATCCACGCGACAACGACTGGTACGACGTCGTCATCAACGGCTCCGGCCTGCCGGTGGCCACGGTCGTCTCGATCATCAAGGCGACGGCCGAGGGCAAGGCCTGACCCTGCTGGCGCCCGCCGGGAAGCCTCCCGCAAGGGTGGCCCCCCGGCGGGGCTAGCATGTCCGCGTGACCGATGCTCCTCGCACCGCCGACTCCTGCCGCCTCGCCCTCCCCGCCGAGGCGGAACGGATCGCCTCCGTCCAGCGCCGCAGTTGGCAGCAGCTGTTCCCTGCTGACGTCGCCGAGCACGCGCTGGCCTCGGTCGACCTGGCCTCCATGGCGGGGTCGTGGTCCGCGGCCATCACCAAGCCGCCGCTGGCGAAGTTCCGCGTGCTGGTCGCGACCGAGCAGAACCGTGTGGTGGGGTTCGCCGCCATCGGGCCTGCGGACGACGACGACGCCCACCCCGGGCAGGACGCCATGGTCGGCGAGTTCGTGATCGACCCGCCCGCCCAGCGGCAGGGCCACGGCTCGCGCCTGCTCAACGCGATCGCCGACACCCTCCGCGCGGACGGGTTCACCCGCGCCACCTGGTGGGTGCGCTCCACGGACGACCCGCTGCGCCGGTTCCTGCAGTCGGCCGGCTGGGCGCCGGACGGCGCGCACCGGACCGTCGGCACCGAGGACGAAGCCGCCTCCGTGAAGATGATCCGCCTGCACACCGGCCTGCGCTGATCCCGGACGGGGCCGGGCAGCGGACGGCCCGCCCTGGCTGCCATGGCCTGTGAGGCGCACGGTCCGGGGCGGGCCGTCAGGACACACTCAGACGACGTCGTCGTCCACCCAGTCGAAGGTCTTGGTCACGGCCTTCTTCCAGTTCCGGTAGAGCCGGTCGCGCTCGGTGGCGTCCACCGACGGCGTCCAGCGCTTGTCCTCGGCCCAGTTGTCGATGACGTCCTGCTCACCCTCCCAGTAGCCCACGGCGATGCCGGCTGCGTAGGCCGCGCCGAGCGCGGTCGTCTCGGCCACGACGGGGCGGACGACGTCCACCCCCAGCTGGTCGGCCTGGAACTGCATCAGGGTGTCGTTGGCGATCATGCCACCGTCGACCTTCAGCTCGGTGAGCTTCTCCCCCGAGTCGGCCTCCATGGCCTCCAGCACCTCGCGCGTCTGGTAGGCCGTGGCCTCCAGCGCCGCGCGGGCGATGTGCCCACGGTTGACGTACCGGGTGAGTCCGAGGAGTGCACCGCGGGCGTCAGACCGCCAGTAGGGGGCGAACAGACCCGAGAACGCCGGGACGAAGTAGGCGCCACCGTTGTCCTCGACGCTCGTGGCCAGTTCCTCGATCTCAGGGGCGGACGAGAACATCTGCAGGTTGTCGCGCAGCCACTGGACGAGGGAGCCGGTCACGGCGATGGACCCCTCGAGCGCGTAGACGGGCTTCTTGTCGCCGATCTTGTAGCAGACGGTGGTGAGCAGTCCGTTCTTGGACTGGACGACCGCCTCGCCGGTGTTGAGCAGCATGAAGTTGCCCGTCCCGTAGGTGTTCTTGGCCATCCCGACCTCGAAGCAGGCCTGGCCGAAGGTGGCCGCCTGCTGGTCGCCGAGGTCTCCGGCCACGGGGACGCCGCCGAGCAGGCCCGCCTCGCGGCCCAGGCCGTAGACCTCCGCCGAGCTGCGGATCTCCGGCAGCATCGACATCGGGATGCCCATGTCGGCGCAGATGGACTCGTCCCAGCTGAGCGTCTCGAGGTCCATGAGCATCGTGCGGGAGGCGTTCGTGACGTCGGTCACATGGACGCCCCCGTCCACACCTCCGGTCAGGTTCCAGATCACCCAGGTGTCCATGTTGCCCATGACGAGCTCGCCGGCCTCGGCGCGCGCCCGTGCCCCTTCGACGTTGTCGAGGATCCACTTGATCTTGGGGCCGGAGAAGTAGGTCGCCAGCGGCAGGCCCACCTTCTCCTTGTACCGGTTGTCGTCGCCCTGGGCGAGTTCCTTGCAGATCTTGTCGGTGCGGGTGTCCTGCCAGACAATCGCGTTGTACACCGGCTCGCCCGTGGCCCGGTCCCAGACCATCGCGGTCTCGCGCTGGTTGGTGACGCCGACGGCGGCGATGTTGTCCTTGTTCACCCCGCCCCGGGCGAGCGCCTGGGCCACCACCTCACGGATGTTGTCCCAGATCTCCACCGGGTTGTGTTCGACCCAGCCCGCCCGCGGGAAGATCTGCTCGTGCTCCATCTGGCCGGTCGAGACGATCTTCCCGGCATGGTCGAAGATGATCGCCCGCGAACTGGTCGTGCCCTGGTCGATGGCGAGGATGTACTTGTCAGCCATGGTGTTCCTTCCACTTCCTTGTGTGTGGTACTGATGGCCGCCGGTCGTTCGGCGACGCGATGGCGTAGGGATCGGGTCCTGCCCGGCCGGCGCCGCCGACCAGACAGCGACGGGGTCAGGCGACGGGCATGAGCACGCCGCTGAGCAGGCCGGCGAGGATGCCACCGGTGAGGGGACCGACCACGGGGACCCAGGAGTAGCCCCAGTCGGAACTGCCCTTGCCGGGGATCGGCAGGATCGCGTGCGCGATGCGGGGGCCGAGGTCACGGGCCGGGTTGATGGCGTAGCCGGTCGGGCCACCGAGCGAGGCGCCGATGCCGACGACCAGCAGGGCGACGCCGAGGGCGCCGAGCCAGGCCATGCTGACCGCACCCTCGGGTGCGTACTTGCCCGCGCCCAGGACGACGAACACCAGGACGAAGGTGCCCACGATCTCGGTGACGGTGTTCCAGAGGGGGGCGCGGACCTCGGGACCGGTGGAGAAGACGCCCAGCTTGACGGCGGGAGGTGCCTCCTGGTCGAACTGGCGCTTGTAGGCCAGCCAGCAGAACACGGCACCCAGGAAGGCACCCAGGAACTGTGCGCTGATGTAGGTCAGGGTGCTCACCGCGTCCACCGGGATGCCGGGCACGTACTCGGTGGCGCCCGATGCCAGGACGCCGAGTGTCACGGCGGGGTTGATGTGCGCTCCTGAGTTGGCAGCGACGAGCACGCCGGCGAACACGGCGAGACCCCAGCCCACGTTGACGTGGAGGAAGCCGCTTCCGGCACCCTTGTTCTTGGGGAGGATGTTGTTGGCGACCACACCGCCGCCGAGGAGGAGCAGCATCGCTGTCCCTACGACCTCGGAGAGGAAGATGGTTGCGAGAGACACGGGATCTCACTTTCCGGCACCATCGTGCCTGTTCGGGGCCCACCCCCGGGGGTGGGCGTCCTTGTTCCTGGTACGGGCTACGTCGCCCGAACCGGTGTCAGAGCTCGGAGGGAACCACGTCCTCCGCCCGCAGGCGGGCTGCGGACGCCCCGGCGTCCGTCGGCTCCTGCTGGGCCGCCAGCTCTGCGGCGACCCTGGCGCGGTAGTTGGCCTTCTCGGCCTCGGCCCGCCCCGCATCCCACCCGAGGATGCCGGCGGCGATCTCTGCCACCTCGTCCACCGCGGACGCGCCGCGGTCGGGCGAGGAGGAGTTCAATCGGATGCGCTGGACCAGGATGTCCTCCAGGTGGAGCGCACCCTCGTAGTGGCAGGCGAACGCCACCTCGGCCCGGAGGTACCAGTCGGACGCCTGGAGCGGCTGCCCCAGCGAGGCGTCCTCGTCGACGAGGGCCAGCAGATCGTCGATCTCGGAGCCGTAGCGGTCCGTGAGGTCCTCGACCCGGCTGTCCGACCACCCGTAGCGGCCGGCGATCGCGTCACGTCGACGGACCACCGCCCCGAAGCCATCGGCACCCAGCAGGGGCACGTCGTGCGTGATCGACGGGAGCTCCGACGCGCGCTCCTTGCCCAGGGCCACGTCCACCGCGTCCTTCGCCATCACGCGGTAGGTGGTGTACTTGCCACCGGCGATCACGACGAGCCCGGGCGCCGCCTCGAGCGTCGTGTGCTCGCGGGACACCTTCGCGGACTTGGCCTCGTCTGCACCGACCGGCTGCAGCAGCGGGCGGAGACCGGCGTACGTGCCGATGATGTCGTCCCGGGTGAGGTTCGCGCTCAGGACCGCATTCGCGTGTTCGAGCACGTAGTCGATGTCGGCCGAGGTGGGGACCGGGTGCTTGAGCTGCTCGTGCCAAGCTGTGTCGGTGGTGCCGATCACCCAGTAGTGCGGCCACGGGATGATGAACAGCACCGACTTCTCGGTGCGTAGGAACATGCCCGACTTCGCGCGGATCCGGTCGCGGGGCACGAGGATGTGGATGCCCTTGCTGGCCAGCACCTTCAGGCCCGCATTGGTGGTCCGCGCCAAGGACTGGGTGGACTCGGTCCAGACACCGGTCGCATTGATCACGACGCGTGCGTTCACCTCGAACTCGCGGCCCGACTCGAGGTCCCGGACGCGCGCACCCGAGACGCGCCCGTCCTCGCCCTGGATCAGCCCCACCACGGCCGTCCGGGACACCGCGCGCGCGCCGAAGCGGACGGCGCTGCGGACGAGGTTGATGACGAGGCGCGCGTCGTCCACACGGGCGTCGTAGAACTGGATCGCCCCGATGAGGGCGTCGTCGCGCACGTCGGTGAACTGCTCCTTCGCCCCGGCCTTCCCCAGGTGCCGCTGGAGCGGCACGGTGCGGCGGCCGCCGGCCCGGATGACGGCGAGAGCGTCGTAGAGCCCGACGCCCACCATCGAGTACGCCCGCTCGATCACGCGCTGCTTGAGCGGCCACAGGAACGGCTGGGCCTTCACGAGGTGGGGGGCGAGGCGGGACAGCAGCCGTCCGCGCTCCCCCAGCGCCTCGGCGACGAGGGCGAAGTCGAGGTTGTACAGGTACCGCAGCCCGCCGTGGATGAGGCGGCTCGAGCGGCTGGAGGTGCCCGAGGCCCAGTCCTGGGCCTCGACGACGGCCGTCCTCAGCCCGCGGGTGGCGGCGTCGAGCGCCGTCCCGGCTCCGGTCACCCCACCACCGATGACGAGGATGTCGAACGTCTCGGAGGACAGCGCCTCGAGGTCACGCTCGCGCTGGACCGGGTTCAGGGCCGGGATGGACATTGGCTGCTCCTTTGCACGGGGGTCATGCCGATGGACTCATCTTGCATGGAACTGCACTAATGTTTCACCCTGTTGGGCAAACGTGCACACGGAGGTGGGGGCAATGAACGACCGCTACGACCACATGTATCTCGCGGCAACGAAGTACTACGCCCAGGGCGAGACGATGGAGACCATCGCCCGATCACTGGGCATGTCGCGCTCCAGCGTTTCCCGCCTGCTGGCCGAGGCGCGCGAGTCGGGGCTGGTGCGCATCAGCATCTCGGACGCCTCCGGCGCCCAGTCACCGCTCGCGCGCGCCCTCTCCGACGCGTTCGGCGTCCGGGTGCACCTGGTGCCGGTTCGGTCGACCTCGCACGTCCTGAGTCGCTTCGACCAGGTGGCCCAGCGCGGTGCGGGGCTCCTCGCCGAAGCGGTCGGCGACTCGATGTTCGTCGGGGTGGCTTGGGGTGTCACCATGGCGAGCCTGGCCCGGCACCTGCCCCACCGTCCCGTCGCGGACACGACCATCGTGCAGATGAACGGCGGCGCCAACCAACGCACCTCCGGGATCCCCTACATCCGGGAGATCCTCCAGTCGATCGGGGACGCGTTCGACTCCGAGGTGGTGCTGTTCCCCGTGCCCGCGTTCTTCGACTATCCGGAGACGAAACGGGCCATGTGGCGGGAGCGGTCGGTCCGTCACGTCCTTGACCTGCTCGAGCACCTCGACGTGGCCGTCTTCGGTGTCGGGTCGATGACCGGCGAGGTGCCCTCGCACGTCTACGCCAGCGGCTACATCGAACCCTCCGAGCGGGAGGCGCTGATCGCCGACGGGATCGTCGGCGACATCTGCACCGTGCTCCTGCGCGAGGACGGGAGCTACGCCGACATCGCCGCCAACGCCCGCGCCACGGGCCTCACCCCCGCGGAGCTCGCGCGAGTCCCCCGGCGCATCTGCGTGGTGGCCGACCCGCAGCGCTCCCCCGCCATCGTGGCGGCCCTCCGCGCCGGTGTCGTCACGGACCTGGTGACCGACGAGGTCACCGCTCGCGCCACGCTTCGCCGGCTGTGACGCTGGCCCCGGGGAGGGGTCCGTGAGACGGTGGCACCATGACCGAGCACGCAGAGCACGCCCGAGGTGGCGTCTATTCCAGCAAGGGCAAGGAGTTCGTCCGCGACCAGCGCTACCTCACCACCCGGATCAGGGCCGAGGTCGCCGAGGGCGAGGACGCGGTGCCCGTCGAGCCCGGCCGCTACCGCCTCGTCGCGGCGCGCGCCTGCCCGTGGGCCAACCGGGCCCTGATCGTCCGCCGCCTCCTCGGCCTCGAGGACGCGATCAGCCTCGGCCTGCCCGGCCCGACCCACGACGCCGACTCCTGGACGTTCGACCTCGACCCCGGGGGCAAGGACCCGGTGCTCGGCATCCACCAGCTCAAGGACGCCTACCTCGCCAGGGACCCGGAGTATCCGCGCGGCATCACCGTCCCTGCGATCGTGGACGAGAGGACCGGCAAGGTCGTCACCAATGACTTCGCGCAGATCACCCTCGACTTCTCCACCGAGTGGAGCGAGTTCCACCGCCCGGGGGCTCCGGACCTGTATCCGGTGGCGCTCCGCGGGGAGATGGACGCCGTGATGCAGCGCATCTTCACCGAGGTGAACAACGGCGTGTACCGCTGCGGATTCGCCGGGTCGCAGGAGGCCTATGACGCCGCCTACGATCGGCTGTTCGCGGCGCTGGACTGGCTCGAGGAGCGCCTCGCCGCCCAGCGCTACCTCATGGGCGACGCCATCACCGAGGCCGACGTCCGCCTCTTCACCACGCTGGTGCGCTTCGACGCCGTGTATCACGGCCACTTCAAGTGCAACCGGACCAAGCTGACCGAGATGCCGGTGCTGTGGGCGTACGCGCGCGACCTGTTCCAGACGCCCGGCTTCGGCGACACGATCGACTTCGAGCAGATCAAGGCCCACTACTACGTGGTGCACACCGACCTGAACCCACTGCAGATCGTCCCGAAGGGGCCGGATCCCGTCGTGTGGCTGACGCGCCACGACCGCGGGGAACTCGGGGGTTCCCCGTTCGGCGAGGGCTGCCCGCCCGGTCCCGTGCGGAACGGCGAGCGCTCCCCCCACCCGGTCGAACTGGCCTTCTGAGGTCGCTCAGGAGCGCGGGAACCTCACGTCACGCCCCGTCACCGCCACCCTCAGACCGTCGGGGCCGGGCGTGACCCCCTCCAGCTTCAGCCCGTACGGGAGCGGCACGTGGAAGGGCTTCACCAGCGTGTCGACCAGCGCGCGCGTCGCCTGCGCGGGGATCCGCACGCCGGCCACGTCGACCTGGGGATCGGCGATCGTGACGGTCTGGGCGTTCGTGTCCAGCGCGGGGACGCCCTCGAGTGTCGCCGTCACGGTCATGCCGAACACAGCGGCGCTGCCGGACGCCGCGACCCGGCCCTGCCCGGCGTCCGCGATCGCGACCCCGGCCAGTTCACTGACCTCGGCCCACGAGAGTCGGGCCGTGCCCCGGAGGTGGCGGGCGTCGATGGTGGTGTCACTGACGGTGACGTCGGTGAGCGTGACGTCGACGTCCAGCAGCTGGAGGGTGCGCTGCTCCTCGATCGGTGTCGCCGCCTCGGCACCGACCACGCGTACGGACGGGAAGCGGCGGGTCAGCAGGTGCCAGGCGATCGGCTCCCCCGCGATCTCGACCGTGGGCAACACGGTGAACGGCACCGACTGCTTGAGCGTCGCCGACACCTGCGCCTCGACCTCGCTGCGGATTCGCTGGTCGAAGGCGTACGCACCCCCCACTGCGATCCCGGCCAGCACGAGGATGCCGAGGAGGACGGCGCCGACGACGCGCCCCATCAGATGCCCAGCAGCGACTCGATGCCGACGGTCAGCCCGGGCAGCGTCGGGACGGCCCGCACCGCAGTGAGCACGCCGGGCATGTAGGCCGCGCGCGTGAAGCCGTTCTCGGTGATGACGAGCTGCTCGCCCTCGTTGCCGAAGCGCACCTCCTGGTTCGCGAACAGCCCCCGCTGGCGAACGCTGTGGACGCTGATGCCGTCCACCTTGGCACCGCGGGCCCCGTCCGGGTCGATCTCGGTCGCGTCGGGCGTCTCCCCCAGCCCTGCCGCGGCGCGCGCGGCGGCGATGCGGCCCGCGGTCGTCACGGCGGTGCCGGAGGGGGCGTCGACCTTCATGGGGTGGTGCAGCTCGATGATCTCGACCGACTCGAAGAAGGGGGCCGCGATCTCGGCGAACTTCATCATCAGCAGGGAGCCGATGGAGTAGTTGGAAGCCACGATCGCGTTGGCCCGACCGTCCGCGAACAGCTCACGCACGCGCTCGAGCCGCTCGGGGGAGAAGCCCGTCGTCCCCACGACCGCATGGACGCCCTGCTCGGCACACCACTCCAGGTTGGCCATGACGGCGTCCGGCACGGTGAAGTCGATGGCCACGTCGGCGTGGGCGCCCGCTGCGCGATCGTCGCCGACATCAAGGGCCGCCACCAGTTCCAGGTCGTCGGCCGCCTCGACCGCACGACACACCTCGACGCCCATGCGTCCCTTCGCCCCGAACACCGCCACCTTCAGCATGGGGACATCCTACGCAGGGCTCATCCCCGCCCGGCCGGCCATGCCGCGCTCGTCTTGGCCAGCAGACTCCCACGTCGCGGGCGTCCGGCCACCCCGCCCGTGCTGGGAGGCTGGCGGGGTGCGCGGAGGCCGGCCGAGTGGGCCAGCGCTGGCCGGAGGCCGACGCGCCCCCTTGACGGACAACAACCGGACAACACCCCTCCCCTTCCGAATCACGTCGGCGGCGGGTGGAGTGGGGGACGTGGACGCACCCCTGATCTGGTCGACGGCGGATCTCCAGACCCTCAAGGGCTGGGGTCCCGCAGAGATCCGCCGCGCGGTCCGTGAGGGCCGGCTGCTGCGGCTGCGGCGGGGCACGTTCACCGAGGCCACCGGGCTGTCCCCTGCGGCCGAGCACCGCGCTCGCGTCCGTGCCGCGCTGAGGACGCTCGGGGACAGCACCGTGATCAGCCACGCGTCCGCCGCCGTCCTGCAGGGTCTCCCCGTGCAGCGGGCACTGCTGCAGCAGGTGTGGGTGACCCGCGCGAAAGGAAGCGGTGGGTGCACCGCCACCCTCAGAGCCACCCGAGCCCCCGTTCCACCCGACGAACGGACGACCGTGGCCGGCATCACGATGACGTCGGTGGCGCGAATCGTCGCCGACCTGGCCCGGACCGTCCCCTTCGAGTGGGGGGTCGCAGCCGCGGACGCCGCCCTCAGGCAGGGGACGGAGCTCGCGTCCCTCGAGGCCACCCTCGCCTCGGGCGCCCGGCGTCCCGGCCAGCGGCGGGCACGCCGTGTGGTCGGGTTCGCCGACGCCGGGTCCGAATCCGCCGGCGAGTCGTTGAGCCGGGCCACCTTCCTGCTCCAGCACCTGCCGATCCCCCACGTGCAGTTCGAGGTGCGCACCGCCTCCGGGGCGTTCGTGGCCCGCGGCGACTTCGGCTGGGAGGAGCAGGGCGTCATCGGTGAGTTCGACGGCGCCCTGAAGTACGACGGTCTGGACGGACGGCGTCCCGCTGACGTCGTGATGGCCGAGAAGGAACGCGAACAGGCGCTCCGCGACGAGGGCTGGTGGATCGTCCGGTGGGGCTGGCGGGAGCTGTCGCGCCCCGCAGCGCTGGCAGAACGCATCCGCAGGGCGTTCGGGCACGCCGTCCGGCGCTGAGGCCCCTCGGACGGCCACCTCACCAGCCTTGCCCCACCTCACCGGGGATGGGAGCACGCCGCCCGTGCCCGAACGCTGGTTGAGTGCGTGAGCACCGGCGCGGTGACGTGGGCGGAGCACAGCGCACCGGACGCACGACGGCGCCGCCCCCTCGCGGGGACGGCGCCGTCGGGTGTCAGCGCGATCAGGCCTCGGCGGGGACCTCGGCGGTCGCGTCCTTCTTCTCCTCGACGACCGGGACGAGCGACAGCTTGCCCTTGTCGTCGATCTCGGAGATCTCGACCTGGACCTTCTGGCCCACGCTCAGGACGTCCTCCACGTTGTCGACGCGGTTGCCGTTGTTGAGCGTGCGCAGCTTGCTGATGTGCAGCAGGCCGTCCTTGCCCGGGAGCAGCGACACGAACGCGCCGAACGCCATGAGCTTGACGACGGTCCCGAGGTAGCGCTCGCCCTTCTCCGGCATCGTCGGGTTGGCGATGGCGTTGATCAGGGAGCGGGCGGCCTCAGCGGACTCGCCGTTGGTCGCGCCGATGAAGATCGTGCCGTCGTCCTCGATCGAGATGTTGGCGCCGGTGTCGTCCTGGATCTGGTTGATCATCTTGCCCTTGGGGCCGATGACCTCGCCGATCTTGTCGACCGGGATCTTCACCGTGATGATGCGCGGCGCGTACAGGCTCATCTCGTCCGGGACGTCGATCGCCTCGTTCATCACGTCCAGCAGCGTGTGGCGGGCCTCGCGGGCCTGCTGCAGGGCGGACGCCAGCACGTCGGACGGGATGCCGTCGAGCTTGGTGTCGAGCTGGAGCGCCGTCACGAAGTCGCGGGTACCGGCGACCTTGAAGTCCATGTCGCCCAGCGCGTCCTCGGCGCCGAGGATGTCGGTCAGCGCGACGTAGCGCATCTCACCGTCGATCTCCTCGGACATGAGGCCCATGGCGATGCCGGCCACGGGGGCCTTCAGCGGCACGCCGGCGTTCATCAGCGACAGCGAGCTGGCGCAGACCGAACCCATGGACGTCGAACCGTTCGAACCCAGCGCCTCCGACACCTGCCGGATCGCGTAGGGGAACTCCTCGCGGCTCGGCAGCACCGGCACCAGGGCGCGCTCGGCGAGCGCACCGTGACCGATCTCGCGACGCTTGGGGGACCCCACACGACCCGTCTCACCCGTGGAGTAGGGCGGGAAGTTGTAGTTGTGCATGTAGCGCTTGGTCGTCTCCGGGGAGAGCGTGTCCAGCTTCTGCTCCATGTCGAGCATGTTCAGCGTGGAGACACCCAGGATCTGGGTCTCGCCGCGCATGAACAGCGCCGAGCCGTGCACACGCGGGATCACGCCGACCTCGGCCGACAGGGTACGGATGTCGCGCGTGCCGCGCCCGTCGATACGGACGCCCTCGGTGAGGGTCTTGCGGCGGACGACCTTCTTGGTCAGGGCACGGTAGGCGCCGGTGACCTCCTTCTCGCGACCCTCGAAGCGGGGGCCCACCTCCTCGCGGACGGCGGCGAGCAGCGCCTCGGTGGAGGTCTCGCGCTCGTGCTTGCCGGCGATGGCCATGACCGCCTCGAGGCGCTCGCTGGCGGCCTCGGCGACGGCGGCGTAGACGTCGTCCTCGTAGTCCTTGAAGACCGGGAAGACGCTCATCGCCTTCGGCAGCTGGTTGGCCAGCTCGACCTGCGCCTCACACAGGGCCTTGATGAACGGCTTGGCAGCCTCGAGGCCCTGGGCGACGACGTCCTCGGTCGGTGCCTGCTTGCCGGCGCGGACCTGGTCGACGGTGGTCTCCGTGCCACCGGCCTCGACCATCATGATCGCGACGTCACCGTCGGGCAGGACGCGACCGGCGACCGCCATGTCGAAGACGGAGTCAGCCATCTGCTCCACGGTCGGGAAGCCGACCCACTGATCGCCGATCAGCGAGACGCGGACGCCACCGACCGGGCCGGCGAACGGCAGGCCCGCAAGCGTGGTGGACGCCGAGGCGGCGTTGATGGCCAGCACGTCGTAGCGGACGTTCGGGTTGAGCGCCAGTACGGTGACCACGACCTGGACCTCGTTGCGCAGGCCCTTGACGAAGCAGGGGCGCAGCGGGCGGTCGATGAGGCGCGCGGCGAGGATGGCGCCCTCGGACGGGCGGCCCTCCCGGCGGAAGAACGAGCCGGGGATGCGACCCGCGGCGTACATGCGCTCCTCGACGTCGACCGTCAGCGGGAAGAAGTCGATCGCGTCACGCGGGTTGTTCTGGGCGGTGGTGGCGGACAGCAGCATCGTGTCCTCGTCGAGGTACACGGCCGCCGAGCCGTTCGCCTGCTGCGCGAGCAGGCCGGATTCGAAGCGGACGACGTGACGACCGTACGTGCCGTTGTCGATGACCGCTTCAGTGAAGCGGACGTCGGGACCCTCCATGGCCATGGAGTACTTCCTTTCAGGTGTGCGACACCCAGCTCCGGCCACTTCAATTCGTAGGGTTTTCGGTCTTCGATCGAGGCCCACGGGTACCAGCCCCGGAGGCCACTACCGAGGACCGAACAGCGCGGGCCAGGTGCAGCGTGGACAAATCTTGAATTGTGCGGGCGCGAAGTTGCGCACCCAAGCGTCAGGCTACCGCCTGACCATGCACAACAGGGAGCGGCCGCGCGGGCCACTCCCTGTGGTGGAGGTCAGAGGATCAACGGCGCAGGCCGAGACGCGCGATCAGCGCGCGGTAGTGCTCGACGTCGTTCTTGGCGACGTAGTTGAGCAGGCGGCGGCGCTGGCCGACCAGCAGCATGAGGCCACGACGGCTGTGGTGGTCACCCTTGTGCTGCTTGAGGTGCTCGGTCAGGTGCGAGATCCGCTTGGACAGAAGCGCGATCTGGACGTCGGGGGAACCCGTGTCGCCCGGCGTCGTCGCGTACTCGTCGATGATGGCCTTCTTGGTGGCGGCATCCATGTGCATTCCCCTTGATCCGTTGCGCGGCGCCGATCCCGGTCGGGTGGCTCTCTTGGTCCGCGGGCGTCCTGACGCCGAAGATCAACAATAGCCGACGCAGCGCCGATCGCCCCAATCGAGCGATCGACCCCGTTCAACTTGTCGAAGTTGAAAATCTCGATGTCGTGAGGCCTGACACTCAACGACGGGTCGTAGTAGCCTGATCTGGCCGAGCGCAGAAGGAGTGCCATGACCGTAGTGATCGGGATCCCAGCCAGTGCTGAACACGAAACCCGTTCGCCCATCGTCGGGGATGTCGTCAAGAAACTCGCAGGGCTGGGCGCCCGCGTGCTGGTGCAGCGGGGCGCGACAGACGCCTCCTTCGCCACCCCCGATTCCCTGGGGGATGTCGACTGGGCCGACACGTCCGCCGATGTCATCGCGGGCAGCGACGTCATCTGGACCATCGGGAACCTGTCGGACGCCGACACCGCGGCCCTGCGCCCCGGTCAGGTCCTGATGGGGCTGCTGACCCCCTACGCGAGCGTCGAGCACGCGAGCCGACTGGCGGCCACGGGGGTGACGGCTTTCGCGATGGAACTCCTCCCCCGCATCTCCCGTGCGCAGTCGATGGACATCCTGAGCTCGCAGGGGTCGGCATCCGGCTACCAGTGCGTGCTGATCGCGGCGGCCCGCGCCCCCAAGTTCTTCCCGATGCTCACCTACGCCGCCGGCACGATCCGGCCCAGCCGCGTGCTGGTCATCGGCGCGGGTGTCGCGGGCCTGCAGGCCATCGCCACCGCCAAGCGGCTCGGCGCCATGGTGCAGGGCTACGACGTCCGTCCCGAGACCCGCGAGCAGGTCGAGAGCCTGGGCGCGAAGTTCGTGGACACCGGCGTGAGCGCCGCCGGCGACGGCGGCTACGCCCGCGAGCTCACCGCCGAGGAGGTCGACCGGCAGCGCGCGGCGCTCGCGAAGGCCGTCGCGGATGCCGACGTCCTCATCACCACCGCCGCCGTCCCCGGCAAGAAGGCACCCGTCATCGTGACCCGCGCCATGGTCGAGGCCATGAAGCCCGGTTCTGTGGTGGTCGACATGGCCGCCGAAGGCGGCGGCAACGTCGAGGGCACGGTCGCCGGCAAGGAGGTGCTGGTCGGGGGCGCCCGGGTCGTCGGCCCCATCAACATCCCCGGCCGCATGCCCGTCCACACCTCGGAGATGTTCGCCAAGAACCTGCTGAACTTCACCGCCCCGATGATCACCGACGGAACCCTGACCATCGACTGGAGCGACGAGGTGATCGCCGGCACGGCCCTCACCCACTCCGGGCACGTCGTCCACGCGGGCGTCGCGAAGGTCCTCGGGCTGGAGCCTCACGAGATCCAGTCGCCGGCCGAGTTCGCCCCCGCCTCCACACTTTCCACCGACACCGCCGTAGCCAAGGAGTCCTGACCGAGATGACGGACCTGTTGTACCTGTACATCTTCATCCTCGCCGCGTTCGTCGGCTACGAGGTGATCAGCCGCGTGCCGGTGATCCTGCACACGCCGCTGATGTCCGGCTCGAACTTCATCCACGGCGTGGTCCTGGTCGGTTCGTTGTGGGCGCTCGCCCACGCCGAGACGCCCGTCCAGCTCGTCCTCGGATTCTTCGCGGTCCTCCTGGGCGCGGCCAACGCCGCCGGTGGCTACGTCGTGACCGAGCGCATGCTCGGCATGTTCGCCGCCAAGGGTGACGCCAAGAAGGGGGCTGCGGCATGACCGCCATGGGTTGGATCCTCAACGGCGTCTACCTCGTCGCCGCCGTCCTGTTCATCTTCGGCCTCAAGGCGATGAGCTCGCCGAAGACCGCAGCCTCCGGCATCAAGTGGGCCGGTGTCGGCATGGTGCTGGCCACCCTCGCGACGTTCTTCCTGCCCGGGGACGGCGGCGGCTTCGCCTACTTCCAGGCCGACAAGCGGATCAACCTGGTCCTGGCGATCGTCGCCCTGCTCGCCGGCACCGTCCTGGCCGCCTGGCTCGGCAAGGTCGTCAAGATGACCGACATGCCCCAGATGGTCGCCATCTACAACGGCATGGGTGGCGGCGCCGCGGCGCTGATCGCCGCGGTCGAGTTCACCCGGCCCGTGCCGCCCACCGGTGCCCACGCGGTGCTGGCCATGCTGGGCGCGCTCATCGGCTCGGTCGCCTTCTCGGGGTCGGTCCTGGCCTGGGCGAAGCTCCAGGGCGTCATGCAGAAGGCGGTGCGCTGGCCGGCGCAGAACGCCGGCAACGTGATCCACTCGCTGGTGACGCTGGGCCTGGGCGTGGCGATCATCGTCGTCGGGCCGCACCCGCTGCTGGTCATCGCGTTCTTCGTCATGTCGCTGATCCTGGGGTTGGCCCTGACCAGCCCCATCGGCGGCGCCGACATGCCCGTCGTCATCTCCCTGCTCAACGCCTTCACCGGCCTCGCGGTCGGCCTGGAGGGCTACGTGCTGGGCAACCCGGCGCTGATCATCGCCGGCATCGTGGTCGGCGCGGCCGGCTCCCTGCTGACCCTGCTCATGGCCAAGGCCATGAACCGTCCGTTGACGAACGTCCTGTTCACCCCCATCACCGGGGAGGCGCAGGCCGGCGACGGCCCCAGCGGCACGATGAAGGAGGTCAACGCGATGGACGCGGCGGCCATGATGCGGTACGCCGAGAGCGTCATCATCGTCCCCGGGTACGGCATGGCCGTCGCCGGTGCGCAGCACAAGGTGTACGAGATGACCAAGCTGCTGGAGGCCGAGGGCGTGGACGTCAAGTTCGCCATCCACCCCGTCGCCGGACGCATGCCCGGCCACATGAACGTCCTGCTCGCCGAGGCCGGCGTCCCGTACGACCAGATCTACGACCTGGACGAGGTCAACGCCGACTTCCCGCTCGCGGACGTGGCGCTGGTCATCGGCGCCAACGACGTGGTCAACCCCGTGGCCCGCACCGACAAGTCGAGCCCGATCTACGGCATGCCGATCCTGGACGCCGACAAGGCGCGGCAGTGCATCGTCATCAAGCGCGGACGAGGTGCGGGCTACTCCGGCATCGAGAACGCCCTGTTCTACGCCGAGAACACCTCCATGCTCTACGGCTCGGCCCAGCAGGCCGTCGCCGAGGTGGTGACGCACATCAAGGAACTCAGCTGACCCAGAACAAACGGGCGACAGCGTCTCGCGGTCGGGCGATCCCGGCAACGCGTGGGGGCAAGACAGACTTGCGTTTCGCCCCCCATCCGCAAGACTGTGGGAGTGCGCAAGCCACCGAGGGAGGAGTGAGGACATGACCGAGGCACCCAAGGGCGCGTCCATCGAGACGCGGCTCGCGACGGCGGAGGACCTGCCGGGCCTGGAGGCGAACGAGACGACCGCAACCAAGGGCCTGACGGCGTCCTACCTGGAGGAGCAGTCCCGGGGTGACTACTACGTCGTGGTGGGCCTCCTCAACGGCGAGATCTCCGGGCGCGTCATCCTCGACTGTCGCGAGGACACGGCGCTCGTCCCCGAGATGAAGCTGCTGTGGGTCTTCCCGAAGTTCCGCCGCCATGGTCTCGGCGCGGCCCTCACGGGCCACCTCGAGGAGTTGGCCCGGGAACTCGGCTACGACGAGGTCTTCCTCGGCGTCACGCCCGACAACCCGGCCGCCATCCCGCTCTACATCGGTCTGGGCTACACCCCCACCGGCGACCACCGCAGCGCCCTCAACATGTCGGTCATCGACGGCGAGGGCGTGGGGACCGACGATCCGATCGAGGCGATCTACCGCAAGTCGCTCACCGTGCGTTGACGCACCGGCGCTCTCCTGCGCGAGGGCCCCACCCCGTTCGGGGTGGGGCCCTCGTCCGTCTCAGGCCGTCGCCACGGCCGTCAGGTGCACCAGCCGGTTCCCCGCCGCGAACTCCAGCACGACGTCCTCCCCTTCGAACCGGTGACCCAACAGAGTCACCCGGCCGTGGACGAGGCACACGAGCAGGTCGGTGAGATCACCGGGACGCCGAGCGGTGACGGCCAGGGCCGTACCGTCGGCGAACGTCAGCGTCCACGGGCCGCCGTCGCTGCCCGGGGCGAGACCGCGCGCCGGGATCCGCCGGCCCAGGATGGTGCGCAGGCGGGACGCCAGGTCGGTCGACCGCCGGGTGAGGCGCTCCCACAGCAGCCGTTGCGCGACGGCGTTCAGCTCTGCCTCGTCGGCAGGCAGGATGTCGAGCGGGACGGCCGGACGTGAGGGCCGCTCCGAGTTGAACCACCAGACGCCGATGAAGGTCAGGACGGCGACGGCCAGGAACCCGAGGAGCTCCATGGATCAAGTGTGCGCCGGAAAGGCGCGCGGCGGAAGGGTCAGGCGCAGGGGTGCCCGGCGAGCGCGGCCCGCGTGGCCGCGACGTCGGCGTCCATCTGCGCGATCAGGGCGTCGATGCCCAGGAAGCGCACCTGGCCCCTGATGCGCTCACAGAAGTCCACCGCGATGGGGGCGTCGTACAACTCGAGGTCGTCACGGTCCAGGACGAAGCTCTCGACGCGACGGTCGACCCCGTCGAAGGTCGGGTTGGAGCCGACCGAGATGGCCGCGGGCCACGTCGGGGCGGCCCCGCCCTGGGGCAGCGGTTCGCCGTGGGCGTCGAGGCCATCCATGCGGGTGACCCAGCCGGCGTACACACCGTCGGCCGGACAGGCGAAGTCCGACGGAACCGGCAGGTTGGCCGTCGGGAAACCCAGCTCCCGGCCGCGCTTGTCGCCGTGGCGCACCACGCCGCGGAACCGGAACGGGCGCCCGAGCAACTCACCGGCGTGCCGGACGTCCCCGGCCTCCAGTGCCGCGCGGACAGCCGAACTGCACGTCTCCTCGTCCCCGAAATGGACCAGCTGCAGGCCGGTGACCTCGAAGCGGCCCGCCCCCAGCGCGGTCAGCGTGGCGACGTCGCCCGAGGCCTTGTGCCCGAACCGGAAGTTCTCCCCCACCACCACGCGGCGCGGCTCCAGCGGCATGATGTACTGCTCGACGAACTCGGCCGGGCTCTCCTGGGACAGCTCCCGGGTGAACTCGATGACGCGCACCTCGTCCGCCCCCGCGGCGCGCAGCAGCGCCACGCGGTCCTCCAGGTTGGTGAGCAGCTTCGGGCCGCCGCCGGGACGGACGACCGAGGCCGGGTGCGGCCAGAACGTCAGGACGACCAGCGGCACGCCCGGCTCGGCCTCCTTGGCCTTGCTGAGCACCAACTGGTGCCCCGGGTGCACGCCGTCGAAGTTGCCGATGACCACCACGGACCCTGTCAACGCCTGCTCCCTCCGGTTCACTGCGCGATCACCCTACAACTCCTCCGCCTCACACCAGCACCGCGACCGGTTCGCTGCCCCCGGCCGCCGGGCGGTACAGGGCCAGCAGGTGGCCCCGGTTGACGAGTGCGGTCGGGTCGGCGGGAACTTTCAGGGCCAGGGGACGCCCGTAGCCGATGTCGCGCGCCTCGTCCTCGCCGACCTCCAGGGTCGCGAAGGCCAGCGGTGCGATGTCGGCCAGCGGATAGGGCCGGACGTCGAACAACTCACCGCGCTCGAGCTGGGGCAGCTCGGCGTCCCAGGTGGCGTGCTCCAACCCGAAGGGGCCGACCCGCGTCCGGCGCAGCGCGGTGAGGTGCCCGCCCACGCCGAGCGAAGCGCCCAGGTCGCGCGCCAAGGCCCTGATGTAGGTGCCTGAGGAGCAGTCCACCACCACGTCGAGGTCCACGACGGGGACGCCTCCCGCCTCGGCCTGCCGCACGTCGTGGACGTCGAAGCGCGCGACGGTGATCTCACGGGCCGCCAGCTCCACCTCCTCGCCCTTGCGTGCCAACGCGTAGGCTCGGCGGCCGTTGATCTTGATCGCCGAGACGGTGCTGGGCACCTGCTGGATCACCCCGGTCAGGGCGGCCACGGACGCCTGGAGGCGCGGGCCGACGGCGGCCAGGGACGCGCCCACGGCCTCCGTCACCTCGCCCTCGGCGTCGTCGGTGTTCGTCGCCTGCCCGAGGCGGATCGTCGCCTCGTAGGTCTTGCTGGTCAGCAGCAGGTGGCCGAGCAGGCGGGTGCCCTTCTCCACCCCGAGGACGAGCACGCCGGTGGCCATCGGGTCCAGCGTGCCGGCGTGGCCGACCTTCTTGGTCCCCAACGCCCGGCGGGCCCGGGCCACGACCTGATGGCTCGTGATCCCGGATGGCTTGTCGACGATGAGCAGCGACGGCTCGGCCACGCGCTCAGGCCTCGTCGTCGTCGGCGTCGTCGTCCTCGTGGGGCTTCTTGTACGGGTCCGCCTCGCCGGCGTACACGGCGCCCGCGGAGCGAGCGGCCAGGTCCGCGTCCGAGGCACGCGCCTTGGCCAGCAGCGCCTCCATCTCGGCAGCGCTCTCGGGGATGGCGTCCAGCACGAACGCGATCGTGGGGGTGAACTTCATGCCCAGCTGCTTGCCGACCGTCGAGCGGATCATCCCGTTCGCGGAGGCGAGGGCCGCGGCCGTGCCGGCGCGCTCCTCCTCGCCGCCCATGACCGTGTAGAACACGGTGGCCTCGCGACCGTCACCGGTGAGACGGACGTCGGTGATCGTGACGAACTCACCGAGCCGGGGATCCTTGATGCGCCGCTCGAGGAGCTCCGCGACGATCACCTTGATCTGCTCGGCCACCTTGACGTACCGGGGGTTGCCCATGGTCGGGTCCTCTCTACTCGAACGGGAATTCGCAGTCTACTGGGGCGCGCCTCCGCCCCGGACAAGCCGAGGGGCGGGGCCGGAACACCCGGCCCCGCCCCCCTGCGACTCAGTCGCGCGGCTTCTCCACCATCTCGTACGTCTCGATGATGTCACCGTGCTTGATGTCGTTGTAGTGCGCGAGCGTGAGACCACACTCGTAGCCCTCGCGGACATCGGTGGCGTCGTCCTTCTCGCGCCGCAGCGACGCGATGGACGTCTCGGTGACGACCACGCCGTCCCTGAGGAGGCGGGCCTTGGCGTTGCGCTTGATGTGGCCCTCGAGCACCATGCAGCCGGCGATCGTGCCGAACTTGGAGCTCTTGAAGATCTCGCGGATCTCCGCCTGCCCCATCGTCTTCTCCTCGAAGATCGGCTTGAGCATGCCCTTCAGAGCAGCCTCCACCTCGTCGATCGCGGCGTAGATGACCGAGTAGTAGCGGATGTCGACACCCTCGGCGTCGGCCATCTGCGTCGCCTTGCCCTGCGCGCGGACGTTGTAGCCGATGATGACGGCATCCGACGCCGCGGCCAGCGAGACGTTCGTCTCGGTGATCGCACCGACGCCACGGTCGATGACGCGCAGCGACACCTCGTCGGCGACCTCGATCTTGGCCAGCGAGTCCTCCAGCGCCTCGACCGAACCGGCCGAGTCACCCTTGAGGATGAGCTTGAGCTCCTGGGTCTCGCCCTTCTCCAACTGCTCGAACAGCTGGTCGAGGGTCTTGCGACGCGTCGTCTTGGCCAGGAGCGCCGCACGGCGGCGAGACTCGCGCTTGTCGGCGATCTGTCGGGCCATCCGGTCGTCGTCGACGACCAAGAAGTTGTCACCCGCACCCGGGACCGACGTGAGGCCGAGGACCTGGACCGGCATGGAGGGCGGAGCCTCGTCGATGGTTTCGCCGGTGTCGGTGATCATCGCACGGACGCGGCCATGGGCCGATCCGGCGACGATCGAGTCGCCGGTCCGCAGCGTGCCCCGGTGCACCAGGACGGTCGCGACGGGGCCACGACCCTTGTCGAGGTGCGCCTCGATCGCCACACCCTGGGCGGGCATGTCGGGGTTGGCGCGCAGGTCCAGCGAGGCGTCCGCCGTCAGGACCACGGCCTCGAGCAGGCTGTCCAGGCCCTCACGGGTGACGGCCGAGACGTCGACGAACATGGTGTCGCCGCCGTACTCCTCGGGGATGAGTCCGTACTCGGTGAGCTCACCGCGCACCTTGACCGGGTCGGCGGACTCCTTGTCGATCTTGTTGACCGCGACCACGATCGGCACGTCAGCCGCCCGGGCGTGGTTCAGAGCCTCGATCGTCTGGGGCATCACACCATCGTCGGCCGCGACCACCAGGATGGCGATGTCGGTCGACTTGGCGCCACGGGCACGCATGGCGGTGAACGCCTCGTGACCCGGGGTGTCGATGAGGGTGATGCGACGCTCCTCGTCGCCCACCGCGGTCGAGACCTGGTAGGCGCCGATGGCCTGCGTGATCCCACCGGCCTCCCCGGCGACCACGTTCGCGTGACGCAGCGCGTCCAGCAGCTTGGTCTTGCCGTGGTCGACGTGACCCATGACGGTGACCACCGGCGGGCGCGACTCGAGGTCCTCCTCACCGCCGAAGTCCTCACCGAACTCGATGTCGAAGGACTCGAGCAGCTCGCGATCCTCGTCCTCGGGGCTGACCACCTCGATGTCGTAGTTCAGCTCGGCACCCAGCACCTGCAGCGTGTCGTCGGCCACCGACTGGGTGGCGTTGACCATCTCGCCGAGGTGGAACAGCACCTGCACCAGCGATGCGGGCTCGACGCCGATCTTCTCGGCGAGGTCGGTCAGGGACGCACCACGACGGAGGCGGACCTTCTGGCCCTCACCCTGCCTGATGCGCACGCCACCGATCGATGGGGCCTCCATCTGGTCGAACTCTGCGCGACGCGCCTTCTTGCTCTTGCGTCCGCGACGCGCGGGGCCTCCCCCACGGCCGAACGCACCCTGGGTGCTGCCGGCGCGACCGCCACGGCCGCGGCCACCGCCGCCGCCGACGGGACCCGTCGGGCCGGTCGAGGGCCCGCCACCCATGCCGGGACGACCGCCCCCGGCACCGCCGGGACGACCGCGACCAGCGCCGCCGGGGCTTCCGGGGCGACCCGGGCGGGAACCGGCGGGGCTCAACTGCCCGGAGGCCTGCTTCGGCATCATGGCCGGGTTCGGGCGCGGCATGCGCGGAGCGCCACCTTCAGCGCTGGGACGCGGGCCCGGACGACCAGGAGCGCCGGGACGCGGGGCTCCGCCCGGACCCTCCGGGCGAGGACGACGCACGCCCATGCCCTGGCTGGACGCGAACGGGTTGTTGCCCGGACGCGGGGCGCCGGACGGACGAGCGGGACGAGCCCCGGGCACTCCCCCCGTGCCACCCGGACGGGGGCCGGGTGCTCCGGGGCGCGGGCCGGGGGCGGCAGGACGCGGTCCCGGGGCCGGGGCCGCACCGCCCGGACGCGGAGCCGGCGCGGCAGAACGGCCCGAGGCCGGACGCGGCGCCGGGGCACCCGGACGCGGACCGGGGGCGGCCGGACGCTGCGTCGGAGCCTGCGGGGCGGCCGACTGCGGGGCAGCGGCCTGCGGAGCGGCAGCCTGCGGGGCGGCGGGCTGCGGAGCGGACGGGGCGGGCGCCTCGGCGGCCGGCGCAGCCGGCTGCGCGGGGGCAGCGGGCTGGATCGGCTCGGCAATCTGGGGGGACGCCGGGCGCGGACCGGGCGCCGGAGCAGCCGGGGCCGCCTGCGCCGCGGGTGGCGGCGGGGTGGGGCCGGGCCGGCGGGGGGCTCCCGGACGCGGGCCGGGGGCACCGGGGCGGGCGCCGGCAGCTGCGGGGGCCGCCGGCCTGGCGGGCGCGGATCCTCCGGACCCAGCCCTGAGCTTCTCGGTCAGCCGCCGAACGACGGGCGGCTCGATCGTGGATGACGCGGACCGGACGTACTCGCCCATGTCCTGGAGTGTCTTGAGGACATCCTTGCTTTCGAGTCCGAACTCCTTTGCGAGTTCGTAGACGCGGACCTTGGCCACTACTCTCCTTCAGGCCCGCGCATGCGCTGGGCCAGTTAGTTGTTGATGCTCATTACTGGGAACTCATCGAGTGGTCATGAGCGTTAGCCCACCTTCTGGTTGTGTTCACGCACGGCTGCGCGAAGCGCATCGGCCAGTCTAGTGGCTACGGCCCCGAATTGCCCAAGCGAGGATCCGGCGCGTCCACCTGCTCGACCACGGAGGCCAGCCCGGCGGGATCGCCCGCGGCCACCCGCAAGGCACGAGGGATGGCCCGGCGCTTGAGCGCCAACGCTCCGCAGCCGGGGTGCAGCCAAGCCCCGCGCCCTGGCGCGGTGCGGCTGACGACGAAGCCGGAAGCCGTGTGCGCCACCCGCACCAGGGCCTCCTGTTGGTCAGGACGGCGGCAACCCACGCAGGTCCGAATCGGCACGTGGTCACCCTAGCGGCAGGGCTCGTCCCGGGCGTGGCGGCGACGCCGGATCACTGTGCACCATAGTTATTCGATCTCAACAATCTCGATATTGAGATTCTTCCGGGGATGCCCTACCTTCAGTACGAGACGGGGCCAACGACGGCCCCGCGGCCGCGTGAGGAGCGCCCCGATGACGCCAGACCGTGACCTGTCCCCGGGCCAGCCCCGGACGGACGACACCGAGTTCCACCTGCCCGAGGACCACTCGCCGCTGCCCGAGCTGGTCCACACCGAGAGGCCCCACGGGGAGCCCGGCACCGCCGCGTTCGTCGCCCTCTCCCAGAGGACGGAGTACACGAACCTCCGCTCCACCTTCCGCCGCTTCGCCTTCCCGATGACCGTCGCCGGCCTGGTGTCGTACTTCACCTACGTGGTGCTCTCGATCTACGCGGTCGGCTTCATGTCCACGCCGCTGATCGGGCACCTCACCGTCGGCATGAGCCTCGGCCTGGCCCAATTCGCGGTGGTCTACGTCTGGACCTTCCTGTACGTCCGCTTCATGAGCACCAGGATCGACCCCACCTCCCAGGCCCTCAAGGCCCAGCTCGAGAAGGGAGCCGGCGCATGATGCTGCTGGAGACCACCCAGTACGGCAACCCGATGATCAACATCGCGGTCTTCGCCCTCTTCGTCATCGCCACCTTGGGCATCGTCATCGCGGTGACGCGCCAGAAGTCCAAGGCATCCGACTTCTACACCGGCGGTGCCGCCTTCTCCGGCCGTCAGAACGGTCTGGCCATCACCGGCGACTACCTGTCCGCTGCCGCCTTCCTGGGGGTGACGGGTGCCATCGCCCTGTACGGCTACGACGGCCTGCTGTACTCCGTCGGCTTCTTCGTCGCGTGGATCGTCGCGTTGTTCCTGGTGGCCGAGCCGCTGCGCAACACCGGCAAGTACACGATGGCGGACGTCCTCAGCTTCCGCATGAACCAGAAGCCCGTCCGGACCGCCGCCGCCACGTCGACCCTGGTCATCTCCTTCGTGTACCTGCTGGCCCAGATGGCCGGCGCCGGCGGCCTGGTCGCGCTGCTGCTGGGTGTCTCCGACCGCACCATGCAGGGCGTCGTGATCGCGCTGGTCGGTGTCCTCATGGTGACCTACGTCCTCATCGGTGGCATGAAGGGCACCACGTGGGTCCAGATGATCAAGGCCGTCCTGCTGGTCGGCGGCGCCGCCGTCATGGCGTTCCTCGTCCTGCTGGGCGAGGGCTTCAACCTGTCCTCCCTGCTGGGTGCCGCCCAGTCGGCCGCGCTCGACCCGACCATGGGCCGCATCACGGCCGCGGGCACCACCAGTGACCTCCTCGTCCCGATGCAGCAGTACGGCGCCAACGAGTTCACCAAGCTGTCGTTCCTGTCCCTGGCCATCGCGCTGGTCGCCGGCCCGTCGGGGCTGCCGCACGTGCTGATGCGCTTCTACACCGTTCCCACCGCCAAGGAGGCCCGTCGCTCCGCGGTGTGGGCCATCGCCCTGGTCGGCGTGTTCTTCCTGATCACCCTCGTGCTCGGCATGGGGGCCGCCAAGCTCGTCGGCCAGCAGACCATCCTCGCGGCTCCCGGTGCCGCCAACTCGGCCGCCCCGTTGCTCGCGCTCGTCCTCGGCGGCGAGATCTTCATGGGCATCATCTCCGGCGTCGCGTTCGCCACGATCCTCGCCGTGGTCGCCGGCCTGACGATCACCGCGTCCGCCTCGTTCGCCCACGACGTCTACAACTCCATCCTGAAGGACGGCCGGGCCGACCCCGAACAAGAGGTCAAGGTCGCGCGCATCACGTCGGTCGTGATCGGCATCCTGGCGATCCTGGGCGGCATCCTGGCCAACGGCCAGAACATCGCCTTCCTGATCTCGCTGGCCTTCGCCGTGGCCGCCTCGGCGAACCTGCCCTCGATCCTGTACACGATGTACTGGCGCCGCTTCAACACCCGCGGCTCGGTCTGGTCCATCTACACCGGTCTGGTGAGCTCGGTCGTGCTGATCGTCTTCTCCCCCGCCATCTCGGGAGCGAAGTCCGCCATGCTGGGCGAGGCGATCGACTTCGCGTGGTTCCCGCTCACCAACCCGGCTCTGGTCTCGGTTCCGCTGGCCTTCCTGGCCGGTTGGATCGGCACCATCACCTCGCCGGTGCGGGGCGATCAGGAACTCGCCGCGGAGATGGAGGTCCGCTCCATGACCGGCGCCGGCGCAGGTGCCGCCATCGCCCACTGACGGACCGGGGCGGACGCCCACCTCGTCACCGACCCCCCACTCGGCCGGCCCCTCGGGGTCGGCCGAGTGGTTCACAGGCTCCTGACAGGGTCGTCGCAGTCGGGGGAAAGCCCCGGGGTGCTGAATGGTGGTCAAGCAAGCAGCACAGAAAGGACCAGACCATGAACAGCATCCAGAAGGTCGGCCTGACCCTCGGGACAGCAGCCCTCGCCCTCGGTGGCGTCGCGGGGCTGAGCAGCCTCGCCCAAGCCGCCGATCCGACCACCTCCCCCACCCCGAGCGCCACCGCAGGCCCACAGGGCGGCATGTACGGCCGGCACGGCGGGATGATGCAGCAGGGCGGGCAGGCGGCCGCCCTGGCCGAGAAGCTGGGCCTCGACGAGGCGAAGGTCTCCGACGCCTTGGAGGCCGCCCACGACGCACTGCGCGCATCGCACCAGGCCGACGACTCGACGACCCGCCCCACCCCCGACCAGGCCCGCGCGGAGCTCGCAGCTGAGCTCGCCAAGACGCTGGGCGTGGACGAGGCGAAGATCTCCGAGGCGCTCACCGCCCTGGAGGCCGAGAGGAACACCGAGCGGGCCGCAGCTCTCCAGACCCGCCTGGACCAGGCCGTCACCGACGGCAAGCTCACCCGGGCCGAGGCGGACGCGGTCAAGAAGGCCGTCGAGGCCGGCGTCATCGGCGGCGGCCCCAGGGGCGGCGGCCACATGGGCGGCCGTCGCTGACGGAAACGGACGGCCCCGGAACGGTTTCCGCCGCCGCACATGAGCCGGACGCCGCCCGCAGTCTCGACTGCGGGCGGCGTCCGGTGGCGCGCCGGCGGAGAACCGCCGAGGCGGTGCTCAGTCCTGGTGGGTGTCCGGCCGGATGTCGATGCGCCAGCCCGTGAGGCGGGCAGCCAACCGCGCGTTCTGTCCCTCACGGCCGATCGCCAGCGAGAGCTGGTAGTCGGGCACGATCACGCGGGCGGCCTTGGCGAACTGGTCGGTCACGGTCACGGACGACACCTTCGCCGGGCTCAGCGCCTCGGCGACGAACTTGGCTCCGTCCTCGGACCAGTCGATGATGTCGATCTTCTCGCCGTTCAGCTCGCTCATGACGGCCCGGACGCGCTGGCCCATCGGCCCGATGCACGCGCCCTTGGCGGACACGTTCGGATCATGGCTGACCACCGCGATCTTGCTGCGGAACCCGGCCTCGCGTGCCACGGCCTTGATCTCGACGACGCCCGAGGCGATCTCGGGCGCCTCCAGCTTGAACAGGCGCTGCACGAGGTTGGGGTGGGTGCGGGACACGATCACCTGCGGGCCCTTGAGCTCGCGGCGGACTGCCACCACGTACACCTTGAGCCGCTGCCCGTGCGTGTAGCTCTCGTTGGGCACCTGCTCCGCCGGCGGCATGATCGCCTCGAGGGGGCCCAGGTCCACCCGGACGGTGCGCGAATCCCGATCGGCCTGCACGACACCGGTGACGATGTCGCCCTCCTTGGCGGAGAAGTGGCCGAACTTCTGCTCGTCCTCAGCCTCGCGCAGGCGCTGGAAGATCACCTGGCGCGCGGTGGCCGCGGCCACGCGGCCGAAGCCCTCGGGCGTGTCCTCGTACCAGCCGACGACCCGACCGTCCTCGTCGGTCTCGGGCGCCATCACGGCGAAGCGACCGGTCTTGACGTCGAGTTCGACCTTCGCGCCCGCCACCGGGTCGGCCGACTTCTCGTAGGCGTTGAGGATGGCCTCCTCCATCGCGCCCACGAGCACCGCCATCGGGATCTCCTTGTCGCGCTCGAGCGAACGCAGCGCCGCCATGTCGATGTCCATGTCACTCCTCCTCGTCGCCGTCGGCGTCCGCGAAGGCATCCTTGCGGAGTTCGGCCTGCACGACGGCCTTGGTGATGTCGCTGAAGTCGACGCGCCGGGACTCCCCGGCCACGTCGAGGTCGAGACCGGATTCGTCGACCGCCTGGATGCGGCCCTCGACGGAGCCGTCGGTCAGCGTGAGCGCGACGAGCCGTCCGGTGTTGCGCCGGTAGTGCTTGGGTTGGGTCAACGGACGGCTCACGCCGCGGCTGGAGACCTCCAACGTGTACGGGGCCTGACCGGTGGCGGCGGACTCGTCGAGCGCGAGCGAGAGCGCGCGCGTGGCGTCCGCGATCTCGTCGAGGCTGGGCCCACGGCCCTCCGGGCCATCGCCGTCGAGGTAGACACGCAGGACACTGCGCCGGCCCGCGCTGGCGATCTCGATCCGGTCGACCTCCAGACCATGCTGCTCCACGACGGGGCCCACGACTCGGGCAATCTCTTGTTCGTGCATGGCGCTCCCGTTCCTGTTGTGGTCGTGCAGTTGTCCGGTCAGTGTAGCCGGACGTCGAGGCGATGAGGTCGGTGTAGCCTCGCGTGCGTGCTGAGCCGTCGCGTCCTGCTGGGTGGCGCCGCCCTCGCGGCGTTGGCCGGCTGCGGCATCCTGCCCGGGACGGGCACCACGACCATCGCCCCCGCGCCGGACCCCGGGGTCCCCGGCCACCAGGCCCTGCACCGTCTGCGTGCGGCCCTGGACCACGCGGCCTCCGGCCCGCTGACCCTGCCCCAGGCCGACCTGCTCGCCTGGGCACGCGACGTCAACGACGACCAGTTCCGCGCCGTCTCGCTCGCCACGCTGGCGGACGTCGGCCCCCCACCCTCCCTCCAGCCGTCCCCCGCGCCGGGGGCGACCGCGGCACCCGCCGCGCCGCCCGCCGGACTCGCCGAGGCCCTCGCAGCGGCCCAGACGTCCTTCAGGGACCAGGCTCTCGACGCCACCATCGCCCGACCCCTCGTGTGGGCATCCATGGCCGCGTGGTGTGCCGCGCTCTCCGCCCAGCTCCCGGACGCCGCGGGAGCGCGCGAGCCCGCTCGGGGTGTCCGCCTGCCCGCCCCCCAGGAGCCCGGGGCTGCCGCCCAGGCCGCCCTCGACGCAGCCGCGGCCACGGTCTACGGCCTCGAGGTGGCGGCGGGCGCTCTGGGCCTGGGGCGCAAGGAGCAGGACCACCTGCGAACCCGGATCACCTTCTGGTCGGGCCTGCGTGAGGAGCTGGCGGCCGGCATCGCGGCGGCGTCCGCCACCCCCACGCCTGCGCCACCGTGGTACGCGGTCGGCCGTCCGTCGGACGCCGCGGCGGGGCGCGCGTTGGCGGCCCGGCTGCAGGCGTCCGCGCTACCGGTGCTGGGTCGGACCCTGGCGAACGGCCCCGAGTCGCTGCGCCCGCTGCTGGTGGACGCGCTGGGGGGCGTCGCTGCGGACGTGCCGCGGTGGGGTGGTCTGCTGGAGCGGTGGCCGGGGTTGCCGGCCACCTGACCGCTGGGTCAGGCGAACAGGGGCGCCACCATGTCCCAGGTCAGCTTGAGGCCGAGGGCCACGATCACGACCAGGAACACCTTCCGGACGAAGCCGTTGCCGTGCTTCAGCGCCATCGTGGCGCCCAGGAAACCTCCGGTGAGGTTGGCGATGCCCATCGCCGCGCCCAGCCCCCACAGGATGTTGCCCGACAGGCCGAACACCACGATCGCGGCGACGTTCGTGGTCAGGTTCGCGATCTTGGCCAGGGCGGTCGAGGTGAGGAAGTCGAAGCCCATCACGGCGACGATGAGGATCAGGAAGAACGAGCCCGTCCCGGGGCCGATGAAGCCGTCCCACAGGCCCACGACCAACCCGATCCCGGCGAGCCACGCCACGCCGCGCCACCCGGTGTGCTTCACCTCGTGCTTGAGCCCCAGGTGCGGCCGGCGCCACGTGTACCAGCCCACGCCGACGATCGCGCCCAGCACCAGCGGGGTGAAGGCGGCGCGATCGAGGTGGTGGGTGAGTTGCGCGCCCAGCGAGGAGCCGAGGTAGGAGAACGCCACCAGGGGCACGAGCGCGGCCCACGGGATCCGCACCTTGCGCAGGTACGTCACGACGGCGACGGCCGTCCCCATCGAACTCGGCAGCTTGTTCGTGCCCGCGACCGTCGGGACGGGTGTGTCAGCGGGCAGCCCGATGAGCAGGGACGGCAGCTGGATGAGCCCGCCGCCACCGACGATCGAATCCACCCAGCCCGCCAGCCCGGACGCGGCGATGAGCAGGACGATCGTCAGCAGCGGCAGCTCGAGGCCGGTCACGCGCGGCCACCCGCGATCCGATCAGGCGCGGACGAGCGCCACGACATGGTTCAACACGATGTCGAGGCCCATCTCCTCCTTCGCACCGCTGGCGCGGTCGCGCACCTCGACGAAGCCCTCGGCCAGGGTCCGGCCCACCACGACGGTGGTGGGCATGCCCAGCAGTTCGGCATCGGCGAACTTCACGCCCGGCGACGCCTTGCGGTCGTCCAGCAGCACGGCCACGCCCGCCTCGTCCAACTCGTGGGCCAGCCGCGTGGCGAACGACAGGGCCGCCTCGTCCTTGCCGGTGGCGACGATGTGGACGTCGAACGGGGCGATGTTGCGGGGCCAGGCCAGACCCTTCTCGTCCGAGGTCGCCTCGGCGACGGCGGCGACCGCGCGTGACACGCCCACTCCGTAGGAGCCCATGGTCACGGTGACGAGCTTGCCGTTGGGGTCGAGGACCTTCAGGCCCAGCGCGTCCGCGTACTTGCGGCCGAGCTGGAAGATGTGGCCCATCTCGATGCCGCGGGCCAGGGTCAGCGGGCCGGAACCGTCGGGGGCGGGGTCGCCCTCGCGGATCTCGGCGACGTCGATCACGCCGTCGGAGGAGAAGTCGCGTCCGCAGACGAGGTCGTAGACGTGCTGGCCGGGCGCGTTGGCGCCGGTGATCCAACGCGTGCCGGGCACGACGGCGGGGTCGGTCAGGTACTGCACGCCCTTGCCGTCCTCACCGAGGCCGAGCGCACCGCCGTTCTGGGAGCCGGGGCCGATGTACCCCTTGGCCAGCTGCGGGTACTTCTCGAACTCGGCATCGCCGAACGCCTCCACCTCGGCCGGCGCGACGGCGGCGTCGAGGCGCTTGGGGTCCACCTCCCGGTCACCGGGCAGGCCGATGGCCAGCGGCGTTCGGGTGCCGTCGGGGTGGCGCAGCATGAACAGGACGTTCTTGAGGGTGTCTGCGCCGGTCCAGGGCCGGTCTGCTCGCGGGAACCGCTCGTTGCTGAGGGCGACCAGCGACTCGATGGTGGGTGAGTCGGGCGTGTCCTCGACGTGGGCGGCCGGCACGCCCGCGGCGTCCTGCTCGGGCGCGAGCGGCCGGCGGACGGCCTCGACGTTCGCGGCGTAGCCACCGGGGCTGCGGACGAAGGTGTCCTCGCCGACCTCGGCGACGGCCAGGAACTCCTCCGACGCCGAGCCGCCCATGGCGCCCGACGTGGCGGACACGATGACGTACTCCAGCCCGAGACGCTCGAAGATGCGCTGGTAGGCCTCGCGGTGGCGGTCGTACGACGCCTGCAGTCCCTCGTCGTCGATGTCGAAGGAGTAGGAGTCCTTCATCACGAACTCGCGCCCGCGGAGCAGGCCGGCGCGGGGCCGGGCCTCATCCCGGTACTTCGTCTGGATCTGGTACAGGCTCAGCGGCAGGTCCTTGTAGGAGGAGTACAGGTCCTTGACCATGAGGGTGAACATCTCCTCATGGGTGGGCCCCAGCAGCATGTCGGCGCCCTTCCGGTCGGTCAGGCGGAGCAGGTTGGGGCCGTACTCGGTCCAGCGGTTGGTCGCCTCGTAGGGTTCCCGCGGCAGGAGGGCGGGGAAGCGCACCTCCTGGGCGCCGATGGCGTCCATCTCCTCACGGACGATCTGCTCGACGTGGTGCAGGACCTTCAGGCCCAGCGGCAGCCAGCTGTAGATGCCCGGGGCGACCCGGCGGATGTAGCCCGCACGGACGAGCCATCGGTGGCTCGGCACCTCGGCGTCGGCGGGATCCTCGCGGAGGGTACGGACGAACAGCTCGGACATGCGTGTGATCACGGAGGCCAAGCCTAGGGGATCGCGGCCGTCTCAGCCGCCCCCAACCACCTCGGAACGAGGATCAGAAGAGGACGGAGGCCAACTCCCCGACGACCTCGTAGCCGACCCTGCGGTAGCTGGCGATGGCGGGCTTGTTGAAGTCGTTGACGTACAGGGAGGCGACCCGCCCCTGCTCGATGATGGCGTTGGTGACGGCCGCCATGGCCGGCACCGAGATCCCCCGGCCACGCAGGTCGGGGGAGACCCAGACGCCCTGGACCTGGGCCACCCGCGCCGACACGGCGCCGAGGTCGGCCTTGAAGATCACCCGACCGTCCTCGACGATCGCGTAGGCGACACCACGGTCGATGAGCGAGCGGACGTAGGTGCGGTAGCCGACCGGGTTCGTGGCGAGCGGGTCCTCCTCGAGCTCCTCCCGGTACATGTGCACGGCCCCCGCCAGGTACGACTCGAAGTCGGACGCCGTCGCCGGGCGCACGCGGGGGTCGGCCTCCACGCGGCTCGGCGTCGCGCAGGCCATCAGGAGCTGGCGCGCACGGACCACGCGCGCATGCTCGTAGACCTCGGGCCAGACGTCGACGAGCCGGTTCCAGAGCCCGAATGCGACGTCGACCGGCCCGACGAGCGCCACGAAGCTGCGCCATCCCCCGAGGTCGGCGGCGAAGGCGTCCAGCGCCTCGTCGTCGGCGTCGACCGGGACCACGTTCGCGCCGACGTGCAGCAGCGATCGCGGCGCGTGGGCCGGGTAGCCCCACAACTCGCCCTGACCGTCGTGCCGCAGGACGCCGGCGTCCACCCGGGAGGCGACGAAGCAGTTGCCGACCGGGTCGGCGTCCAGCAGCCGGGTGACGAGGGCGCGATCGCCCTGGTCGAGGACCCGGCTGCGCATCACACCACGCTCACCGTGGGCGACTCGCCGGTGTGCTCCATCTCGGCGGCGAGCTTGCTCGCCTCCTCGATGAGGGTGGCCACGATCTCGGACTCGGGGACGGTCTTGACGACCTCGCCCTTGATGAAGATCTGGCCCTTGCCGTTGCCGGCGGCCACCCCGAGGTCGGCCTCGCGGGCCTCCCCCGGGCCGTTGACGACGCAGCCCATCACGGCGATGCGCAGGGGCGCGGTGAGGCCCTCCAGCCCGTCGGTGACGTCATTGGCCAGGCCCCAGATGTCCACCTGGGCCCGGCCGCAGCCGGGGCAGGACACGATTTCCATCTGCCGCTGCCGCAGGTTGAGCGACTCGAGGATCTTCTGGCCGACCTTGACCTCCTCCACCGGCGGGGCGGACAGCGACACGCGGATCGTGTCTCCGATGCCCTCGGCGAGCAGGACGCCGAACGCGACCGAGCTCTTGATGGTGCCCTGGAAGGCGGGACCCGCCTCGGTCACCCCCAGGTGCAGCGGGTACTCGCACTGCGCGGAGAGCTGGCGGTAGGCATTGACCATCACGACCGGGTCGTGGTGCTTGACCGAGATCTTGAAGTCGCGGAAGTCGTGCTCCTCGAAGAGGGACGCCTCCCACAGCGCCGACTCCACCAGGGCCTCCGCGGTCGGCCCACCGTGCTTGGCGAGGATCCGCTTGTCGAGGGAACCCGCGTTCACGCCGATGCGCAGCGAGACACCGGCGTCCGCCGCCGCCTTTGCGATCTCGCCGACCTTGTCGTCGAACTGCTTGATGTTGCCCGGGTTGACGCGGACGGCCGCGCAGCCCGCGTCGATCGCGGCGAAAACGTACTTCGGCTGGAAGTGGATGTCCGCGATCACCGGGATCTGCGACTTCTTCGCGATGATGTGCAGGACGTCGGCGTCGTCCTGACTCGGGACGGCGACGCGCACGATGTCGCAGCCCGTCGCGGTCAGCTCGGCGATCTGCTGCAGGGTCGCGTTGATGTCGGTGGTCTTCGTGGTGGTCATCGACTGCACCGAGATGGGCGCTCCCCCACCCACGGGCACCCTGCCGACGTTGATGCGACGGGTCGGGCGGCGCGGCGCGAGGACGGGTGGCGGCGTGGCGGGCATTCCGAGGTTCACGGTCATGGATGTCTCCTTCAGAAGATCTTCACGGGCGAGACGATGTCGGCCACGATGAGCACGATGCCGCACAGCAGGAGGAATCCTCCCACCGCGTAGGCCACGGGCACCATCTTGGCGGTGTCGACCGGGCCCGGGTCGGGGCGTCCGGTCATGCGGGCGAAGGTTCGGCGCAGCCACTCCCACACTGCGCCGAGGATGTGACCGCCGTCCAGGGGCGGCAGCGGAATGAGGTTGAACAGCGCCAGGAACAGGTTGATCGAGCCCAGCAGGCTCGCGAACATCGCGGCCCGGTCGGCGATCGGCTCGTCCTGGACGGCGGCCTGACCTGCGATCGAGCTGGCGCCGAAGATGCTGATGGGTCCGTAGGGGTCCCGGGGTTGGCCGGTGACCATGTCCACCCCCACGTTCCACACCTTGACCGGGAACTGGACGAGCGTGACCAAGGATTGGGTCGCCATGCGGGCCATGTCCCGCACGACCTCGACGGGCCCGCCGTACTCCTTCTCCATGGTGGGGACCACGCCGAGCCAGCCGGCCGGGACCACCTTGGACGGGTCGAGCGAGTCGCGGACGTTGGCCACCCGTGTGTTCACCGTGGGCAACGTCACCTGCCGGCCGTCCCGCTCGACCACGAGGGTGGCGGGACCGTCGAGGTTGGCGCGGATGAGCGCGGTGAGCTGGGCGTAGTCGCCGATGGGGTGGCCGTTCAACGACAGGATGCGGTCTCCGGCGGTGAGCCCCGCCGCAGCCGCCGGGGTCAACGGGTCGGACGGACGGCAGGTCATGTCGTCGCGCTGCTCGGTGATGACGCACTGCTGGATGCCCCGCACGACCGTCTGCTCGCGCCACGTGCCGTGCAGGCCGATCACGCCCCAGAACAGCAGGAACGCCAGCAGCAGGTTCATCGTGATGCCGCCGGCCATGATGATGAGCTTCTGGTGGGTCTTCTTCTGGTAGAAGAGCCGCCCGTGCTCCACGTCGGCCGGGGTGATCTCCTCCCACTCGTAACTGCGCGCGTCATCGGCGAACCGCTGCAGGCGGGTCCGCCCGGCGCCCGGACGGGTCGGGGGGTACATGCCGAGCAGCCGGACGAACCCGCCCAGCGGGAACAGCTTGATGCCGTACTCGGTCTCCCCCCGACGGGTGGACCACAGGGTGCGGCCGAACCCGACGAAGTACTGCGGCACCCGGACGCCGAACAGCTTGCCGGGCACCAGGTGCCCGACCTCGTGCAGTGCCACCGAGGCCATGAGCAGACCGAAGAAGACCAGTCCGAAGACGATGGTCCAGAACAACTCCATCAGCGGGCCTCACCGGCGCAGAACGACTCGGCGCGCATGCGGGCCCACGCGTCGGCCGCCAGGACGGCGTCCACGGTCAGGTCGGGGTCGGGCACGTGTCCGCCCGTGAGATGGTCCTCCAACACGGCTTCCACGGTATCCACGATGTCCAAGAAACCGATCCGGCCGGCACAGAACGCGTCCACGCAGACCTCGTTGGCGGCGTTGTACACGGCCGGGGCCGTGCCCGCGGCGCGGCCCGCCCGTCGGGCCAGCTCGACGGCCCCGAAGGCCTCGTCGTCCAGGGGCTCGAAGTGCCAGTCCCGCGGCTGGGACCAGTCGTAGGACGCCGCGGCGTCCGGAACGCGGTCGGGCCAGGCCAACCCGAGCGCGATCGGGAGGCGCATGTCGGGGGGGCTCGCCTGGGCGATGGTGGCGCCGTCCACGTACTCGACCATCGAGTGGATGTCACTGGTGGGGTGCACGACGACGGTGATCGCGTCGTAGTCGATGCCGTACAGCAGGGCCGCCTCGATGAGCTCCAGGCCCTTGTTGACCAACGTCGAGGAGTTGATCGTGATCACGCGGCCCATGTTCCACGTCGGGTGCGCCATCGCCTCCTCGGGCGTGACATCGGTGAGTTGCTCCCTGCTCCGTCCCCGGAAGGGCCCACCGGACGCGGTGAGGATCAGCCGCCGCACCTCGGACGCCTTGCCCGCGCGCAGCGCCTGGGCGAACGCGGAGTGCTCGGAGTCGACCGCGACGAGCTGACCGGGAGCGGCCGCGCCCGTGACGAGGCGGCCGCCGATGACGAGGCTCTCCTTGTTGGCGAGCGCCAGCGTCGTCCCCGACTCGAGCGTGGCCAGCGTGGCCAACAGCCCGGCCGCGCCGGTGATGGCATTCAGGACGACGTCGCACGCGAGGCGGGCCGCGCGCTCATTGGCGTCGGTGCCCACCACCTCGACCGGGACACCGGCCAGCCGGGCGCGCAACGCGTCGGCCGCCCCCTCGTCCGCCACACCCACGAAACGGGGCCGGAACCGCCGCACCTGCTCGGCCAACAACTCCAGTTGCGACCCCCCGGCGGTCAGGGCCACCACCCGGAACCGGTCCCCGCGGGACGCGATGACGTCCAGCGCCTGGGTGCCGATCGAGCCGGTGGAGCCAAGAATCACGACGTCACGCACCCCGCTAGTCTCTCACCATGCGACGGGAGATCGAGACCATCGAGGCTTTCGACCAACACGTCCGCGCCGAGCGGTCGCTGGCCGGGTGCGTCATCCAGGCCCTGGACCTGCGGGGCCGCGCCGATGTCCTGGACCGCACCCCGGTCAACAACGCCTTCTTCCTGGGCTGCCGGCTCAAGCACCGTGTCGCGGCGAGCCTGGCCGAGCGCGGGGCCGCGATCTTCCCGCGCCTCCCCCAGTTGCCGTTCGACGCCTATCGCCCCCGCCTGTACTCGCCCGAGGATCTCTACGCCCGTCTCGAGGAGGGCTACGCCGCAACACCGGACGCCAAGATCTACGGCTGGACGCTGGGCAAGCGCTCGACACTCCTGGACGCCACCCTGGCCCAGTCCCTGCACGACCACTTCATCTCGGACGCGCTCTCCGACATCGTGACCCAGCCGGGTGCCGGCGTGGGGGTGATGGGCGGCCACTCCGTGGTGCGCGGCGCGCCGGAGTTCCTGCAGGCGGCCAGGCTCGGACATGGGCTGGCCGAGGCGGGCCATCTCGTCCTCACCGGCGGTGGCCCGGGCCTGATGGAGGCGGCCAACCTCGGCGCGAGCTTCCGTGACGGCGCGGACGCCCTCGTCGACGCCTGCGCGGCGCTGGCCGAGATCCCGTCCTTCTCGCCCGATCCGGAGGTCTGGGCGGCCGCCGGCTTCGACGTGCGACGCCGGTGGGACTGCTCGCGGCTCTCGGTGGGGGTGCCCACCTGGTTCTACGGCCACGAGCCGCCCAATGTGTTCGCCAACTGCATCGCGAAATACTTCGACAACGCGATCCGCGAGGACATCCTGCTGCGCCTGTGCGGAGCCGGGGTCGTGTACTCCCCCGGCCGCGCCGGGACCACCCAGGAGATCTTCCAGGCGCTCACGCGCAACTTCTACGCCCTGGAGTCCCAGGAGATCCGCCCGATGGTGCTGCTGGGACACGAGTACTGGACGCGTGTGGTCCCGGCGTGGCCGCTGCTGAAGGCCCTGGCCAGGGGCCGGCTGATGGAGCCCTACATCCACCTGGTCGACAGCGTGGAGGAGGTGCTCGAACTGCTCGGTTGAGGCCGGGGCCACCGGGGCCGGACGCCCCACCCCACGTCGAGGAGCCGGCGTCAGCGTTCCTTGGCGGCGAGTTGCCCGCAGGCCCCGTCGATCTCCTGCCCACGGGTGTCACGGATGGTGGCCGCGATGCCGCGAGCGTTCAGCCGCCGGATGAACTCCTGCTCGTCGGCGCGCCGCGCCGCGGTCCACTTGGAGCCCGGCGTCGGGTTCAGCGGGATCGGGTTGACGTGCACCCAGTGGGCGCCGCGCCCCTCCTTCGTCAGCAGGTCGGCCAACGCGTCCGCCCGCCAAGCCTGGTCATTGACGTCGCGGATCAGCGCGTACTCGATCGACACGCGCCGGCCGGTGGCCTCGAAGTACGCGTGCGCCGCGTCGACGACCTCGTCCACCTTGTACCGGGTGTTGATCGGCACCAGGGTGTCGCGCAGTTCGTCGTCGGGGGCGTGCAGGCTGACCGCCAGGGTGAGCGGAAGTCCTTCGGTGGCGAGCTGTTCGATGCGCGGCACGAGCCCGACCGTCGACACGGTGATGCCGCGCGCGGACATCCCCAGGTCGTCGAGCATCCGCCGGATCGCCCCCATGATCGCCTTGTAGTTGGCCATCGGCTCACCCATGCCCATGAACACGATGTTGTTCAGGCGGACGCGTCGGCGGGCGGCCACCACCTGGGCCACGATCTCGGCGGTGGACAGGTTGCGCTGCAGGCCACCTTGGCCGGTCGCGCAGAAGGGGCACGCCATGCCACAGCCCGCCTGGGATGAGATGCAGAGGGTGGCGCGGTGGCGGCCGGAGCCGCTGGAACGCTTGCCGGGGACGCCGTACTCCATCAGGACGCTCTCGACGAGGTTGCCGTCGTTCAGGCGCCACAGCGTCTTGACGGTGGTGCCCTCGTCGGCGGTCTGGGCCCGGACCTCGTGCAGGAGGTCGGGGAAGAAGGTCACCCCCACCTGCTCGCGCAGGGAGGCGGGGAGGTCCGTCCAAGCACGCGGGTCGGTGCTGGCCTGACCGTAGTAGTGGCTGTCGAACTGGGACGCGCGGAAGGCCGGCAATCCGGCCTCGGTGACGGCGGCACGTCGTTCGTCGGGGGCGAGGTCGGCCCAGTGGCGCGGCGGCTTGCCGCGTCGGGGGGCGTCGAAGACGAGCGCCAGCACACGCCCGGCTCGGGCGTGTGCGTCCAGTTCGTCGGCGCGTGCGCGCTCGGCGGCGGTCAGTCCTTCAGTCATCACGCCTGAGGCTACCCGCCCGGCACGAACAGGTACATCACGAACCACGCCGGAGCGGCCGCGACCAGCATGGAATCGAGCCGATCCATCACGCCGCCGTGCCCGGGGAGGACCGAGCTCATGTCCTTGATGCCGACGTCGCGCTTGATCGCGCTCTCGATCAGGTCGCCGGCGGTGCCGAAGAAGACGCAGACCACCCCGAGGAGCGCACCGACCCACCAGCCTGCTCCGAGTACGAAGTGGGTCAGGACGGCGCCGGTGCCGACGGCGAAGAGCGCCGACCCGCCCAGGCCCTCCCACGTCTTCTTGGGGCTGATGCTGGGCGCCAGTGGCGTCTTGCCGAAGAGGACGCCCACCGCGTACCCGCCCGTGTCGTTGGCGACCACGCACAGCAGGAACGTCACCATGCGCGCCGCGCCGTTCTCCCCGGCGAGGATGAGCGCCGTGAACGAACCCAGGAGTGCGATGTAGCCGATGACGAACACCGACGCGGACGCGTCGCGCACGAAGTTGTCGTGCCCCCGGGGGAACCGGATGATCAGCGTCGCCAGGACGGTCGCCCCGAGAAACGCCAGCAGCACCGAGTGCCACGGCATGCGGAGCACCATGTAGGCAGGTGCCGTCGCGGCCGCGTACGTGCCGACGACCATCCCGATGGTGCCCAGCACGATCGGGACGATCTCGGCGTGCATGCCGAGGCGCTTGAGCGCCTGGTGCACCTCCGTCGCGCCCAGGCTGAGCATGAGCGCCACGAGCAGGATGAAGCCCCAGTGCCAGAACGCGAGTGTGACGACGACCAGCCCGACCAGCCCGACCCCCACCGCGATCGCGGCCGGGAGGTCACGACCGGCCGATCGCCTCTTCCGCACGGGTGTCACGGGCTGGTCGGCACTCATCAGACTTCGAGGAGCTCGGCTTCCTTGGCCTTGAGCAACTCGTTGACCTGCTCCTCGTACTTCTTGGTCAGCGTGTCGAGCTGCTTCTCACCGGCGCGGGCGTCGTCCTCGCCGATCTCCTTGTCCTTCTCCAGCTTCTTGACGCTGTCGACGGCGTGGCGACGGTTGGACCGGACGGCGATGCGCGCGTCCTCGGCCTTGGTGCGGGCCATCTTGATGTACTCCTTGCGGCGCTCCTCGGTCAGCTGCGGCAGCACGATGCGGACGTGCTGGCCGTCGTTGGCCGGGTTCACCCCCAGGTCCGAGTCACGGATGGCCTTCTCGATGGCGTTCATGGCCCCGCGGTCGAACGGGCTGATGAGGACCATGCGCGCCTCGGGCACCTGGAAGGTGGCCAACTGCTGCAGCGGGGTGGGGGTGCCGTAGTAGTCCACCATGATCTTGTTGAACATGGCGGGGTGGGCACGCCCGGTCCGGATGGCGGCGAGCTCATCCTTCGCATGCTCGATGGTGGCCTTCATCTTCTGCTCGGCGGACGCCATGATTTCGGCGATCATCGTCGCTGCTCCTAACTGGTGTGGGTCTTCTCAGGCGTGGACGGTCGTACCGATCTTCTCACCGTTGACGACCCGGGCGATGTTGCCACGGTCGCCGAGGTCGAAGAAGACCATGGGGAGGCCGTTGTCCCGCGCCAGGCTGACGGCGGTGGCATCGGCCACCTTGAGATCCTGGGCGAGGAAGTCGGTGTAGGACAGGTCGTCGTAGCGACGGGCGTCCGGGTTGGTGCGCGGATCGGAGTCGTAGACCCCGTCGACGCCGTTCTTGCTCATGAGCAGCACGTCCGCGCCGATCTCGAGCGCACGCTGGGCGGCGACCGTGTCGGTCGAGAAGAACGGCATGCCCGATCCGGCGCCGAACAGGACCACGCGGCCCTTCTCGAGGTGGCGGACGGCGCGCAGCGGGATGTACGGCTCGGCGACCTGCCCCATGTGGATGGCGGTCTGGACGCGCGTCGGCACACCGGCCTGCTCCAGGAAGTCCTGCAGCGCCAGGCAGTTCATGACGGTGCCCAACATGCCCATGTAGTCGGCGCGGCGGCGATCCATCCCCCGCTGCTGCAACTGGGCGCCACGGAAGAAGTTGCCGCCACCGGTCACGATCGCGACCTGGGTGCCCCCCGCCACGATCTCGGCGATCTCACCGGCGATTCCGGAGATGATGTCGGGATCCACGCCGACCGACCCGCCCCCGAACGCCTCGCCCGAGAGCTTCAGCAGGATGCGGTCGTAAGCAGGCATGCGTTCTCCTTCGATGCGTTCGGACGTGCGAAGTGGCGTGCACCGCGTCGAGCGCGGCGCACGCCACTCTAGTGGATCAGCGCAGGTCAGGCGCCGGCCGAGAGGCGCACGAAGCGCTTCACGGTCACGCCGCGCTCCTTGAGGAGCTGCCCGACGGTCTTCTTGTCGTCGGAGACGGACGCCTGCTCGAGCAGGGTCACCTCCTTGAAGAAGCCACCGAGGCGACCCTCGACGATGCGCGGGATGATGTTCTCGGGCTTCCCCTCCTCCTTGGCGGTGAGCTCGGCCACGTGGCGCTCCTTCTCGAGGACGTCGGCGGGGACATCCTCCCGGGAGACCCACTGCGGCTGCATCGCGGCGATCTGCATGGCGATGCCGCGCACGAACTCGTCGTCCTCGGTGCCCTCGTACTCGACCATGACGCCGACCTGCGGGGGCAGGTCCTGGCTGCGGCGGTGGAGGTAGATGGCGCTGGGAGCCTCGTAGGTGGCCACGGCGGCCAGCTCGAGCTTCTCACCGATCTTGGCGGCCAGGGTGGCCACGGCCTCGTCGACGGTGGAGTCACCGAGCTTGACCGACTTGGCGGCCTCCACATCGGTGACACCGGCCTTCGACAGGGCCTCGGCGATCTCAGTGGCCAGCGCGACGAACTCGTCGTTCTTGGCGACGAAGTCGGTCTCGGCACCGAGCTGGATCAGGGTGGTACCGGCGGCGGCCACGAGGCCGTTGGTGGCCTCGCGGTCGGAGCGGCTGGACACCTTGGCGGCGCCGGTCACACGCAGGATCTCGATGGCGGCATCGAAGTCACCCTCAGCCTCGATGAGGGCCTTCTTCGCATCCATCATCCCGGCGCCGGTGGCGTCGCGGAGCTTCTTGACGTCCTGGGCGGTGATCGCCATGACTATCTCGCTTCCTGGTTGTTCGCTTGGGTGGGTGTCACTTGTCGTCGGACGCCGACGCCGGGCTGGCCGGGGAGTCGACGGACTCGACGGTCGCGGGGACGGGCTCCTCACCGGCGGCGGCCGGGACGGGGGCGGCCTGGTCCTCCTCGACGGCCTCGGCGCGCTCATCGGCGACGGCGGGCTGCTCGGTGGCACCGAGGAGCTCGCGCTCCCACTCGGCCATCGGCTCGGCAGCGGCCGCACCGGTGGCGACACCGCCGGAGCTGCGGGCCAGCAGACCCTCGGCCGCGGCGTCCGCGATGATGCGGGTCAGCAGCGCGACGGAGCGGATCGCGTCGTCGTTGCCCGGGATGGCGTAGTCGACCTCGTCGGGGTCACAGTTGGTGTCGAGGATGCCGACGATCGGGATGCGCAGCTTGCGCGCCTCGTCGATCGCGAGGTGCTCCTTCTTGGTGTCGACCACCCAGATGGCCTGCGGGAGGCGCTGCATGTCACGGATGCCGCCGAGGGTCTTCTCGAGCTTGTCCTTCTTGCGCTCCTGCTGCAGGAGCTCCTTCTTGGTGAGGCCGGACGCCGCGACGTTGGTGAAGTCGATCGCCTCGAGCTCCTTCATCTTCGCGGTGCGCTTGGAGATCGTGGCGTAGTTGGTGAGCATGCCGCCCAGCCAGCGCTGGTTGACGTAGGGCATGCCGACGCGGGTCGCCTGCTCGGCGATGGCCTCCTGGGCCTGCTTCTTGGTACCCACGAACAGGATCTGGCCGCCGCGGGCGACGGTCTCCTTGACGAAGGCGTAGGCCTTGTCGATGTAGGTGAGGGACTGCTGGAGGTCGATGATGTAGATGCCGTTGCGCTCACCGAAGATGAAGCGCTTCATCTTGGGGTTCCAACGACGGGTCTGGTGTCCGAAGTGGACACCGCTCTCGAGCAGCTGACGCGTGGTCACGACGGCCATGGCCGTTCCTTTCTCGGCGGACGGGCACCGGCACGCTCACGCGCCCGGGCGAGACCGCCTGGTTCGGTTGTGGGGCTGACGTTCAGCCCTCCTGGTGCAGCACCGCTCCCCCACCTCGTCACCGAGGACCTGCGGAGGTTCGGCGTGGCCTGCACGCGAAGTCGACCCGGATCGGCCGGGTTCGCTGCCCCCATGTTATGGCCCACCGGGTCCCCGCTCCAAACCTCGTGGCGACACTCGCTCACGGGTTGGCGGGGAGGACCTGTTCGAGGGTCACGAGCGTGTAACCGCGCGCACGCAGGCCGACGATGATCGCGGGCAGCGCGTCGGCGTCCAGGGTGGTTCCGTCATCCGGGTTCGCGCCGAGGTGCATGAGGATGATGCCGCCGGGGGTGGCCCCGTCCAGCACCCGTTGGGTGACCTTCTGGGCGGTCATGCCGCCCTTCACCGTCCCCTTCCACCCGAGCGTGTCGACGGTCCACCGGAACGGGACGTAGCACTCATCGTTCACCAGCCCGATGGTGCGTGCATCGCGGTCGCCCAAGGGGAAACGGAAGTAGGGCCGCGGGTCCACGCCCGTCGCCTTCCTGATGGACGCCGCGCCCGTGCGGATCTCGTCGACGACGCGCGCGTCCGACTCCCCGGTGAGCGCGGGGTGGGTCTGGGTGTGGTTCCCGATCGGGTATCGGGCGGCGATCCTGCGCGCCGACTCGGGGAACCGCTCCACGAACCGCCCGGTGAGGAAGAAGGTTGCGGGCTTGCTGGTGTCCGCGAGCGTCGCCAGCACCGACGCCGTACCCGCGTCGTCCCCGCCGCCGTCGAAGGTGAGGGCGACGACCCTGGCCGACGTGGGCATGCTGCTGAGGTCCTGGCCCCGCAACGCACCCGGGATGGTGCACGGGGCCGGTGGGGCGGTGGTCGATGGCTCGGTGGTCGGCGCGACGGTGGGCGGCCTTGTGACGGGGGCCGGCCGGGCGCTGGACGGCACCGGCGCCGGCTGCGCGCTGGACGTCGTCGGTCGGGGGACCGCGCTCGAGGGCGTCGGCTCCGCGGAGGGCACTGGAAGGGGGCTCGCCCCACACGGGGTGCTGGTGGGCCCGCCCGAGGACGCCCCTGTCGGGCCGGGGCAGGGCGTGGTCACCTCGGGTGACGGGGTCCCGGCCGGCGGTGTCCCGGCCGGGGAGGGCCGCGGGGAGACGTCGGTGGCGCACCCGGCCGACAGCAGCGCCACCGCCACCAGGACGACCACGCGCGTCCGGACCATGTCCCATTGTGCTCCCGGCAGCCCTGGATGGCACTCCGCCCGGGGGGAAAATCCGCCGATGGCGGCTCGTGACAGGCACCGCCTAATGCCTGTGTCATGCGTGCACTGTGGATCCTGGTCGTCATGACCCTCCTGGCGGCCGGTTGGGCCGCCGCACCGGCGGACGGGGCGTCCGGTTCCTGGCCTGTGGCGGGGGCGGTCGTGCGGGGCTTCGACCCGCCCGAGGTGCGTTGGGGTGCCGGCCATCGGGGCGTCGACCTGGCCGGCGAGCCGGGCGCCGTGGTCGTGGCTCCCGCGGCGGGCGTCGTGTCGTTCGCGGGGGTCGTCGCGGGCAAGCCGGTCGTGGTCGTCGACCACGGCGCGCAGCGCACGACCCTCGAGCCGGTCGTGGGGACCGTCCGGGTGGGGCACCGTGTCGCCGCCGCCGAGCCGGTGGGCCGGCTGGTCGCGGGGCACCGACCGTGCCCGGGCGCCGCCTGCCTGCACTGGGGCCTGAAGCGGGGCGACGAGTACCTCGACCCCCTGTCGCACATCGTGGAGCAGGTCCGCCTGCTGCCGACCTCGGCGGTCGCCGAGGTCGAGAAGCGTGCCGCCGCCCGTGAGGCGGCACGGGTGGTCTCGCCGTTGGTCAGGCCCGTCGGTCCCGGCCCGCTCTCCGAACCGACGACCGGACGCCTGGGTTCCCCCTTCGGCATGCGGTTCCACCCCATCTTCCGTGAGTGGCGCATGCACAACGGGATCGACCTCTCGGCGCCGTGCGGCACCCCCCTGCTCGCCGCGGCCGATGGGGTGGTGACCCACCGGGGCCACGACCCCTCGGGAGGCTGGCGCCTCGTCCTGTCCCACGGGACGGTGGACGGGGTGGACGTGCAGACGGTCTACCTGCACGCCGAGGGCTACCGCGTCCGGGCGGGCGACCGGGTCACGCGCGGCGAGGTGGTCGGCACCGTGGGGAACACGGGTTGGTCCACCGGGTGCCACCTGCACTTCGGGGTGAAGGCGGACGGGCGCCACGTGGATCCCCTGCCGTGGCTCGGGCGGCCGTGACGACCCTGTGGGCTACGCGCGGGGGTGCGCCTGCCGGAACGCGTCCCGGAGTCGCTCGTTGGTGACGTGGGTGTAGATCTGCGTCGTGCCGACCGAGGCGTGTCCGAGGATCTCCTGCACCGACCGCAGGTCGGCCCCACCCTCGAGGAGGTGCGTGGCCATCGCATGCCGCAACCCGTGCGGCCCGAGGTCGGGAGCGTCCGGGACTGCGTCCAACGCGGCGTGCACGACCCGGCGCACGACGCGCGGGTCGATCCGGCCCCCCCGCGCCCCGACGAAGACGGCGGCACCGGCGTCCGGCCCCGCCAAGTGGTGGCGCTCCCCCAGCCACGCCTCGAGCGCGCGGCGTGCCGGGTCACCCAGGGGTGTGGAGCGCTCCTTGTCCCCCTTGCCGCGGACGCGCAGGAGGCCACGGGCCTCGTCGACACCGGTCGCGTCGAGCCCGCAGAGTTCGGCCACACGCAGGCCCGAGGAGTACAGCACCTCCACCATGGCGAGGTCCCGCGCGGCGAGGGCGCGCTCGATGTCATCCTCGGCCGCCCCGACGCGTTCCGTCAGGTGGGCGAACAACGCGTGCACCACCCCGCGGTCGATCGTGGGGGGCAGGGTCCGCGCGGCGCGCGGCGCCTGGAGCGCACTGCCCGGGTCGGTGGCGACACGACCGTCCGCGTGGGCCCAGGCGAAGAAGACGCGCGCGGCGGTGGCGCGGCGTGCCATCGTCGCCCGCTCGGCACCCCGCCGGTGCAGGTCGGCGAGCCACGCCCGCAGCAGGCGGTGGTCGACCTGCCCCCACGCCGAGACGCCTCGGGTCGCAGCCCAGGTCGCGAGGTCGAACAGGTCGCCCGCGTAGGCGCGGCGGGTGTGCTCGGACAGGTTGCGGCCCAGCCGCAGGTGGTCGGCCCAAGCGTCCAGGTCGCGCGCGAGGCCGGGGGCCACGGTGGCGTCGGACGGGGGCTGCATACCGGCCAGCGTGCCAGAATGGTCGGGTTGCCCAGTGGACAGCCACGCGGAGGAGAGACATGGCGATCGAAGAGCTCATGACCGGCGGGAACATCCTGCCCATCACCCGGTGGGGCACTCCGGTGATGCATGAGGAGACCAAGCAGGTCCTCGAATTCGACGACGACCTGCGCGAACTCGTCCGCGACATGTTCGCCACCATGCGTGCCGCCCACGGGGTCGGGTTGGCCGCCACACAGGTCGGGCTCGGCGTCTCCCTGTTCGTGTACGAGTGCCCGGACGCCGATGAGCGCGTCCGTTACGGCGCCGTCTGCAACCCCGTCGTGACGACCCCCTCCGGCAAGGACCGCGTCCTGGACAAGACGGAGGAGGGCTGCCTGTCGTTCCCCGGGGGCTACGAGCCGCTGGCGCGCCCGGACCGCGCCACCTGCACCGGCCTCGACCCGTGGGGCAACGAGGTCACGATCGAGGGAGACGGTCTGCTGGCCCGCTGCCTGCAGCACGAGACCGACCACCTCAACGGCATCGTCTTCGGCGATCGCCTGTCCACGCGGTCCTTCCGCAAGCTGCAGGAGCAGCACGACAGCCTCGTTCACCTCTACCCGGACGACTGGCCGGTCACGCCCAAGAAGGTCTCCGGAGCCGACGTCTGATTCCGCTCAGCGCAGGGCCCAGCACGCCACCGCGGTGGCGGCCGCCACGTTGAGGGAGTCCACCCCGTGCTGCATCGGGATCTGGACGACCACGTCCGCCTGCTCGATCCAGCGCCGGGACAACCCCTCGCCCTCCGTCCCGACCACGACGGCGAGCTTGGCGGGAAGGCCCGCGGCGACGTAGTCGTCCAGCGCCACGGCGTCGTCGGTGAGCGCCAGCGCGACGACGGTGAAGCCGGCCTCTCGCAGCGTGGGCAGGGCGGTGGCCCAGTCGTCCACCCTGGCCCAGGGCAGGGAGAAGACCGTCCCCATGCTGACCTTGATCGCCCGCCGGTAGAGGGGATCGGCAGCACGCGGGGCGAGCAGGACGCCGTCCCAGCCCAAGCCCGCGGCATTGCGGATGACGGCCCCCACGTTGGTGTGGTCGACGATGTCCTCGGCCACGACCAGACGCCGCGACCCCAGCAGGTCGGCCATCGGTCTCGGCTCGGCGCGGTGCAGTGACGCCAACGCCCCGCGGTGCACGTGGAAGCCCGTCACCTGCTCGGCCAGCGCCTCCGACACCACGTACACGGGTGCGTCGGGGTGCCGGTCGATGACATCGGTGAGCCCGGCGATCCAGCGCTCCGCCAGAAGGAACGAACGCGGTACGTGGCCGGCCTCGACGGCACGCCTGATGACCTTCTCCCCCTCGGCGATGAAGAGCCCTCGCTCCGACTCGAGGTGCTTGCGCAGCGAGGTGTCGCGCAGCGCGACGTAGTCGGACAGGCGCGGGTCGGCGGCGTCCGTGACGGGGATCCGGTTCACGCCCAGGTGACCCGGACGCGCTCGGCCCACTCCGGCCACCAGGTCGGGTCGGACGCCGTGGCCGCGTGCCCGCGGTTCCACACCGACAGGTACAGCTCGCGCGCGGTTCCGGTCACCGTGACGTCGGCGTCCGACGCCTCGCCGGGGACGCGCGTCGTGACCGCGCCGTCGTGGGTCAGCTCCACGCGCCAGGCGCGGTCGACGTCCGTCGCCCGGAACAGCAACGACCGGGCGCGCGGCAGGTCGGACTCGGGCCGGCGCCGGACGAGGAAACCGGTCAGGAACTCGTCGACGCCGTCGGCGGCGAGGCCGGGAGCCATCCAGAGCTCCTCACCACGCGGTGCCCTTCCCAACCGGGCGGCCATCCCGTCCACGGCATGGATCGTCGTCTCGTGCACCTGGCGCCGCAACCACGCGTCGCGGGGCGGCGGGGCGTCGGGGAGGAAGAAGCGGACGTCGAGGTCGGCGGGGGCCTTGGCGATCGCGTTGAGCAGTTCGACCATGCCCTCGTCGAACCAGTCGAGAAGGTCGGGTGCCGCGTCGGCCTCGGCGAGCACGAGTGCCTCGGGTTCACCGCGCCCTCCCGCGATGCGGGAGGCGGCCCAGCGGTGGACGAGCCCCACATGGGAGACCAGGTCGCGGACGGTCCACCCCGGGCAGGTCGGCACCGCCGCGCCCAGACCCGCCGTCGCCGCGTTGCTGCGCAGCACCGCACAGGCGTCGCCCAGTGCCTCGCCCATCTCGTGGAAGTTCCGTGCCTCGACCATGGGTCAGAACGATAGTCGGGCCCCGCACCCGGGCTCGGGATGCGGGCCCGAGTGTGGGCAGGTGGTCAGCGGGTGGGCCGGATCCCCTCGCGCCTGGCCAGCCACTCGACGGCGAGCACCACGAGGCCGGAGAAGACCGCCAGGACGAGCGCGCCCACCCCGGTACCGGCGCTGTCCGCCGTCACGATGCCGGTCATGGCGGGCACGCCGAACGCCGCCTGGAACACGAAGATCAACACGTTGTTGAGGCTGTGGAACGCCACGGCCGCCTCGAGGCCACCCGTGCGGATCGTGAGGTGGACCGCGGTCAGGGCCATGATGGCGAGGGTCATGAGCATCCACGGGTCGAGGCTGCCGTGGGCGAGGGCGAACAGCGCCGCCGACATCAGCGTGGGAACCACGGCCGCGATGAGGGGGCGCGGGATCAGCAGCCCGACGTTCTGGAGCAGCCACCCCCGGAAGGCGTACTCCTCACCGGCCGCCTGGAACGGCGTGGTCAGCAGCACGACCGCGACGAGTGCAGCGGTCACGGCGGGGGTCTCGACGTGCGTGAACAGCGGGAAGGGCTCGGCGAGGAACGAGACGACGACGTAGCCGAGCCACACCGGCAGGAGCGCGAGCGTGACCTTCGCGGCCCAGCCGAAGCGGAAGCGCCCGACGACGGAGTGCGTGTACCCCACTGGCAGCCGGTGTGCCACCCTGTTGGCCAGCAGGACCGCCGGGATCAGCGCCGCCAGCGACAGGTTCATCACCAACGTGAGCACGACGACCGACCACCCGGAGGCGTCCTCCAGCACCAGCTTCGGGTCCTCGAGCAGTCGCTGGTCGACACTGCGGACGCCGACCATGACGATGGCGCCGACGATCGCCAGGACGAGCAGTGAGACCACCGGCCGCCACCAGCGCCGTCCGGGTTCACGGAACAGGTGCTGGTAAGGGGTGTCGGGGGCGGGTTCGAGGGGCGGGATCCGCTCGGGCACCGGGGGGACGCCCCAAGCCGCGGCAGGGGCGCCCCACTGCTGCTCCGGGGCGGAGACGGGGCGGGGGGCGGAGCTGTTCGTCATGTCCACGAGTCTGCGCCCTCCACCCCGAGGATGGGAACGCACCACGGTCCGTCGTGGATGCGACCGAGGTCGATGTCCCGGCCGCCCGCTAGGGTGACCGGGTGGCAGCCGCAGCACGGGTCAAACTCGATCCCTTCCTCACCGCGATCGTCGTGGCAGCCCTGGTGGCCTCGCTCCTCCCAGCCGCCGGCCCGGGGGCGCAGGTGCTCTCGGTCGCCACCAAGGTCGCGATCTTCATCCTGTTCTTCCTCTACGGCGCTCGTCTGCATCCGGAGGAGGCGCTGCGCGGCCTGAAGCACTGGAAGCTGCACCTCACGATCCTGTCGTTCACGTTCGTGGTCTTCCCCCTCATCGGCCTGGCGATCGGGCTGCTGCCCGGGTGGGCGCTCGCGCCGGCCCTGGTCCCCGGCATGGTGTACGTGACGCTGTGTCCCTCGACCGTGCAGAGTTCGATCAACTTCACCTCCATCGCCCGCGGGAACGTCGCGGGAGCCATCGTCAGTGCGTCGGCGTCCAACCTGCTCGGCGTCTTCCTGACGCCCCTGCTCGCGATCGCCCTCATGAACACCACGGGCACCGCCAACGTCGGGTGGGGCTCGATCGTCGACCTCGTGGTGCAGATCCTGCTGCCCTTCATCCTGGGCCAGCTCTCACGCCGCTGGACGGCCGACTTCGTCGAACGCCACAAGAAGCTCAAGCTGTTCGACCAGGCGTCCATCGTGATGGTCGTCTATGCCGCGTTCTCCCAGGGCGTGCGCGAGGGCATCTGGACGATGGTCGGCTGGGTCGACATCGTGCTGCTCGTCGTGGTCTGCCTGGTGCTCCTGGTCCTCATGCTCTGGCTGACCTGGTTCACCGCCAAGCGCCTCGGTTTCAACCGCGCGGACGCCATCGCCATCCAGATGTGCGGCACCAAGAAGTCCCTGGCCACGGGGCTGCCGATGGCGACGGTCCTGTTCGCCGGACAGCCCATCGGCCTGATCATGCTGCCCCTGATGGTCTTCCACCAGGCCCAGCTCATGGCCTGCTCGTGGCTGGCGGCACGGTACGCGCGCGACGGCGAGCCGGACGCCGCTGCGGTCCCGGCCTGAGAGACGGGTCCCACCGCGGGGCAGCACCGTCAGGGGGCGACCTTGCGCACCACCGCGAAGCCGTCCCAGCCCTTCTCCCCCACCGTCTGCAGCACCGACACCTGGACGCGGTCGTCGGACTGGAGGGCACCCAGGGCGGTCACCACCCCCCGCACCTGCGGATCATCCCCCGGCTCGAGGACGCGCCCGCCCCGGACGACGTTGTCGATGACGATCAGTGCGCCGACCCTGGCCAGCGCGAGCGCACGCTCGACGTAGATGCGCAGGGGCGCCTTGTCCGCATCGAGGAAGACGAAGTCGAAGGGCTCTCCCCCGGCGGCGACCATGCGAGCCGAGACGTCCGCGGCAGACCCGCAGTGGATGTCGACCCACGCCGAGACGCCGGCGTCCTCGAGGTGCCGGCGGGCCACGGCGGCGTTGCCCCGGTCGAGCTCGATCGAGACGACGCGCCCCGACGGGCCCACCGCGCGAGCGAGCCAGATGGTCGAATAGCCGGCCAGCGTGCCGAACTCCAGCACGCGGCGAGCTCCGGACGACGCCACCAGCAGGTGCAGCAGACGCCCGAACTGGCGCGAGACCTCGATGCCGGGGCTCGTCACCTCGGTCGAGGTGCGGGCCGCGGCCAGGGCGGCGTCCTCCCGGGCGAAGACGGCGAGCCGCTCGTCGACGGCCGCCCACTGCTCGGGCCCGGACGCCACCATCGGTCAGTCCGCCTGCAGCGGGGCCCACGCGGGGCCGGTCTCGCCGAGCTTGTCGTCCAGCTTGGTGAAGATCGGGGTCGGCTTGGCCAGTGCGGCCCCCACGGCGATCGGGCGCGACTCCCAGCGGGCCAACTCGGACGCGTAGTCGCCCATGAGCACGGGATAGTCGGGGGCGCCCTCCTCCTCGACCGTCACGATCTCGGGCTGCGCCGCCCAGACGCCGGTGCCACCCAGGGCCTCGTGCACCTTCTGCGCCGAGTGCGGCAGGAAGGGCGTGAGGAAGGTGTTGCAGTCCTGCACGGCCTGCAGGGCGACGTGGAGGATCGTGTCCCGACGCCCGGGGTCGTCCTTCTTCTTCCAGGGCTCCTCGTCGGAGAGGTACTTGTTGGCCAGCGACACGATCCGCATGGCCTCGGTGATGGCCTGCTTGAACTTCGCGCGTCCGAGCAGGCCGCCGATCGTCTCGTAGCCGGTGCGGCAGGCGTCCAGCAGGGCGCGGTCGGCCTCAGTCAGCTCGCCCGCGGCGGGGATGGCGCCGACGTTCTTGTGCGCCATGGACACCGAGCGGTTGACGAGGTTGCCCCACTCGTTGGCGAGCTCGTAGTTGGTGCGGCGGACGAACTCGTCCCAGGTGAAGTCGGTGTCCTGGTTCTCGGGGCCGGCCACCGCGATGTAGAAGCGCAGGGCGTCCGGCCCGAACTCGGCGAGGAAGTCGCGCACGTGGATGACCTTGTTGCGGGAGGAGCTGAACTTCGACCCCGACATGGTCAGGAACTCCGAGCTGACGATCTCGGTCGGCAGGTCGAGGCGCCCCAGCACCTCCGACGGGGAGCCGCCCCGGGAGCCCTCACCGTTGGCCCCGAGCAGGATGCCGGGCCAGATGACGGTGTGGAAGGTGATGTTGTCCTTGCCCATGAAGTAGTACGACTCGGCGCCCCCGTCGTGCCACCACTTCTTCCAGGCCTCGGGGTCACCCGAACGCCGCGCCCACTCGACGGAGGCCGAGAGGTAGCCGATGACCGCGTCGAACCACACATAGATCCGCTTCATCGCGGCGTCCTCCCAGCCCTCCAACGGGATGGGCACGCCCCAGTCAAGGTCGCGGGTGATCGCGCGCGGCTGCAGTTCCTTGGCGAACTGCTCGCTGAACCGGATCACGTTCGGACGCCAGTCCGTGCGTGTCGCCAGCCACTGCTGGAGCTGCTCGGCCAGCGCGGGGAGGTCGAGGAAGAAGTGTTCGGTCTCCACGAACTGCGGGACCTCGCCGTTGACGCGGCTGCGCGGGTTCTTCAGGTCGATGGGGTCGAGCTGACGGCCACAGTTGTCGCACTGGTCGCCGCGCGCGCCGTCGAAGCCACAGTGGGGGCACTCGCCCTCGATGTAGCGGTCCGCCAGCGTGCGGCCGGTGGACGGCGAGATCGCGCCCATCTGCTTCTTCGCCACGACGTAACCGTTGCGGTGGAGCGCGCTGAACAGCTCCTGCACGACGGCACGGTGGTTCAGCGTGGTCGTGCGCGTGTAGAGGTCGTAGGACAGGCCCAGGCCCTGCAGGTCCTCGACGATGATCCGGTGGTACTTGTCGGCGGTCTGGCGGGCGGTGAGTCCCTCGGAGTCGGCCTTCACCTGGATCGCCGTGCCGTGCTCGTCGGTCCCCGACACCATGAGGACGTCGTTCCCGACCATGCGCTGGTAGCGGGAGAAGACGTCCGCGGGCACGGCGAAGCCGGACACGTGCCCGATGTGGCGCGGCCCGTTCGCGTACGGCCAGGCAGCGGCGGTGAGGATCCGAGAAGTCATGGGGTCGATCCTATTGCAAGCCGGGCCCCACCCCGGCGCGGTGCCAGCGCGCTCAGCGGCCGTCGTAACCGGGCAGGACGAGCTCCTCGACCAGCCGCCGGCGCTCCCCATCGGTGATGAACGCTCCAACCGCCGCGTCGAGGGTGAACCGCAGCAGGTCGGCGACGCCGTAGTCGAAGGCCTCCACGAGCAGGCTCATCTCGCGGCTGGTGGTGGTGGCGCTCATCAGACGGTTGTCGCAGTTCACGGTGACGCGGAAGCCCGCCTGCTGCAGGACGCCGAAGGGGTGCTCGTCGACGGACCCGCAGATGCCGGTCTGGATGTTCGACGAGGGGCACAGCTCCAGGATCATCCCGCGCTCGCGCACCTCGGACGCCGTCTGCCCCAGCTGCCAGCCCTCCGGCGTGCGCTCGAGGTCTTCGACCAGGCGGGCACCGTGCCCGATCCGGCGCGCTCCGCAGGCCACGGCCTCGGCGATGGACGCGACTCCGTCGGCCTCGCCGGCGTGGATCGTGCAGGGCACGTGCGCGCGCCTGGCGTACGCCAACGAGACTGCGAGGCGTGACGGGGGGAAGCCGAGTTCGGGCCCGGCGATGTCGAAGCCGACGACCCCGTCGTGCGCGAACCCGGCCGCCAGCTCGACGACCTCGGTCGTCGGCTCGTGGTGCCGCAGCGCCGTCACCAACTGTCGGGCGATGATCGGCCGACCGGACGCCGCGGCCTCCGCCTCGCCGGCCCGCAGCCCGTCGCGGACGGCCTCGACCGCCTGGCGCGGGGTCAGCCCGCCCGCCGTGTGCTGGAGCGGGGCCCAGCGGGCCTCGGCGTACACGACGCCGTCGGCGGCCAGGTCGAGCACGAACTCACGGGCGATGCGGTGCAGCGCCTCCGGGGTCTGCATCACGGCGACCGTGTGGTCGAACGTGGTCAGGTACTCCACCAGCGACCCCGAGTCGCAGGCGCTCTGGAACCACGCGCCCAGCGCATCGGCATCGGTGGCGGGGAGCTCGTGACCGATCTCCCCCGCCAACTCGAGCAGGGTCGAAGGTCGCAGGCCACCGTCCAGGTGGTCGTGCAGGACGACCTTGGGCAGCTGGGCGATCAGTTCGGGGTCAACGGCCACGGGAATCCTCCACTGCGTCGAGTTCCTCGACGCTGAACGCTTGGGGCAACATCTGGTCAAGGGTGCGCAACCCCTGGGGTGTCTCCAGGAGCAGCGCGGGGCCACCGTGCTCCGACAGCAACTGGCGGCAGCGGCCGCACGGGGTGATCACCTCCGCATCGGCGTTCGTGCAGGTGAACGCCACCAGCCGCCCTCCCCCGCCACGGACCAGGTCGGACACCAGTCCGCACTCGGCGCACAGCGTGACGCCGTAGGCGGCGTTCTCGACGTTGCAGCCCGTGACCACCCGGCCGTCGGACACCAGGGCGGCGGCCCCGACCCGGTAGCCGGAGTAGGGCGCGTACGCCCGCGCGCAGGCCTCGTTCGCCGCCGCGCGCAAGGCATCCCAGTCGATGTCCACGTCCATCACTTCGTGTAGGGGATGCCGTCGGCCGCCGGGCCACGCGATCGGCCGATGAGCCCGGCCACGGCGATGACGGTGGCGATGTAGGGCAGCATCAGCAGGAACTGGCTGGGCATCGGCGTGCCCAGGCTCTGCAGCTGGGTGGCCAACTGGGTCACGAAGCCGAAGAACACGGCCATGAGCGCCGCCCGGACGGGGTGCCAGCGGCCCATGATCAGCGCGGCGAGGGCGATGAAGCCGTTGCCGACCGTGATGTCCTTGTTGAAGCCGCCCGTGGAGCCGATGGTGAAGAACGCACCGCCCAATCCCGAGAACAGCCCCCCGAGCAGGACCGCCTGCCAGCGCACGGCGCGAACGGAGATGCCCACGGTGTCGGCCGCCTCGGGGTGCTCACCGACGGAGCGGACGCGCAGGCCCCAGCGCGTGCGGTACAGCAGGAACCACACCACGGCCACCGACAGGATCGCGAGGTAGACGAGGATCGTCTGATTGAACAGGACCGGACCGAGCAGCGGGATCGCCGACAGCAGCGGGATCGGGATGGCCTGCATGATCGGGGCGGCGTTCAGTGCGGCCGAGTTGGGCTGGACGAGTTGGTCGAAGATGAAGCCGGTCAGGCCGGACGCGAACAGGTTGAGCACGACGCCGAGGACGACCTGATCCACGATGTAGCGGATCGCGAACACCGCCAGCATGGCGCCCATGAGCATGCCCGCCATGACGGCGGCGACCAGCGCCATCGGGATCGACTTCGTCACCGACCCCACGGTGGCGGCGGTGAAGGCGGCCACGAGGAACTGGCCCTCGATCGCGACGTTCACCACACCGGAGTTCTCGCACAGGACGCCGCCCAGCGATCCCAGCACGAGCGGGGTGGCCAGCGCGATCGTCCCGGTGAGCTGGTTGCTGATCTGGAACGGCAGGGTCGAGCCCGCCGCGGCCCACGTGATGAGGCCCACCATGACGGCGATCCCGGCCAGGGTGGCCGCCCCCGTCCGCAGGTGCGCGTTGAGGCGTCCGCTCAGGAAGCCCATGCCGACGGCCAGCGTGATGAGCCCGCAGGCGAGCACCGTGGCCAGACCCGGAAGGCCGAACGTCGGTAGTTGCACCGGGTCGAAGTAGCCCGACAGGGCGAACCGGGCCACCCCGCTGGTCCGGAAGGACAGCACGAGGAGGACGAGCCCCATGACGGCCATCAGGCCGCCCGCGGACAGGCGGGCACGCCGGGCCTCGCGCGACTCGGTGCGGACGAGCTGGACGAGTGCGTCAGGGGCGATGGTGGTGGTGCTCATGCGTGACCTCCGGCGGCGACGGCGCGACGCTCGCGCAGGAACGGGACCAACGTGTTGACCAGGCCGGGCGCCGCGACGAACAGCACGATGAGCGCCTGCAGGACCATCGAGAGCGTCAGCGGGGTGCCGGCGATGCTCTGCATCGACAGGCCGCCTGCGTGCAGGCCGCCGAACAGCAGGCCGGCGAACACGATGCCCAAGGGCTTGGAGCGGCCGAGCAGAGCAACCGTGATCGCGTCGAAGCCCACGGAGCCGACGATGCCCTGCGACAGCGGGGTCGGGACGCCGTTGGCACCGGGTCCGATGGCCATCTGGACGCCGGCCAGGCCGGCCAGCAGACCCGAGAGGGTCATCGTGATGATGGTGGTGCGGGCCACGTCCATGCCCGCCGTGGCAGCCGCGTGGGGGTTGGCGCCGACCGCGCGGATCGTGAACCCGGTGGTGGAGCGGTCGATCAGCCACCAGGTGCCCAGCGCCGCCAGGAGCGCGACCAGGAAGCCGACGTGCAACTGCCCGTAGATCGACGGGAACACCGCGGTGGAGTGGACCTCGGGCGCGATCGGGTCCTGCCGGCCGGGCCGGAGGAACGCGCGCGTGGTCAGCAACCACGAGAGGATGCCCACCGCGATGTAGTTGAACATGATGGTGACGATGACCTCGTGCGACCCGGTCTTCGCCTTGAGGAAGCCCACCATGCCACCCCAGACCGCGCCGCCGAGGAGGCCGGCGGCCAGGGCCACCAGGATGTGGATGACCGGCGGCAGGGCCAGCGCGAACCCGACCCAGGCCGCGAGGACCGCGGCCATGATGGCCTGGCCCTGCGCACCGATGTTGAACAGGCCGGCTCGGAAGCCGAGCCCCACGCCCAGACCGGCGCAGATCAGCGGCGCCGCCTCGCGTGTGGTGGCGGCGAGTGCCCCCGGCGAGCCGACCGCCCCGATCGCGAGCGCCGCGTACGCCGAGGAGACCTTCGCCCAGGACGCCCCCAACGGCAGGGCCGGGGCGGTGAACAGGTAGGCGTAGAGCCCGATGACCTCGGGATCACTGACGATCATGAGGATCGCACCGGCGACCAGGGCCAGCACGATGGCTGCCAGGGTCACCGCGAGGGAACGCCACTGGAAGGTGCTCGCCCTGTGCTTCGTGGCCGGTGTGGTCAGGTTGGTCATCGGTCCCCCTCCTCACCGGGCGCGGAAGCGCCGGTCTCTGAGGCCACCTCGGCCTCGTGCACCTGCTCCACCAGCGTGGTGGGCTGCTCTGCTGCCAACCGGACCGCCTCCTCGTGCGAGGCGCCGGCCATCATGAGACCCATCACGTCGCGCTGCGTGTCCGGACCGACGATGCCGACCACCTTGCCGCGGTACATGACCAGGACCCGGTCCGCCAACGCCTCCACCTCGTCCAACTCCGTGGAGACGAGCAGGACGGCGGTGCCCTTGTCCCGCTCCTCGACGATGCGCCGGTGCAGGAACTCGATCGCGCCCACGTCCACGCCGCGGGTCGGCTGGCTGGCGACGAGCAGCGACAGCTCGCGGGAGAGTTCGCGGGCCAGGATCACCTTCTGCTTGTTGCCGCCCGACAACGACGACATGGGGCTGGCCACCGACTGGGTGCGGATGTCGAATTCCTCCCTCAGCCTCTCGGCGTTCTCGGCGATCGCGCCGAGGTCGAGGGCCGGGCCCCTGCTGAAGGGCGGCTGGTGGAACCGGTTGAGCACGAGGTTCTCGGCGACCGTGAACGAGCTCACGAACCCGTCGTCCTCGCGATCCTCGGGGACATACCCCATGCCGGCGGCGATCGTGGCGGCCGGGCGCGAGCGCGTGATGTCGACGCCGTCGAGGACCACCGACCCGGACATCGGCGGGATGTTGCCCAGCAGGGTCTCAGCCAGTTCGGACTGGCCGTTGCCCTGGACGCCGGCGACGCACAGCACCTCGCCGCCACGCACGTCGAAGCTGACGCCGTCCACGACGATGCCGCCCGCGGCGTTGGCGATCTTGAGGTCGCGCACCTCGAGGCGGACGTCGCGCTCGGCGGGGGCCGCCTTGCGAATGCGCAGATCGACCGCGCGGCCGACCATCAACTCGGCGAGGTCGGCCTCGGAGGTGCCCGGCTCGGCGTGGCCGACGATCTTCCCGCGTCGCATGACGGTGATCCGGTCGGCGATCGCCCGGACCTCCCGCAGCTTGTGGGTGATGAAGACGATGGCCTTGCCCTCGTCGCGCAGCACCTGCATGACCGACATCAGCTCGTCGATCTCCTGAGGGGTGAGCACGGCGGTCGGCTCGTCGAAGATGAGGTAGCGCGCGTCGTTGGCCAGGGCCTTGAGGATCTCGACTCGCTGCTGGACGCCGACCGCCAGGTCCTCCACGACGGTGTCGGGGTCGACGGGCATCCGATAGCGGGCTGCCAGCTCGCGCACCTTGGCGCGGGCGGCGTTCTTGTCGAGCACGAAGCCGCCCTCACGGCCCAGCATCATGTTCTCGGCGACGGTGAAGGGCTCCACCAGCATGAAGTGCTGGTGGACCATGCCGATGCCCGCCGCCATGGCCTGCTTCGGGTTGGTGAACGTCTGGGGGGCGCCGTCGATCAGGACCTCACCGCCGTCGGGCTGGTAAAGCCCGTAGAGCACGTTCATCAGCGTCGACTTGCCGGCGCCGTTCTCGCCGAGCAGGCAGTGGATCTCCCCGGGGATGATGTCCAGGTCGACCGCATCGACGGCGGTGAAGGTGCCGAAACGCTTGGTGATGCCGCGGAGTCGCAGTCCGGCCATGTCGTCGTTGCTCACGGACGAGATCCTTCCATGTCGGTGTGGCTGGACGGGGGGACGCGCGAGGGGAGGCCCGGAGGCCTCCCCTCGGCTGGGTGTTCAGGCGTGGGTCACGCCTGGATCTTGATGGCGCCGGAGATGATGTCGGCCTGGATCTTCTCCAGTTCGGCCTTCGTCTCGGGCGAGACCTTCGACTCGAAGTCGTGGAACGGAGCCAGGTAGGCGCCCTTGTTGGCCAAGGTGCCCACGTAGATCTCGTTGCTGAACTTGCCCTCCTTCGACGCCTTGATGGCCTCCATCACGGCGACGTCCATCGCCTTGCCGACCGAGGTGGTGATGACCGACTTGTAGGTGGGCTGGCTGACGTAGCCGTCGGTGTCGACCCAGATGGCTGCGACCTTGCCACCGCTGGCCTGGGCGACCTGCAGGCCACCCTCACCGGCGGGCCCGGCGACCGGCATGATCACGTCGGCGCCTTGGGAGACCAAGGTCTCACCGACGCGCTTGCCACCGGCGAGGTCCTCGAACGGGCTCTGGCCGGGGATGAACTGGCCGTCCTTGGTGTCGGAGTTCCAGCCGAGCACCTCGACCTTGGTGCCCTTCTGCTCGTTGTGGTACTTCACGCCCTGGGCGTAGCCCTCCATGAAGGCGGTCACGCTCGGGATCTTCATGCCGCCGTAGGTGCCGACCTTGCCGGTCTTCGTCAGCGATGCGGCCGCGTATCCGGCCAGGAAGGCGGGCTCGCCGGTGTTGAACACCAGGCCCTTGAGGTTGGCCGGGGCCGTGTTCTTGCCCGATTCGTCGGTGTAGGCGAAGTCGACGATCGCGAAGTCGATGTCGGGGTTGGCCGCGGCGGCCGCCTTGGTGGCGTCACCCAGGAGGAAGCCGACCGTCACGATGATGTCGCACTTGGACTTGACCATCTGCTCGATGTTCGGCGCGAAGTCGGACGTGGTCTTGGACTGTGCCTCGTTGGTCTGGATGCCCAGTTGCGCCTTGGCGTCGGTGAGCCCCTTGTGGGAGGTCTGGTTGAACGACTTGTCGTCGAAGCCGCCGGAGTCAGACACCATGCAGGCCTTGAAGTCGGCGGTGGCCGCCGTGGTCGCGGTGGCGCCGCCGGCCGTCGCGGCGGGGGCCGCCGTCTGCGCGGGGGGCGGAGTGGCGCAGCCGGCCAGCAACACGGCGGCGGCCAGACCGGTTCCGATGAGAGACTTCTTCACGTTATGCCTCCTAGGCACGCGTCTTTGAAGCCGGGGCGTGTGTTCCCGGACTGAGGGGGAGCATAACTCCGCTGGCACCTGCGCACGCGCGCTCCGGGCAGACTCCCTGCCGTTGATACCGCTTTGTGATCCACTTTCAACTGACCTGCCGGAGGAGCGCCTCTGCCGAGTCGATCATGCAGGTGGTCTCACGCTCCCAGTCGGGCTCCTGCCCCCGGTAGGGGCCGGTGGCGAGCGAGATGATCACCGCGGCAGCACGGAGGCGCAATTCGATGGGGTCGACGCGCTCGTCGAAGACCGGAACCCAGCTGCGCAACAGGTCGTGCACCCGCGCCTCCTGCTCCGCATTCATGCGCTGGATCGTCGACAGGTGGGCGATCAGGCAGGCGAGATCATCAGCACGGCGTCCGGGGCCAATGGTGTCGACATCCAAGACCCCGACGACGCGGCCGTCCGCCACGTGCACCTGGCCCTCATGGAAGTCGCCGTGGGTGGCCTCGTGCCCCGGCGGCAGCCCCGCGAGGCCCTCCCGGACTGCGCGGGCGAGGCGGTCGAGACGCTCCTCCTCGGCGGGGACGGCGGCGGCGACCATCCGGGCGTAGTGGTCGATCGAGTCCGCCCACGGCGGGCGGCGTTCGAGGTCGGCCACCGCCGCGGGCATCGCATCCAGCACCCCGATGAGGTCCTCGGCCGAGCAGGGCGCGACGCGGTCGAAGACGGCCCGGGCGAGGGGGCGTCCGGGCAGTTCCCCCAGGACCAGGAGGAAGTCGGCCGTCCCGGCCGCGATGCGCGGGGCCGGGACCCCGGCGTCCAGCAGGAGCTTGTGGCGGCGGGAGACATCGGCGAAGAGGCGCTCCCGGAGCACCTTCACGAAGAAGGTCTCCCCGCCGCGGACGGCGGCGCGCAGCACCGCACGCCGCCGAGGACGGTAGGTGATCATCTCGAGGTCGAGCTGGTCAGGGGTGATGGGTTCGAGGACGGCCTTGTAGGCGTTCAGCACCGCAGCCATGGACGAGGGATAGGCGGCCCGGGCCAGGCCAGGAAGGTCGGGGTCGTTGGGGTAGAGCCACACCGCGACCTCGCGATCGCCGTCGGCGAAGATCTCGGCCCGGCTGTCCGAGCCCGACAACCCGTGTGCCCGCGCGCTCACCCCCAGCAGCTCGTCGCGGCGACCATAGGGCCAGTCGACGATCGCCGAATAGGTCGCGGTGGTCGACTGGTTCGGGTTGGCGTCCACGTGGTCGAGGGTCCAGGCCACGAGCGTCCCTCCCGCATGGGTGACGGCGGCCTCGAGCAACCCGCCCACCCCTTCGGAGGTGAGCAGGGCCGCGCCGTCATCTCGTGGCATGCCGCACCCTCCCGTGACTCCCCTGTCTCGCGGGCAGGTTACTGGATCGGGTCGGTGGTCGCACCGGCTCCGACCCGCACCAGGCGCAGCCGCGCCGCACGGCGCCCGTCGAGCTCGGTCACGGTGAACTCGAACTCGAGAGGGGTGTCATCCCCTCCGCGCACCGGGTGCAGTGCGCGGGTCACGGTGTCCCCCACCTGGGGCAGGCGACCCAACTCGGCCATCACATAGCCCGCGACGGTGTCGTACGGCCCCTCGGGCAGGAGCAGGTAGAAGTGCTCCGCGAACTGCTCCAGCGTCATGAGCCCGTCCACCTCGTCGACACCGCCCCGTTCCAGCTCCGGCGCCTCCAGGTCGAACTCGTCGGTGATGTCGCCGATGAGTTCCTCCACGAGGTCCTCGATGGTGACGATGCCGGCCGTGCCGCCGTACTCGTCCTGGACGATGACCATGTGGTCGCCACCGGCCTGCATGACCGAGAGCGCGTGCAGGATGCGGACCGTCCCCGGCAACGCCTGGATGGGCCGGACCAGCTGGCTGACCTGCGCCTGGCGGGTGGCCGGGTCGAGGTCGAACAGGTCGCGCACGTGGAGGAAGCCCAGGACGTCGTCGACGTCCCGCCCGACCACGGGGTAACGCGAGTGCGCGCCGTCGGCGACGATGCGGATGGCCTTGTGGGCAGGCAGGTCACCATCGAGGAAGGCGACCTCGGTCCGCGGCACCATGGCCTCGCGCAGTGTCACCTGACCGGCGGCGAACACCTCGTCGACGATCTGACGCTCCTCGTCGCCGAGGGTGGCCGAACTGGAGACCATGGCGCGGAGCTCCTCGTCGGTGACCTCCTCGCGAGAGGCCCGGGGATCGCCGCCGAGCAGCCGCACGGCCACGTTGGTCGAGACGCCCAGGAACCAGATCACCGGCCGGGTGACGGCCGCGATGGCGTTGACGAAGGGGCCCAGCAGCAGCGCGAAGCTCTCGGCACGTTGCATGGCCAGGCGCTTGGCCGTGAGCTCGCCGAGCACGATCGAGAAGTAGGAGATCGCGAGCGTCACCAGGACCAGCGCGACGCTGCCGGCCGGGCCCTGGGGCAGGCCCCAACGGACCAGGACGGGGGCCAGCTCATTGGCCAGCGTGGCGCCACCGAACGAGGCGGCCAGGAAGCCCGACAGGGTGACGCCGATCTGGACCGCGGACAGGAACAGGTTCGGGTCCTCGGCGAGCCGCGCCACGGTCGCGCCCCGCTTTCCCTTGGTGGCCAGCCCCCGTACCTGGCTGTCGCGCAGCGACACCAGGGCCATCTCGGCGGCGGCGAAGACACCGCCGACCAGGATGAACAGGAGGATCAGCAGGATGTTCGACACGGTCGGACTCACCGGACCAGCGTACCGGCGCCTGCGCCGCCCACCGGACGGGGGCCGCTAGGGTGGCGACCATGGGAGTCGACGCCTCGATGGGCCAGCGCGTGGTGGCCGTGGTGGTGGCCTGGAATCGGCAGGAGTTGCTGTCCGAGACGCTGGCCGGGCTCGCCGCCCAGAACCGTCCGGCCGACGCCGTGGTCGTGATCGACAACGCCTCGACCGATGGCTCGGCCGCGCTCGCGGCGTCCCACCCGGTCGTCACCGAGGTGGTCGGCCTGCCGACGAACACGGGGGGCGCGGGTGGCTTCGCGGCCGGCATCGCCCGGGCCGTCGCACACCACGACGCCGAACTCGTCTGGGTCATGGACGACGACACGGTCCCCACCCCGGGAGCACTGGCTGCCCTGCTCACCGCACGGGTGCGCTACCCGGGGCGCGTCACCGTCGCCGCCTCGCGCGCTGACTGGCGCGATGGTCGCGAGCACCCGATGAACCGCCCTCGGCCCCGCCCGGGCGCGGGCCGCGTGGCCCGTGGTGCCGCCGCGATGGCGGAGGCGTACCCCATCCGGTCGGCGTCCTTCGTCTCGATCCTGATCGACGCCGAGGCGATCCGGCGCCATGGCCTGCCCGAGGCCGACTACTTCCTGTGGAACGACGACTTCGAGTACACCGCCCGGCTGCTGCGCAACGGCGTCGGCCTGTACGTGCCGGCCTCGCGGGTCCACCACCTGACCAAGGTGTTCGGCTCCTCCGACGCCGATCCGGGCGCCCGCTTCACGAACGAGGTCCGCAACAAGCTGTGGGTCTTCACCCGTTCCGATGCCCTGGGCCCGGCCGACCGCACGCTCTACGCGGGATCGACCGCCGTCCGCTGGGTCCGGATGCTGGCGCGCTCGTCCGACCGGGCCGCCCTGGTCGCGCATGGACGCCGCGGGCTGGCCCAGGGCGTCCGCGCTCCACGGCCCACCGTCGCGGTGCTGGCGGGCACTCCCGTCGCCGAGGACGTCCTCACCATCGAACGGGGCGCCGGCCGTGCCTGAAGCCACCGCCTCGACGCCGGGGACGCCCCCGTTCAGCGTCCTCCTGCCCGTCTACGGCCGCGACGACGCCACCTTCTTCGCACGGGCCATCGTGTCGGTGACGGTGGACCAGACCCTGCGGCCCGACGAACTCGTCATCGTGGTGGACGGACCCGTCCCCGCCTCGATCGGGGACGTCCTGCGCCGCGCCGAGGCCGGGGAACTGACGGCTGGCGTACCCGTCCGGGTGCTGGCGCTCCCGGACAACGTCGGACTCGCCCACGCCCTGGACGCCGGACTGGCGCACTGCACGCACGAGGTCGTCGCCCGCGCGGACGCCGACGATGTCTCGCTCCCCCAGCGCTTCGCCCGTCAGCTGCCGCTGATGGCCGGCGGGGTGGACCTGCTCTCCAGCACCATCGTGGAGTTCGAGTCCGACGAGTCCCGGCGGGGTCTGGCGCGGCGCTGGCCGTCCGATCCGGGCGAGATCGCCCGTCAGGCACGCCTCGCAGACCCGTTCAACCACCCCTCGGTCGTGTACCGACGGACGGCCGTCGCAGCCGCAGGTGGTTACCAGCACCTCGCTCGCCTCGAGGACTACTGGTTGTTCGTGCGGATGCTGGCCGCAGGGGCCCGGGCGACGAACGTGCCCGAACCGCTCGTGCTGTATCGAGTGGGCGCCGGCGCGTACCGCCGCCGCGGCGGCTGGGACTTGGCGCGCTCGGAATGGGTGCTGCAGCAGCGCATGCTCGCGATCGGCTTCACCACCCCGCGCCAGTTCCTCCGCAACGTCCTCGTGCGCATGCTGTGGCGCTTCGTGCCCCCGGCCGTGCGGCGGCCGCTCTACCGGGCCTTCACGCGCTGGCGCTGAGGGCCCGGGCGCCGGGGCTGGCAGTACCATTCGCCCGTGTTCGTCGCCCCGCCCACTCCCACCCAGCGCCGCTTCTTACCCGAGATCCAGGGCCTCCGGGCGCTCGCCGTGGGGCTGGTGGTGCTCTTCCACCTGTGGCCCGAGCGCCTGACTGGCGGCTTCGTCGGAGTGGACGTGTTCTTCGTCATCTCCGGCTTCCTGATCACCAGCCACCTCCGCCGCGAACTGGAGGAAACCGGCCACATCGGGCTGACCTTGTTCTACGCACGCCGGATGCGCCGCCTCCTACCGGCCAGTCTGGTCGTCCTGGCGGTCACCGGTGCAGCGGCACTCGCGATCCTGCCGCCGCAACTCGCCCGCGCCGCGGAGCGCGAGGTGATCGCCAGCACCCTGTACGTCGAGAACCTGTGGCTCGCGTCCCGCGCGGTGACCTACTCGGCATCCAACGACCTCGCCTCGCCGGTCCAGCACTACTGGTCGCTGTCCACCGAGGAGCAGTTCTACGCGGTGTGGCCGGCCTTGATCCTGCTCGGCGCATGGCTGGGACGCCGCTGGCTGCGGGGGCGCACCGAACTGGCGGTGGGCTTGGTGCTGGGGGTGCTCACGCTCGGCTCGTTGGCCCATTCGGTGGTGCTCACCGCAGTCGACCCTGCGGCCGCGTACTTCGTGACCACGACCCGGGTCTGGGAGTTCGCCGTGGGGGCCATGACCAGCTTCTTCCTGTCCCGATGGGCGCCTATCCGCGTGTTCGCGTTGGCATTGCGCTGGGTCGGCCTGGCCGTCATCGTCGCCACCGCACTGGCGATCAGCCGAGCCACCCCCTTCCCCGGCGCCGTGGCCCTCGTCCCGGTGCTCGGCACAGCCGCGGTGATCGTCGCCGGGGACACCGGACCGGGCGACCCCTTGGCGCGCTTGGACACGCTGCGCCCGATCCGCTGGCTGGGGGACGCGTCGTACTCGGTATACCTGTGGCACTGGCCGCTCATCGCACTCGTCCCGTTCGTCTCGGGCCACCCCCTCATCTGGCAGGAGAAGCTGGGGATCGTCCTGGCGACCGGTTTGCTGGCTGAGGCATCGCGGCGCTGGATCGAGCAGCCCTTCCTGACCGGACGCCTTCGCCGGGCCACCCCGGTCGCCACGTTCGCCGCGGCGGGCCTGGCGATGGCGGTCCTGGCCGTATCCGCGGCGGGCCATAGCTACTGGACGAAGCAAGCGGAGGATGCCGCGCGTCAGGCTCGGATCGAGGCACTGTCCACGAACCCTTGCCTCGGCGCGACGGCGGCCATGAACGTGGAGGTGTGCGGGAATCCGTTCTCGATCCCCCTCAACGCCCCGGTGACCGATTCGGACACCCCCTGGACGACCCCGCCGAACTGTGATCCCGGGTGCTGGGAGGGCTCCCGCCCGAACAAGGTCGTCGCGGTGGTGGGCGACTCGCACGCCCAAGTGCTGTACAGCGCCCTGGAGCCGGTGCTCGCCCCGCGTGGGTACGGGTTCGCCCTCTTCCTGAAGGGCGGGTGCCCCCTCAACCTCATCGGCTCCGACGTGTGGGGCGGGAAACCGCGCAACTCCGCCGAGTGTGGGGACTGGTCCGCGTCGGTGACCGAAGCGGTCCGCCAGCTCCAACCCGACCTGATCATCTCTTCCGCCTTTGTGGGGTCGACCTGGTCGGATCCCGCCGCCGGGAAGGCGGGCTACCTGCGCACCTGGTCCCAGCTCACCGAGGTTGCCCCCGTGGTGGTGATCCGCGACCACCCCACGACCGGGGGCGTGTGGGGCCCTGAGTGCCTGGCCCGACACAAGGGCGACCCGGATGCCTGCAGCCTGCCCCGCAGCACCGCCCTGCCGAACGACCTCGCCTTCGAGGCGGCCAGCGACGGCTCCCTGGCCAGGGTGTCACGCGTCGACCTGTCCGACCTGTTCTGCGACCCGACCCGCTGCCACGCGGTCGTCGGTGGGTTGCCGGTGTACTACGACAAGGATCACCTCACGGGAACGTTCTCCCGCTCGCTGGCCCCAGCCCTCGAGGCGCGCCTGAACCTTCCGTGACCAGACGGCTCAGGCACCGATCGCTAGCCGCTCGCTCGCGCCTGGACTGCCATCCACTCCGTCTGAAGCATCCGGAGTGCGTCCGCACGTCTCGCCTCGTCCACAACCTCGTCGCGGAGGTCGCGAAGCTGCTGCCAGTGCGCCCGCTCGCTGGCGGGCAGGAAGCGCCAAGCGGCATCCCTTGCCTTGCGCACCAGCCCGGAGTGGATCACGCGCTTCGCCACCGAGCGAAGCGCTGATCGCGAGGAGGCTGCGCCCTGCCAGGCGAGGTAGACCGCCCGGATCCCGGACTTGTCGCCGTCCCCCGACAGCGCCTCGAGCAGCGCACGGGCGGGCGGCGCCAGTGACGCCACCCACGGGCCTGCTGGGAAGTAACGGCGTAGGATCTCACTCAAGGAACTGCGGAGTTGCGGGGTGAGGTCGGGGGCGCCGTTCACGGCCTCGTCACCGATGAACTCGAACACCCAGTCGAGCATCTCGCCCCGCCAAGTCTCCAACCAGCCGTGCTGCCGCCACGTCTCCAGGATGACCCGCGTGATGTGGTGGTGCTCAAGCATCATCTTGGCCCGGTTCTCGTAGCGCGAGGCCATGAGCGACTGGGGGCGCGCCGCGCGATAGTAGTAGAGCTTGTCGGGGATCAAGGCTGTCCGGCGTGCCACCGGGTAGGCGGCGAAGTAGAACACCTGGTCCTCCCCGAAGGCCACCGACTCGTCGAAGCGCAGACCTTCGCGCAGCAGGAACTCGCGCCTGAAGGCGCTGCGCCACACGAACGGCCGTGAGGCCTCAGCGAACAGCAGCGCCGGTTCGAACCTCTCGAACGTCACCTTCCGGGGGCTCAGCGTCCGTTCCAGCCACGGGGTGGTATGGGCGACCGGGTGCACGTAGGCGCCAAACGTGATGATGTCCGCAGCGCTCTCGGCGTGCGTCGCCAGTACGGTCTCGCACGCCTTCCGGTGCAGGAAGTCATCCGAGTCGACGAACAGGACGAGATCCCCGGCCGCCGCAGCCAGCCCCGCGTTCCGCGCCGAGGACAGTCCGCCGTTCGGCTTGGTGACAACCTTGATGCGACTGTCGACCGCCGCAGCCATCTCCAGCAGGAGCGCACTGCGGTCGGTCGAGCCGTCATTCACACAGATGATCTCGATGTCCCGCTCGGTCTGGCTGCGCACCGACTCCAGGCAGACGGGAAGGTACTGCTCCACGTTGTAGACGGGGAGCACCACCGAGAGGCGCGGCATCAGCGGGCCAGCCCACCGAGGCGGCGACGGACGGCCCAGGCCAGGTCCTTGGGTGAAGCCATCCACATGATCCGCGCGGCCCGCGCCGGGAGGGAGTTCTGGCGGCGGTGTTGGGCATGGAATCGTGCCGGGGACAACAGGATCAACCTCAGCCCCGTGAGCTTCCACGGCTCGAACTCGCGCAGGTCGATGGTGCCGGCCTTCTGCTCGGCGAGGAAGACGTCCCGCGTCTTCGACAACAGTTCGAGCTTGTGCTTCTCCGCGACCCGTTCGTAGTTCCAGATGCACGAGTCGTACATCATCGCAGACTTCACCGTGGCGAACGTTTCGCGCAGGTCGGGGTGTTCATCCAGCCAGCGTCCAATCTCCGCATATTCGTTGAAGACGGCGTCCACCTTGCCCATCGAGTTCACCGAGGAGTTCTCGTTGTCCTGGCGATAGTGCACCAGCGGCTCGTACACGTAGGTGACGCGGCGGGCACACGCCCACACCTTGAAGGTGAAGCTCAGATCCTGAAACGACGCTCCAGGGCTCTCCAAGAACCTGATGCCGTGGTCGGTCAGGAACGATCGGCGGTAGATCGCCGACCAGATGGATGGCTTCACGTGGAAGATGTCGCTGTCCTCGGCAGGATCGATCACCTTGCCGCACAACTTGGGCCAGAAGGCCTCGTGAAGTTCGTTGCGCTCCTTGGGCGTGGACCAGTAGAGCCAGAAGTTGGCCTTCGCCACATCCACGTCGAGCGACGTGGCGGCAGCGTGGAGTTGGGCCAAGCCGGTCGGGTCCATGAAATCATCGGATTCGAGGATCGCGATGAACTCACCGCGCGCCTCGTCGAGCCCCCGGTTCATCGAGGCGCCGTAACCCGAATTGGGCTTGTCGATCACCCGAAAGCGGGGATCCGCCTGCACGTAACGCTCGATGATGTCGCGTGAGCCATCCGTGGACCCATCGTTGATGCAAATCACCTCGAAGTCCACGAAGGTCTGCGCGATCAGGCTTTGCAGGCACTCATCAAGGTATCGCTCGACGTTGTAGATCGGGACCAGAACCGAGATCGCCGGAGCGCCTTCTCCGTGCTGGGCGACCAGGGTGGTGGGCTCAACCATTCTTCTGCTCTCTTCTCACACTTCGTCCTTCACTCGCCACGCAGCATCGAGACGGCCGCGTGCACGTCTCCGTCGTGAATCATCTTCCCACGCCGTAGCAGGATGCCCCGCTCACACAGCGAGGCCACCATGTCGAGGTCGTGGCTCACAATCACAAGCGCCTTGCCGGACGCCTTCAGTTCGCGGATGCGAGCCAAGCACTTCTTTTGGAACGGTTCGTCGCCGACCGCGAGGATCTCGTCAACAAGGAAGACATCGGGGTCGGTGTGTACAGCCACCGCGAAGGCGAGGCGGAGGAACATGCCCGAGGAGTAGAACTTGACCTCGGTGTCGATGAACTCCTCGATCTCACTGAACGCGACGATGGCGTCGAAGCGCTCCGCGATCTGGCCCTCGGTCATGCCGAGGATCGCCCCGTTGAGGAACACGTTCTCGCGCCCCGTGAGGTCGGGATGAAAGCCGGCACCGACCTCGATGAGTCCGGCTACCTTGCCCTGGACGAGGATGTCCCCCCCGTCGGGGTTCATGACCCCCGAGATCAACTTGAGCAGCGTCGACTTGCCCGACCCGTTCAGCCCCAGCAGGGCAACGGCCTCGCCGTCCTCCACCGTGAACGACACGTGGTCGAGGGCGCGGAAGTGATCGGTGGTCGCCTCTCGGCGCCCCTTGACCTTGGCCACAATCCACTCCTTGAGGGAGTGTGTGTGCCGGATGTTGAACTCCTTCGACACGTCGTCGACGACGATGCGGCGGCGCTGCGCTGAGTCAATCGTCATGTCAGAGCTCCTGCGCAAAGCGCCCGTCCAGGCGCCGGAAGACGAGTTCGCCAACGACGAGCGTCACCACTGCGGTGCCACCGGCGATCAGCGAGAAGATCGGCAGGCCCGGAGGGTCGAGGTAATCCACCCCTCGTGTGGGCGCCCAGAAGCACCAGTGGAACAGTTCGATCGCCGGGGTCAGCGGGTTGAGCTGGTAGAGCGTCCACCCCGGGCCAGTGCCCAGCGCCTCGACGACATGCCTCCAGTGATACAGGACCGGGGACGTCCAGCTCACCATCATCGCGATCAGGTCGACGATGTTCTCGGCGTCCCGCACCATCACGTTGATCGCGCCGAAGAGCAGACCCAGCCCCAACGCGAGGACCGCGATGATCGCGAATCCGGCCACGCCGCCCAGCAACTGCAGCGGTCCCGGACGCCAGCCCACCAGGAAGGCGCCCAAAATCAGCACCACCAACTGGGGTACGAAGTGCACCGCCGCGACGTAGACGCTGGACACCGGGAAGAGTTGCCGGGGCAGGTAGATCTTCTTCACCAACGGGGTGTTGCCGACCACCGCGCGGGTGGCATTGCCGAATGCCTCGTTGAAGAAGTTGATCGCCACGATTCCCGAGAACAGGTACAGCGCGAAGTTCGGTACTGCCCTGTTCATCTGGAGGAACTCGCCCACCGCGAAGTAGAACACGGCGAACTGCACTGCCGGCTTCACATACGACCACACCATGCCCAGCACGGATCCTCGGTAGCGGACCCGCAACTCCTTGTGCACCAGCAACTTGAGCAGGTAGCGGTTGGTCAGAGCGTCCCAGAGGCCCCGTCCACCACCGGGCCGGTGCATGGCCTCTGTCGAGGTTGTCGCGCTCACGCGTCGATGCCCCCGCTCTGCAGGGGCGCGCCTTCCGAGAAGTGCGGCTTGATCTTGTTGTCGAACATGGCCAGCGCCGAGCCGATCGCCATGTGCATGTCCAGGTACTTGTACGTGCCCAGACGTCCACCGAACAGGACATTGGACTCCGTCTTGGCCTGGTCGCGGTACTTCAGCAGACCCGCACGGTCTGCGTCGGTGTTGATCGGGTAGTACGGCTCGTCGCCCTGCCCCGCGAAGCGGCTGTACTCGCGCATGATCACCGTGGCGTCCTTGGTGTAGTCGCGTTCGGGGTGGAAGTGGCGGAACTCGTGGATGCGGGTGAACGGGACGTCCGGATCCGGGTAGTTCATCACCGACGTGCCCTGGAAGTCCTCGATCGGGAGGACCTCCTCCTCCAAGTCGATGGTGCGCCAGCCGAGTTCACCCTCGCTGTAGTCGAAGTAACGGTCGACGGGACCGGTGTAGATGACCGGGACCTGCCCGACCGCGGCGGCCTTGCCGAACTCCGGGTCGGCGAAGAAGTCGGTGTCGAGCTTCACGGTGATACGGGGATTGTCCAGCATGCGCTCGAACCAAGCGGTGTACCCGTCGACCGGGAGCCCCTCATAGGTGTCGTTGAAATAGCGGTTGTCGTAGGTGTACCGCACCGGGAGACGGCTGATGATGGACGCCTCGAGCTTCTCGGGGTCCGTCTGCCACTGCTTCGCGGTGTAGTGCATGATGAACGCCTCGTACAGCGGGCGCCCGATCAGGGAGATGCCCTTCTCGACGAAGTTCGCGGGCTCCTTGTCCCCCAGTTCGGCCGCCTGCTCGGCGATCAGGGCCCGGGCCTCGGCCGGGGAGTAGGCAGCGCGGAAGAACTGGTTGATCGTGCCGAGGTTCACCGGCATCGGGTACACCTCACCCTTGTGGGACGTGTACACCTTGTGCTGGTAGTTGGTGAACGCGGTGAACCGGTTCACGTAGTTCCAGACGCGCTCGTTGCTGGTGTGGAAGAGGTGGGCCCCGTACCGGTGCACCTCGATGCCGCTGTTCGCCTCCTTCTCGGAGTACGCGTTGCCACCGATGTGGTTGCGCCGGTCGATGACGACGACGTTGAGGCCGAGTTCGTTCGCCGCTCGCTCGGCGACGGTCAATCCGAACAGTCCCGCCCCCACCACCAAGAGGTCTGCGTCCACGGGGTAACTCCGATCTGGTCGAGTGACCGGCTCCACGCCAGCCGCTGGGCATCTCACACTCCTGACCCAGCCTATCCGAGGGGAACCCACACCCCGCCTCCGGGTTGCGCATTTCTGCACCAGTCGGCCGCCTATCCTTCGGGCATGCGGATCGCACTCGCCCTCGGCTCCGGCGGAGCACGTGGCTACACGCACATCGGGGTCCTCCACGAACTCCGTGCGCGGGGGCACGAGGTGGTCGCGATCTCGGGCACCTCGATGGGCGCGATCGTGGGTGGCCTCGAGGCCGCGGAGAAGTTGGAGCCGTTCACCGAGTGGGTGTCGTCCCTGCGCCAGACCGACGTGTGGCGCCTCCTCGACCCGGCCCTCACCGGCCCCGGCGTGTTCTGGGGTCAGCGCGTGATGGACCGGGTGGCCGAGATCCTCGACGGAGCGCGGATCGAAGACCTCCCCGTCCCGTTCACCGCCGTGGCCACCGACCTGACCCACAGCCGTGAGGTGTGGTTCCAGCGGGGCTCGGTGGCCACCGCCATGCGTGCCTCGATCGGCATTCCCAGTGTCTTCACCCCGGTCGTGGTGGACGGCCGCCTGCTCGCCGACGGCAGCCTGCTGAACCCGGTGCCGGTCGATGCCCTGCTCGGCGTGCCGGCGGACCGCACCGTCGCCGTGTCACTGTCGGGACGTCGTGCGGCCGAACGGACCAGCACCCGCCCCGTCACCGCGGCCGCCGAGACGGAAGGCATGCTCGGTGAGCTGACCGAGCGCCTCCGCGGCATGCTGGAGTCCGACGCCGTGCGCGGCGTGCGACAGTGGTGGGCGCACCGCTTCGGGGAGGGCGATGAGATCGAGCCAGCCCCGGGGCCTCCACGCGACTTCGACTTCGAGAACCTGCCCAAGGGGCTGCGCACCTCGGACGTCGTGTCCCTGTCGCTGGAGACGACCGAACAACTCATCACCCGGTTCCGCATGGCCGCCAGCCCCCCGGACGTGTTCATCGAGTTTCCCCAGGACATCGCGTCCACCTTCGACTTCCACCGCGCCAAGGAGCTCATCGCGCGCGGGCGGGAGGCCGCGGCCGACGCATTCGACGCCGCCGGGCTCTGACACGGGCCCCGACCCCACGGGCGCCCCCGGTAGAGTCGGCGGCTGTGAGCGATTCGTCCCACTGGGTGCTGACCCTGCAGTGTCCTGACCGGCCCGGCATCGTCCATGCGGTGACAGGAGCCGTGGCCGCGGCCCAGGGCAACATCACCGAGCTGCAGCAGTTCAGTGCGGACTCCGGACAGTTCTTCATGCGGGTACAGGTCCAGTCGGGATTCGAGCGCAGTTCGTTCGAGGAGTCGGTCCGGCCCCTGGCCGCCTACCTGCAGGCCACGTGGCACCTCGACGAGGTCGGACGCCACCGTCGCACGCTCATCCTCGCCAGCAAGGCCGCCCACTGCCTGAACGACCTCCTGTTCCGCCAGCGCTCCGGCCTCCTGCCCATCAATGTCTGCGGCGTGATGGCCAACCACGCCGACCTGCGCCCTCTGGCCACCTTCTACGGGGTTCCGTTCAGCGAGCACGTCGTGCTCCCCGAGACCAAGGCCGAGTTCGAGCGCGCCGTCCTGGACCGGATCGAGGCCGAGGACGTCGAGTTGGTGGTGCTGGCCCGGTACATGCAGATCCTCTCCCCCGAACTGTGCGCCTCGCTGGAGGGTCGGGCGATCAACATCCACCACTCCTTCCTGCCCGGGTTCAAGGGCGCCAACCCGTATCGCCAGGCACACGACAGGGGCGTGAAGCTGATCGGCGCCACCGCGCACTTCGTCACCGAGGACCTGGACGAGGGCCCGATCGTGGAGCAGAACGTCACGCGCGTCGACCACACCAAGACGGTCCCCGAACTCGTCGCGCTGGGGCAGGAGCAGGAGAGCCGCACCCTCGCCGAAGCGGTTCGCCTGTACGCCGAGCACCGGGTGTTCCTGGACGGACATCGCACGGTCATCTTCCGCTGACGACACCGGTGAGACGCTGCGCTCACTGGGGGTCTGTGGCGCCACACCCTCAGCGCCGGTCGTTGAATAATACAACGTCTTCAGCGTCGAGATACTCGACATCAACATTCATCACGGAATCACAACGATTGCCCTGCGAGGCCTCACCGAGTGTTGACGACCAGTGCGACACCCGCACTACTGTGCGGCTGCCAGCCAATCGCCGGCTCTGACCAACGGAGGTTCCATGTCCGACCCCACCGCGCCAAAGCCGAAGATCTCGGAGGAGGCGTTCATCGAGGTGCAGAACTCTGAGGAGTTCGACCGACTGCGCAAGACGTTCCGCGGCTTCGCCTTCCCGATGACGATCGCCTTCCTCGTGTGGTACTTCGCCTACGTCCTCGCATCCGTGTACGCCAAGGACTTCATGTCCCAGCCGATCTTCGGCCTCCAGAACTTCAACGTGGGCCACTTCCTGGGCCTCATGCAGTTCGTCACGACCTTCCTCATCACGTGGCTGTACCTGCGCCACGCCCGCACCAAGGTCGACCCCATCGCCAACGACATCCGTGAGCGCCTGGAAGGAGCCGCGAAGTGACCCAGCTCGGCAGCCCGATCTTCAACATCGTCATCTTCGCCCTCTTCGTGGTCGCCACCCTGACCGTCGTCATCCGGGTGACCGCGAACCAGTCCAAGGCCGCCGGGTCGTTCTACACCGGTGGGGCGTCCTTCTCCGGGACCCAGAACGGCATCGCCATCGCCGGCGACTACCTGTCGGCCGCCTCGTTCCTCGGCATCGCCGGCGCCATCGCCTTCAACGGCTACGACGGCCTGCTGTACTCCATCGGCTTCCTCGTCGCCTGGCTCGTCGCCCTGCTGCTCGTCGCCGAGCCGCTGCGCAACACCGGCAAGTACACGATGGCCGACGTGCTCAGCTTCCGCATGCAGCAGAAGCCCGTCCGCCTGGCAGCCGCCTTCTCGACCCTGGCGATCTCCTTCTTCTACCTGCTCGCCCAGATGGCCGGCGCGGGTGGCCTCGTGTCCCTGCTGCTGGGGCTCAACGGTGAGCTGGCGCAGAACGTCGTCATCATCATCGTGGGTGTCCTGATGATCGCCTACGTCCTCATCGGCGGCATGAAGGGCACGACCTGGGTCCAGATGATCAAGGCCGTCCTGCTCATCGCCGGCGCCGGCCTCATGACCATCTGGGTGCTCGCCCTGTTCGGTTTCAACTTCGACGCGGTGATGGGCGAGGCCGTCCGGGTCAACAACCACCCGCAGATGCTCGCCCCCGGCGACAAGTACAAGGACCCGCTGGGCTTCATCTCCCTGTCCATCGCCCTCGTGCTGGGCACCGCGGGCCTGCCGCACGTGCTGATGCGCTTCTACACGGTTCCCACCGCCAAGGCCGCCCGGAAGTCGGTGACGTGGGCCATCGCCCTCATCGGCGCGTTCTACCTGTTCACCCTGGTCCTGGGCTACGGCGCCGCGTCCATCGTGGAGGGCGGCCAGGCAGCGATCAACGCGATGCCCGGCAAGGCGAATGCCGCCGCCCCGGCGCTGGCGTTCTACCTGCCCGGCGGCGGTCTCGGCGGCACGATCTTCCTGGCCATCATCGCGGGCGTGGCGTTCGCCACGATCCTCGCGGTGGTCGCCGGCCTGACGATCACCTCGTCGGCCTCCTTCGCGCACGACATCTACAACTCGGTGATGAAGGACGGCAAGGCCGACCCCGTCGCCGAGATGAAGGTCGCGCGCTACACCGTGCTCGTCATCGGCGCGCTGGCCATCTTCGGTGGCATCTTCGCCAAGAGCATGAACATCGCGTTCCTGGTGGCGCTCGCGTTCGCCGTCGCCGCGTCCGCGAACCTGCCGTCCATCCTGTACTCGCTGTACTGGAAGCGGTTCAACACCCAGGGCTCGCTGTGGTCGATCTACTCCGGCCTCATCAGCTCGCTCGTCCTGATCATCTTCTCCCCCGCGGTCTCGACGCCCCTGGGCGCCGCCAAGCCGCTGGCGAGCGCGATGTTCCCGAACTCGAGCTTCGCCTGGTTCCCGTACGACAACCCGGCCATCGTGTCGGTCCCGCTCGCCTTCTTCATGGGCTGGCTGGGGACGGTCCTGTCCAAGGAGGTGCCGGACCTGGGCAAGGCCGCCGAGATGGAGGTTCGCTCCATGACCGGTGCCGGTGCCGACGGGGCGCTCGCCCACTGAGCCCTTCGCCCACCACACGCCACCGGGGCCCATCGGACAGCTGTCCGATGGGCCCCGGTGGGGTGTGTCGCCGTTGCGGGCGAGCTGCGTCCCGGACCGTCAGTCGCGGCCCTGCCAGGTGCACACGCAGGCCTCATTGCCGTCGGCGTCCGCGAGCGTGGTGAACGCGGGGGCGTTCGCGTCGGACACCACTCGCCCTCCGGACGCCAACGCCGCAGCGATGCGTTGCTCGGCGACGTCGTGCGCGACCGTCACGTCCAGGTGGATCCGGTTGCGGACGGGACGCGGCACGCCCAACTGTTGGAACCAGACGCCGGGGCCGATCCGCTGCGGATCGACGAGCGCCCGGTCGCCGTCAGGTTCATAGCCGAGCACGGCCGCCCAGAAGGGCAGGATCGCGCCGGCATCCATCGTGTCGATCGCGATCTCCAACTCGGTGAGGGCCGTCGGGACAGGCCGTCCCCCGCGCTGGTGGACCAGCACGGACACCCGGTTGGCCAGGTGCACGTCGACGCCGGTGACGGCGTCCATCTCGTACGAGCCCACCGCGAGGTGCACGCGCTCGCGCCGCAGGTCGACCTCCAGATGGTGGTCCATGGCCTCGGCGACCTCGGCCACGGCCGAGACGAAGGCTGCAGCCCCGGCGAAGGAGGACCAGTCGACGGTGAGGTGCAGGCGACCGAGGAGGTAGCGCCAGCCGGGAGCCGCAGCGCTCGCCTCCTGGCTCGACAGCTCCACGAACTCCGGCGTGGGTGTCGGCGCGGCGGGCCACTCGTCCGGCTCCTCGATCTCGTCCCACCCCACGAACGTCCACCCCGACTCGGGGTCCCCATCCAACGTCACCACGGTCGTGTTGCCGAGGCGGCGTCCGACCACCTCGGCCAGGTCGATGCCCTGCACCCGCGCGGCGATCCACATCCGCAGCGCCGCACCGTGGCTGACCAGCAGCGCCGCCTCGTGCCCGGCGGCCGCGACCTCGGCGATGGCGGCGTCGTAGCGGGCGAAGAAGGCGTCCGCGTCCTCCCCTCCGGGGACGCTCGCGGTGGGGTTGCCCTCTCCCCAGGACTTGAGCGCCCCGATGTAGCGGTCCCAGAGCGGGGACATCTCGTCGTCCCCCGCCTGGATCTCGCGCAACCCGCCGAGGATCCCCACCTCGAGCCCGCGATCGGCGGCCAGCGGGGCGAGCGTCTGCTGGGTGCGGACGAGGTCGGAGGCGTACACGGCGTCGATGCGGTGGCCGGCGAGGCGCCCGACGAGGGTGCGGGCCTGTTCGCGGCCCGTCGCGTCGAGGTCGGCCCCGGGAATCGCCGTGTCGAGGAGGCGTGCCACGTTGCTGGGAGTGCGACCGTGGCGGACGAGGTAGAGGCGCATGGAACCACCCTAGATCTCGGCGTCCAACGGCTGGTGGACAGGCCGTCCCGAGGTGTGGCGCCGAGGCCGTGGGTGCTAGGTTCGGGGATGCACAGGGTCAGCCCCGAAGCCGTCTCAAAGTGGAGGAATCATGAGCAATGCCCCCGTCAAGGTTGCCGTCACCGGCGCCGCAGGCCAGATCGGCTACAGCCTGCTGTTCCGCATCGCCAGCGGCGCGCTGCTGGGCCCGGACACCCCCATCGAACTCCGCCTGCTGGAGATCACCCCGGCCCTGAAGGCCCTCGAGGGTGTCGTGATGGAGCTGGACGACTGCGCCTTCCCGACGCTGGCCGGCGTCGAGATCGGCGATGACCCGACCAAGGTCTTCGAGGGCGCGAACCTCGCCATGCTGGTCGGCGCCCGCCCCCGGACCGCCGGCATGGAGCGCGGCGACCTGCTGTCGGCCAACGGCGCGATCTTCACGGCCCAGGGCAAGGCCCTCAACGACGTGGCCGCCGATGACATCAAGGTCCTCGTCACCGGCAACCCGGCCAACACGAACGCCCTCATCGCGATGAGCAACGCCCCCGACATCCCCCAGGAGCGCTTCAACGCCCTCACGCGCCTGGACCACAACCGCGCCATCTCGCAGCTGGCGGCCAAGCTCGGCGTGCCCGTCACCGAGATCAAGAAGATGACGATCTGGGGCAACCACTCCGCCACGCAGTACCCCGACCTGTTCAACACCGAGGTCAACGGCAAGTCCGCCGCCGAGCTGGTCAACGACCAGGCCTGGCTGGAGAACGACTTCATCCCCACCGTCGCCAAGCGCGGCGCCGCGATCATCGCCGCCCGCGGGTCGTCGTCGGCCGCATCGGCCGCCAACGCGACCATCGAGCACATGCGCGACTGGGTCCTCGGCACCCCGGATGGCGACTGGGTCTCCATGGCCGTTCCCTCGGACGGCTCCTACGGCGTCCAGGAGGGCATCATCTCGTCCTTCCCCTGCGTCGTGAAGAACGGGGCGTACGAGATCGTCCAGGGCCTCGACGTCAACGAGTTCTCGCGCTCCAGGATCGACGCCTCGGTCGCCGAGCTGGTCGAGGAGCAGGCTGCGGTCAAGGAACTCGGGCTCATCTGACCCGAACCCGGACGCCCGGGACCCGGCAGAGGCCGCCCTCCCCCACCGGGGAGGGCGGCCTCGTCGTTGCCGGGTCAGCGGTGCTGGTCGTCGAGGGCGTCCAGCGCCCTGCGCATCTCATCGACGTCGAAGTCGGCGGCGGGCCACTGCGGCGCAAGGTCCTCCAGGGTGCGCGTGACGATCTCGGTCACGGCGAGGCGGGAATACCACTTCTTGTCGGCGGGCACGACGTACCAGGGCGCGTGGTCGGTCGAGGTGTACCTGAACACGTCCTCGTAGGCCGCCTGGAACGCCGACCACTTGCCCCGGGTCCTGATGTCCCCCGGGTTGAACTTCCAGTGCTTGTCGGGGCGGTCCAGGCGCTTCCGGAGGCGTCCGCCCTGTTCCTCCCAGGACACCATGAGCGCCACCTTGATGATCGTCGTGCCCGCGTCGACGCGCCTCTTCTCCCAGGCGTTGATCTCCTCGTACCGGGGACGCCACACCTTCTCGGGCACCAGCCCGTCGACGCGCACGACGAGGACGTCCTCGTAGTGGCTCCGGTCGAACACACCGAGCCTTCCCGCCGGCGGCAGCTCCCGCTCGATGCGCCAGAGGAAGTGGTGGGCGAGTTCTTCCTGGGTCGGGACGCCGAAGGACGCCGTCTCCACGCCCTGGGGGTCGACCATGCCCATCACGTGGCGGACGATCCCCCCCTTCCCCGCTGTGTCCAGCCCCTGGAGCACGAGCAACACCGAGCGGGAGCCGCCGGCGCGCCCCTCGGCGAAGAGTCGCTCCTGCAACTCGGACATCTGCTCGCCCCGGCGCTTCATGAAGTGCTCGCCCTCGGCCCTGTCACCGCCCCAGCCCGGGTGCCCGTTGCGGTCGAAGGAGGCCAGGTCGAAGTCCGGGCCCGCCCGCAGCGCCTCGCGCGGGTCCTGGGTCCAAGATTTCTTGTGGGATGTCATGGGGAACCCTCCTCGCGTGGCGGCGTGATGATCCCCTCAACCTACACAAGGAGGGACGCGCCTGCCGGGCCGCCCCGCACCGTCGTCCGGCGTGCCTCCGCCGAAGGACCCACGTCGCTCGTTCAGCGGCTCACCGGGGTGATGGGGAGCAGGTGCTTGCCGGTGGGGCCGATCTGGATCTCGGTGTCCATCTGGGGGCACACGCCGCAGTCGTAGCACGGCGTCCACCGGCAGTCCTCGACCGGCTGCTCGTCGAGGGCGTCCTGCCAGTCCTCCCACAGCCAGTCGCGGTCGAGGCCGGAGTCCAGGTGGTCCCAGGGGAGCACCTCGGCGTACTCGCGCTCACGCGTGGTGTACCAGTCGAGGTCGACCCCGGTGCCGGCCAGCGCGGTCTCACACGCGGCGACCCAGCGGTCGTAGCTGAAGTGTTCGCTCCACCCGTCGAACTGGCCGCCCCGGCGCCAGACCTCCTCGATCACCGCGCCGACGCGGCGGTCCCCGCGCGACAGCAGCCCCTCGATGATGCCGGGCCGCCCGTCGTGGTACCGCATGCCGATCGCCCGGCCGTACTTCTTGTCGGAGCGGATCTTGTCACGCAGCGCGAACAGCCGCTGGTCGATGGTCTCGGCTGAGGCCTGTGCGGCCCACTGGAACGGCGTGTGCGGCTTCGGCACGAACCCACCGATGGACACGGTGCAGCGGATGTCGCGCGTGCCCGCGGCCTGGCGTCCGGTCTCGATGACCCGAGCGGCCATGTCGGCGATGGCCAGCACGTCCTCGTCCGTCTCGGTCGGCAATCCGCACATGAAGTAGAGCTTCACGTTGCGCCAGCCGTTGCCGAAGGCGGTCGCCACCGTCTGGATCAGGTCGTCCTCGGTGACCATCTTGTTGATGACCTTGCGCATCCGCTCCGAACCGCCCTCCGGCGCGAACGTGAGGCCCGAGCGTCGGCCGTTGCGGGACAGTTCGTTGGCCAGGTCGATGTTGAACGCGTCCACGCGGGTCGAGGGCAACGACAGCGACACATTGGTGCCGTCGTAACGATCGGCCAGTTCCTTGGTCACCTCGGCGATCTCGGAGTGGTCCGCCGAACTCAGCGACAGCAGGCCGACCTCCTCCAGGCCCGTCGCCTGGAGGCCGCCGGCGACCATGGTGCCGATGGTCTCGATGTTCCGCTCACGGACGGGACGCGTGATCATGCCCGCCTGGCAGAAGCGGCAACCGCGCGTGCAGCCGCGGAAGATCTCCACCGAGTAGCGCTCGTGGACGGTCTCGGCGATGGGGACGATCGGCGCCTTGGGGTAGGGCCAGGCGTCGAGGTCCATCAGCGTGTGCTTCGCGACGCTGAACGGGACGCCCGGACGGTTCGGCGCGACGCGTTGGATCCGCCCGTCCGGGAGGTAGGTCACGTCGTAGAAGCGGGGGACGTACACCACCCCGTCGGACGCCAGGCGCAGCAGCAGGCCGTCGCGGCCACCCTCGCGTCCGTCCGCCTTCCACTGCCGGATGATCTCGCTGACGCGCAGGGACGCCTCCTCACCGTCGCCGACCACGGCGGCGTCGATGAAGGACGCGATGGGCTCCGGGTTGAACGCCGCGTGCCCGCCGGCGATGACGATCGGGTCGTCGATGGTCCGATCCTCGGCGTGCAGGGGGATGCCGGACAGGTCGATGGCCGCGAGCATGTTGGTGTACGTGAGCTCGGTCGAGAACGAGAGGCCGAGCACGTCGAACGCGCGCACGGGCCGGTGGTTGTCGAGCGTGAACTGCGGGATCCCCGCCGTCCGCATCATCCCGGCCAGGTCGGGCCAGATGGCGTACGTGCGCTCGGCCAGCAGCCAGTCGCGCTCGTTGAGGATCTCGTACAGGATCGCGACGCCCTGGTTCGGCTGCCCGATCTCGTAGGCGTCGGGATACATGAGGGCCCAACGGACCTCGGTGTCGTCCCACTCCTTGCTGATGGAGTTGACCTCACCGCCGACGTACTGGATCGGCTTGCTCGCGCGCGCGAGCAGCGGCTCGAGCCGGGGGAACAGCGAGTCGGGGCTGGTGCGCGCGTCAACAGTCATGGGACTCCATGGTAAAGGAGTCCGGCACCGGCACATCAAGGGCCTCAGACGAGGTGGTCCCGGCCCCCCGCAGGGTTGCCGTCGTCCTCGGTGACGTTGCGGAACCCGGCCGCTTCCAGGTCATCGGCCAGTTCATCGATCGATGCATGCTGGTCGTCCCACTGGTCGGTGCGGTAGGCGGTGCGCGCCATCATGTGGCCGGAGACCGGCGCGGTCAGAATCTGCAGCGCGATGGTGAACAGGGCGAGGAGGACCACGTGCCAGGTACGCAGCGTGAGCGCCACGCCGCTGAGGACCAGCATGAGCCCGAAGACCTGGGGCTTCGTGGCGGCGTGCAGCCGGGTCAACACGTCGGGGAAGCGCAGCACCCCGACGGCCGCCGCCACGCAGAACACCGCCCCCGCGAACAGGAGCAGGGCGCCCAGCAGGTCGAGGACCTCATTCATGGGTGCCCTCCTTCCCCGCCTGCCCGGCCGACTCCTCGGCGGCGCGCTCGGCCCGCTCACGCTCGGCCCGCTCACGCGTCAGGTTGGCCGCCCGAGCCTCGGCCTCGAGGAAGCGGCGCTCGCGGGCCGACGTACCGGTGATCAGGCGAGCCAGGCCGACGGCCGTGGTGAAGCCGACCAGCGACAACACCAGGATGATGACCAGGGCGACCCCGTTCCGGGTCGCGATCGCGTACGTGGCGACCGCGGCGGTCAGGACCGCGATGATCACGTCGGAGGCCACGCCCCGGTCCAGACCCGTCGGTCCCTTGGCGAGGCGCGCCATCGCCAACAGCGCGGCGATGGCCAGCAGCACGCCCGACGCGCCGACGAACAGCTGGGTGAGGAGGATCATGTCACGTCCTTGAAGTCGGGCTCGTCCCGGGGCTGCGGATGGTCGAGGGCCTGGATCTCCGCCCTCGAGCCCATCGCGCGGACGACGCGCCTCTCGATCGCGAGCGTGTCCTGCACGACTTCGCTGCGGAGCTCCGGGTCGGGCAGGTCGAAGACGTGCAGGTAGAGCGTCCGGCTGCGGCGACGGGCGTCCACGACGATCGTGCCGGGAACGACCGACACCAGCTCGGCGACGTTGACCTGGTAGAGGTCGCTGTCCGACCGCAGCTCGATCCGGACGATGCCCGGTGTCGGCACGCCGCGCCCGAACGCGAACACGGCCAACCGGAACGACGCGACCGCCAGGTCCTTGACCAGGTGCACCATGAGGGTGAGGACGCCCCACGGCCGCAGGCGTCCGGCCCACTCGATCGACGGGAGCGGGAAGACGATGGTGACCAGGATGCCCAGCAGGAGGCCCCCGACCACCGTGATGAGGTTGACGTCCCCCACCAGGAGCAGCCAGACGACGGCGAGCACGACCACTTGGCGCGGTTGCCACCGGATCCGGTGCTGACGCGGTGTCTGGCTCCGGTTCGCCTTCTCGGTCATGGCACCTCCGTCAGGACGGCGTGGACGTAGGCCCCATCGAGAAGGGCCCGTGCCGCCTCGTAGGTGTACGCGTAGAACGGTCCGGCCACGAGGGTCAGCAACAGGCTGAAGGCGAGGAGGGCGACGGTGGCACCGACCATGACATGAGGCATCGGACGACCCGGGTGCAGGTCCTCCCCCTCCTCGATCTCCTCCGCCGTGTAGGTGATGGGGGTTCCCCAGAATGCGCGGTTCCAGACCTTGGCGATGGCGTACAGGGTCAGGAGGCTGGTCAGGACGCTTCCGGCGACGAGGGCCCACGCCAACGGGGTGCCTGCTGCGACGCCGGCCCGCAGCAGCCCCAGCTTGCCGATGAAGCCCGAGAACGGCGGGATGCCGGCGAGGTTCATGCCCGGAACGATGAACAGGGCCGCCAGGAGCGGCGAGGTGGTCATCAGGCCACTCAGCCGGTCGATGTTGCTGCTGCTCCCGACGCGTTGGACCAACCCCGCGACGAGGAACAACGTCGCTTGGATGGTGATGTGGTGGGCGGTGTAGTAGATGGCCCCGGCCAGGCCTTCGATGCTGGCCAGGCCGATGCCCATCACCATGAACCCGATGTGGCTGACCAGCGTGAAGGAGAGCAGTCGCTTGAGGTCGGCCTGCGCGATGGCGCCGAGGATGCCGACGACCATGGTCAGCAGGGCGATCAGGAGCAGCAACTCGGTCAGCGGCCGGTGCGGGAACAACAGCGTCTGGGTGCGCATGATCGCGTACACGCCGACCTTCGTCAGCAGGCCCGCGAACACCGCGGTGACGGGCGCCGGCGCGGTGGGGTAGGAGTCCGGCAACCACGCCGACAGCGGGAACACGGCCGCCTTGATGGCGAACACCACCAGGAGCATGAACTGGATCGCCCCCTGGATGCCGTCGGGCAGGCCCGGGATGCGCTGGGCCATCTGGGCCAGGTTGACGGTGCCCACGGCCGAGTACGTCGTGGCCAGTGCGATGAGGAACAGGCTGGAGCTGAGGAGGTTCACGACCACGTAGATCGAGCCCGCGCGGATGCGCGAGGCGGTTCCGCCCATCGTCAGCAGCACGTAGGAGGCGAACAGCAGGATCTCGAATCCGACGAACAGGTTGAACAGGTCGCCGGCGAGGAAGGCGTCGGAGACGCCCGCGCACATGAGCAGGAAGGTCGGGTGGAAGATGGAGACGGGGGTCTCCTTGCGGACCTCGTCCTCCTCCTGTCCCGCCGAGAAGATGAGCACGGCGAGGGTCACCAGGCCGGCGACGGTGAGCATGATCGCCGAGAGCCGGTCCGCGACGAGCGCGATGCCGAAGCCCTGCGGCCAGGCCCCCACCCACAGGCTCTGGACACCCTCGAAGTGGGCCTGCACCGCCAGCGTCCCCGCCGCGGCGACGACGCCGATGAGGACGAGGATCGACACCAGGCGTTGGACACGCGGACGTCGGCCGAGCATGAGGGTGAGCGCGGCGCCGAGCATCGGCAGCAGCACGGGGATCGTGAGCAGGTTGTTCATTCGCTCACCCGGTCCTCGCCCGTGTCGCTGAAGCGGATGTCCTCGAAGCTGTCCGAGACGTCGTCGCGCTCGGCCAGTTCGCGGATGCGCCGGTCCTCGATGTCATCCGAGACCTCGTCGTTGCCGTGGAGCTGGAAACTCCGGTAGGCCATCGTCACCACGAATGCCGACACGGCCATGTTGATGACGATGGCGGTCAGCACCATGGCCTGGGGCAGGGGGTCGGACATCCTGTCCGCGGCGAACATCCCGATCAAGGGCGGCAGGCCCGCCGGCCCGGACGCGATGAGGAACAACACGTTCACACCGTTGCCCATCACCAGCACCCCGACCAGGATGCGGGTCAGGGAGCGCTCGGTCAGAAGGTAGACGCCCGCCGCGATGAGCACGCCGGCGACGATCGCGAGGGTCACGTTGCCGGTCACGGGCGGTTCCCCCGGCGTGCGCTGGCGGGAAGTGCGGTGGTCGACTCGGGCCTGGGCAGGGGCGTCCGCTCCTCCTCCGCGTGGACGTCGATGCCGGCGCCCAGGCTCCGCGCGAGGTCGAGCATCATGCCGAGCACGACGAGGTACACGCCGATGTCGAAGACGGTGGAGCTCACCAGGTGCAGGTCACCGACCGCGTTGACGACACCCCAGGGCGTGGCCACGGCGTCCAGGCCGGGGATCGTCAGGTGGATGTCATAGCTCTGGAAGATCCGCCCACCGAAGGCCCAGGGCACGAGCGCACTGCCGACGGACACGAACAGGCCCGCGCCGAGGACGCGACCGGCGTCGCCGGGGGCAGCGTCCTCGAGTTCGCGCCCGCCCGCTGCGAGGTACCGGACGACCAGGGCCAGGCCCGCCACCAGACCCCCGGCGAAGCCGCCGCCGGGCAGGTTGTGGCCCGCGGTCAACAGGTAGATCGAGACGACGATCATGATGCCGAACAGCAGGCGGGTCGTGACCTCGAACACCAGCGACCGGGCCGCGGGGTTGAGGCTGCCCGTCGTGCGGAGCCACGCGCCGCTGCTGGTGCTCGCGTCGATGCGTCGCGTCCGGCGCTGCGGCACCCGCGAGCGGAGGAAGATCAGGCTCGCGACGCCCGTGGCGGCCACCACGAGCACGGAGAGCTCGCCGAGGGTGTCCCAGGCGCGGGTGTCGACGAGGATCACGTTGACGATGTTCTTGCCGTAGCCGAACTCGTAGGCGGCCGTCTCCAGGCCGGCCGACGCGCGTACCGCCGTCCGGGAAGCGGCGGCGACGAGCACCGAGGCGCTCACCGTCGCCCCCACGGCCACCGCCAGCAACATCCGCACCCACCGGGACGAGTGCAGCGGCCGGTCGGTGAAGTACTTGGGCAGGGTCCGCAGGACCAGCAGGAACACCAGCAGGGAGGCGGTCTCGATGAGGACCTGGGTGAGCGCGAGGTCGGGGGCACCGTGCAGGAGGAAGAGGAGGGCCGTGCCGTACCCCGTCACACCCACGGTGATGATGGCGCGCACACGTCCCCGCACGCCGATCAGTGTCACCGCGGCCACGACGGTCACCAGGCCGACGCCCACCTGCGCGACGTTGTCGAACCAGACGGCGTTCTCCGGCCAGACCGGCATCAGGATCAGCGTTCCACCCACGGCGACGACGAACACCGACAGGATCGTGGAGAGGTAGGACGCCAGCGAGCCTCGCTGGACCCGGGCGGTGACCTCGACGGCGATCACGTCGAGCAGGCGCATCGACCAGCGGTAGAAGTCATTGGCCGCCGGGACCTGCGGGAAGGTCGCCTGGACGCGGGCCACGCCGTCCCGCTGCCAGAACAGCAGGACACCGCCCGTGATGGCGACCACCGAGAGCAGGAGCGGGGTCGAGAAGCCGTGCCACAGGGCCAGTTCGGACGGCTCGGACCCCACCGTGAGGCTGCGGGTGTAGCTCGAGAGCAGGCCGGTGACCTGGTGGCCCAGGAAGCCGAGCACGAGGCCGGCCACGCCGAGCAGGACGGGGCCGGCGATGAAGCCCGTCTCCGGGGCGTGCGCGACCTCGAGGGTCACGGTGCGCCGGCGCGTGCCGAAGGCACCCCACCAGAAGCGCAGCGAGTAGGCGGCGGTGAGCATCGACCCGACCGCCACGGCGCCGGCGAGCAGGAACGCGGGTGCGGGCAGCAGCGGCGTCCCATCGCCACCCTGCGCGATCCGGACGAGGGCGTCCAGCGCCGCCTCCTTGGCCACGAACCCGAACAGGGGTGGTAACCCCGCCATGGACGCCGCGGCCAGGCCGGCCGTCACGGCCAGGACGGGCATGCGTCGTCCCAGCCGGGTGAGCTTCGTGATGTCACGGGTGCCGGTGGCGTGGTCGATCACGCCGACGGTGAGGAACAGCGTGGCCTTGAACAGGGCGTGCGCCAGGAGCATCGCCAGGCCCGCCTGTCCGGCGGCCTTCGTGCCGAGGCCGACGAGGATCATGATGAAGCCCAGCTGGCTGACCGTGCCGTAGGCCAGCAGGAGCTTGAGGTCGGTCTGCCGCAGGGAACGCCAGCCGCCCAGGATCATCGTGGTCGCGCCCAGGATGGAGATCGCTTCCCGCCAGAACGGGACGCCGGCGAACACCGGGGCGAGCGCCGCCACGAGGTAGACACCCGCCTTCACCATCGTCGCGGCGTGCAGGTAGGCCGACACCGGAGTGGGTGCGGCCATGGCGCCGGGCAGCCAGAAGTGGAAGGGGGCCAGCGCCGACTTCCCCAGGGCGCCGACCAGCATGAGCAGGGCCGCTGCGGTCGCGGCGCCCCCTTGGGGCGCGGCGGCGAGGACGGCGTCGAGGCGGAAGGTGCCGGTGACCGACCCGAAGGTCACGATGCCGACCAGCATCGCCAGGCCGCCGGTGGTGGTGACGATGAGGGCGGTCGTGGCCGCGGCGCGGTTCGCCCGCCTGGAGGAGTCGTGGCCGATCATCAGGTAGGAGAACACCGTGGTGAGCTCCCAGAAGACGTACAGCAGCACGAGATCGTCAGCGGTGACCAGCCCCAGCATGGCTCCCGCGAACGCGACCAGCAGGCCCAGGGTCCGCGCCGGAGGGTCGGCGAAGTACCAGCGGCAGTACAGCAGCACGAGCACGCCGATGCCGGTGACCACCAGGGCGAGCAGCCACTGCAACAGGCCGACGTTGAAGGTGAGGCCCACCGAGAGCGCCCGGATCCAGGGTGCCGTCTCGAACACGGCGGCCCCGGAGGTGATGGTCGGGGCGATGCTCAGCAGCCACCCGACGCCGATCGCCGGCGCGATCGCCACGACCAACCAAGCGTTGCGCCCGAGGATCCGTACCCACCAGGACGCCGTGATACCCAACAGGAAGTGCAGGGCGATCAGGCTGAGGAGCACGCGGTCACGCCTTTCGGTGGATCGTGCGGGGGACGCAGCGTCACCCTACCAACTGGGAACTCCCAACCCCGGGACGGCCGAATGACGGGCGGGGCGGGGCCAGGAGCTCCTCGGCGCTCACAACCCGGGGAACCAGAGCGCGATCTCGCGCGCGGCGGACTCGGGGGAGTCGGAGGCGTGCACGATGTTCTGGGCACCGGACAGGCACAGGTCGCCCCGGATGGTGCCGGGCGCCGCCTTGACCCCGTCGGTGGCCCCGTTGATGGAACGAACCGCCTCGATGGCCCGCTCCCCCTCGAGGACGAGCGCGACGAGCGGGCCGGAGGTGATGAAGTCACGCAGCCCCGGGTAGAAGGCACGCTCCAGGTGCTCGGCGTAGTGCTCGTCGGACAGGGCCACGTCGATCGTCCGGAGCTCCAGGGCCGCGAGGGTGAGCCCCTTGGCTTCGTAGCGGGCCAGGACGGTGCCGACGAGGCCGCGGGCGACGGCGTCCGGCTTGATCAGGACGAGGGAACGTTCGGTCATGCCCGACACCCTACTGGGGCTGCTCCATCTTCTTGCCCAGGAAGAACTCGAGGGCGAACAGGGCGGCGAAGCCACCACCCACGGCGTACATCCAGGGGGTGAGCAGGCCGAGGGCCATGCCGGCGATTTGCGCCAGCCACGCCAGCGGCCACCCGATCGGGCGGCGTCCGATCGTGGCCCCCGCCACGAGGGCCAGGACCGCCGCCGCCCCACCGCCTCCGAACGCGAGGGCAAGGGGGATGTCGTTGACCTGGATCATGCCCGGGACGGCCAGGACGAAGACGACCGCCTCGAAGATGAGCGTCAGCGCCAGCGTCTTGGTCATGGCGTTGCCCTCGGTGAGCCTCATCGCTCGTCCTCCTCGTCGCGGACCAACAGGGTGGATGCCTCGCCGGCCAGGATGACAGAGCCCCCCACGAGGATGCCGGCGCCGGCGCCGGCGTCGTCTGCCAGGGCCACGGCGAGTTCGAGGGCGTCGGGCAGGGAGGCCCGGACGTGCACGCTGTCATCGGTGAAGTGCTCACGCGCGATCTCGCCGAGTTCCCCGGCGGGCATGCCACGGTCCGTCGACGCGACCTGGGTGCAGACGATGGTGGTCGCCTCCTCGGAGATGAGGTGGATGACACCCTCGACGTCCTTGTCGGACATCATGCCGACCACGGCGATGAGCGGGGTGAAGTCGTACGCCTCACGCAGGCCGGCCAGCGTGGCCCTGGTGCCGTGGACGTTGTGGCAGGTGTCGAGAACGATCGCCGGTCCGGTCCGGACACGCTCGAGGCGTGCCGGCACGCGGACGGCGGACAGCCCCTCGGCGATGACGTCGTGCGGGAGCGGTTTGCCACCCAGGAACGCCTCGACCGCTGCCACCGCCAGGGCGGCGTTGCGCGCCATGTGCTCACCGTGGACGGGGAGGAACAGGTCCCGCGCTGGACCGCTGCTGGTCTCGACCCGGATCAGCTGGCCACCCACGGCGACCGTGCGTTCGATGAGGCCGAAGTCCACCCCCTCGCGCAGGATCCGGGAACCCACCTCCGCCGCGCGGGCGGCGAGGACGGCGTCCGCCTCGGGCTGCTGCCCGGCCACGACCGCGATCGAGCCGGGCTTGATGATGCCCGCCTTCTCACCGGCGATCTGCTCGATGGTGTCCCCGAGCAGGTGCGTGTGGTCCAGGTCGATGGGGCACACGACGGCCACGTCGGCGTCCGCCACGCTGGTGGCGTCCCACGTGCCGCCCAGGCCGACCTCGACGACCGCCACGTCGACCGGGGCCTGCGCGAACGCCTCGAACGCCAGGCCCGTCATCACCTCGAAGAACGTCATCGCGACGCCGTCGAGTTTCTGGGCGTCGACCATCTCGACCAAGGGCAGGACGTCACCCACGAGCGTGTCGAACGCGTCGGCGGCCATCGGCTCGCCGTCGATGTTGATGCGCTCGGTCAGGTCCATCAGGTGGGGGGAGGCGATGCGCCCCACCCGGAGACCGAGGGCGAGCAGCAGCGCCTCGATCATGATGGCGGTGCTGCCCTTGCCGTTCGTGCCCGCCACCTGGATGATCGGGTAGCCCGTCTGCGGCTCGCCGAGCAGGTCGGTCAGGGCCCGGATGCGGCTCAGGCTCGGGGCGACGCGGTGCTCCGGCCAGCGGGACTGGAGGGCGCGGGAGATCTCGGCGTGGGTTGTCATGGCGGGGCCAGCCTACCGGGGAGCCCGCACCGGACGCCCCCATGTGGGACCGATGGTCGTTGGCACTACGATTGCCGCCATGACTTCTCAGCCGATCCAGTCCGTGCCCACGTCGACCCCGTCGGCGTGGGTCGTACCGGATCGTCCGGTGCTGGAGGGCCTCGAGAACACCTGGTCCGCCCGCTGGAAGGACCAGGGCACCTACGCCTTCGTCCGCCCCGAGTCGCGCGACCAGGTCTTCAGCATCGACACCCCGCCGCCGACCGTGTCCGGTTCACTGCACGTGGGCCATGTGTTCTCCTACACCCACACCGACCTCATCGCGCGCTACCAGCGCATGACCGGCAAGCGCGTCTTCTACCCGATGGGGTGGGACGACAACGGCCTGCCGACCGAGCGCCGCGTCCAGAACTACTACGGCGTCCGCTGCGACCCGAGCGTGCCCTATGACCCCGAGTTCACTCCCCCGGCCAAGCCGGATCCGAAGCGCCAGGTGCCGATCAGCCGCCGCAACTTCGTCGAGCTCTGCCATGAGCTCACGGCCGTGGACGAGCAGGTCTTCGAGGACCTCTGGCGCACCCTCGGCCTGTCGGTGGACTGGGACACCTTGTACGCCACCATCTCGGACGAGTCCCAGGCGGTCGCGCAGCGCGCGTTCCTGCGCAACCACGCGCGCGGGGAGGCCTACCTGTCCGAGGCGCCGACGATGTGGGACGTCACCTTCCAGACCGCCGTCGCCCAGGCCGAACTCGAGGCCCGTGAGTACCCGGGCCACTACCACCGTGTCGCCTTCCACGGCGCCGATGGTCCCGTCCACATCGAGACCACCCGTCCCGAGCTCATCCCCAGCGTGTGCGCGCTGGTCGCCCACCCCGACGACGAGCGCTACCAAGGGATGTTCGGCACGACGGTGACCTCGCCGGTGTTCGGGGTGGAGATCCCGGTGCTCGCACATCCGGCCGCCGAGAAGGACAAGGGCGCCGGCATCGCCATGGTCTGCACCTTCGGCGACCTCACCGACGTGTTGTGGTGGCGTGAACTGAACCTGCCCACGCGCGTGGTGCTCCAGCGGGACGGACGGCTGGCCGCCGAGACGCCCGAGTGGCTCACCCACGGTGAGCCGTACGCGCACCTGGCCGGCAAGACGACGTTCGGCGCCCGGGAGGCGATGGTCGGCCTGCTGCGCGAGTCCGGCGACCTGGACGGCGAGCCGAAGCCGACGCAGCGCATGGCGAACTTCTACGAGAAGGGCGACAAGCCGCTCGAGATCGTGTCGACCCGCCAGTGGTACATCACCAACGGCGGCCGCGACGAGGCCCTCAAGCAGCAGCTGCTGGCCCGCGGCGAGGAACTCGCCTGGGTGCCCGAGCACATGCGCCACCGTTACTCCAACTGGGTCAACGGCCTCAACGGCGACTGGCTGATCTCGCGCCAGCGCTTCTTCGGGGTGCCGTTCCCGGTCTGGTACGCGCTGGACGCCGAGGGGGAGCCGAACTACGACGAGCCGATCCTGGCCGACGAGGCATCCCTGCCCGTCGACCCGGCCTCCCAGCCCGCTCCCGGGTACACCGAGGACCAGCGGGGGGTGTCCGGCGGCTTCATCGGCGACCCCGACGTCATGGACACCTGGGCCACCTCGTCACTGACCCCGCAGATCGCCTGCGGCTGGGAGCGCGACGAGGAGCTGTGGAACCTCACGTTCCCGATGGACATCGCACCGCAGGCCCACGACATCATCCGCACGTGGCTGTTCAGCCGCGTCGTCCGCTCCCACCTAGAGAGCGACACCCTGCCGTGGAAGCGCGCGACGATCTCCGGTTTCGTGGTGGATCCGGACCGCAAGAAGATGTCGAAGTCGAAGGGCAACGTGGTCGTGCCGACCGAGATCCTCGACAAGTTCGGTGCGGACGCCGTGCGCTGGCGCGCCGCCATGGCGCGTCCGGGCATGGACTCGCCCTTCGACGAGACCCAGATGAAGGTCGGCCGACGGCTGGCGATGAAGATCCTCAACGCGTCGAAGTTCGTGCTGGGCATCGCCAAGGGTGAGCGGTTCGGTCAGGAGTCAGCACCGTCCGGCCCGGTCGACCTCTCCCCCGCGGCTGTCACCGCACCGATCGACCTCGCGATGCTGGCCCGCCTCGCCGAGGTCGTCGAGCAGGCGACCAAGGCGTTCGAGGCCTACGACTACTCCGCGGCGCTGGAGGTGTCGGAGCAGTTCTTCTGGACGTTCTGTGACGACTACCTCGAGCTGGTGAAGGAGCGCGCCTACGGCGCCCAGGGCGTTGAGGGTGAGGCCTCGGCCCGTGCGGCCCTCGCGCTGGCGCTCGACGTGCTGCTGCGTCTGTTCGCCCCGTTCATGCCGTTCGTCACCGAGGAGGTCTGGTCGTGGTGGAAGTCCGGCTCGGTGCACCACGCCACCTGGCCGACGGCGTCCGAGCTGCCGTCCGGTGGTGACGCGGCGCTGCTGGACGACGTCTCGGCTGCCCTCATCGGCATCCGCGGCGTGAAGTCGAACGCGAAGGTCTCGATGAAGACCGAACTCGAGTCGGCGCTCGTGGCCGGGCCGGACGCCGCGATCGAGCGGCTGACCTCGGTGGAGGCCGACCTGCGGGCCGTGGGGCGCATCACCACGCCGATCACCTGGCAGGGTGCGGAGACGCTCATGGTGACGGCCCGCATCGCCACCGCCGAGTAGGACCTCGGACGCCATCGTCCCCCTGACCCGTCGGGTCAGGGGGACGATGCGGTTTCAGGAAGGCTTCAGGCCGACTTGCTGCGGCGCGAACTCCGCGAGGAGGCCGCCCGCGGGAGCATGCGGGGCTCCGCGCCGTCGCGGACGACCTCGGCGGTCACCACGACCTGACCGATGGTGTCGTCGGACGGGACGTGGAACATCACGTTGAGCAGGATCTCCTCCAGGATCGACCGGAGACCACGCGCGCCGATGCCGCGCGCCAGCGCGAGTTCGGCGATGGCGGCGATCGCGTCATCGGTGAACTCGAGGTCCACACCGTCCAGCTCGAAGAGCTTGCGGAACTGCTTGGTCAGTGCGTTGCGCGGCTCCACCAGGATGCGGACCATGGCGTCGAGGTCGAGCGGGTTGACCGTCGAGATCATGGGCAGGCGGCCGATGAACTCGGGGATCAGACCGAACTTGTGCAGGTCCTCGGGACGGACCTGCTCGAACGGGTTGCCGTCCGTGCGCCGGGCGGAGAGGTCGTTGTTGAAGCCCAGCGGTCGCTTGCCGATGCGGGCGTTGATGATGTCCTCCAGGCCGGCGAACGCGCCGCCCACGATGAACAGGATGTTCGTCGTGTCGATCTGGATGAACTCCTGGTGGGGATGCTTGCGCCCCCCCTGCGGAGGCACTGACGCGGTCGTGCCCTCGAGGATCTTCAGGAGCGCCTGCTGGACGCCTTCGCCGGAGACGTCGCGCGTGATCGACGGGTTCTCGCTCTTGCGGGCCACCTTGTCGATCTCGTCGATGTAGATGATGCCGGTCTCGGCCTTCTTCACGTCGAAGTCAGCGGCCTGCAGCAGCTTGAGGAGGATGTTCTCCACGTCCTCCCCCACGTAGCCGGCCTCGGTCAGCGCCGTGGCGTCCGCCATCGCGAACGGGACGTTGAGCATGCGGGCCAGGGTCTGGGCCAGGTACGTCTTGCCGCAGCCGGTCGGACCGATGAGGAGGATGTTGCTCTTGCCGAGCTCCACCAGCTCGTCCTCCGCGGCCCGACGCGGGCTGCTCGCCTGGGCCTGCACGCGCTTGTAGTGGTTGTACACCGCCACGGCGAGGGCCTTCTTCGCGGTCGGCTGGCCGATGACGTAGGAGTCGAGGAACGACACGATGTCGCGGGGCTTGGGAAGCTCCTCCAGCAGGCCGACGTCCGCCGCCTCGGAGAACTCCTCCTCGATGATCTCGTTGCAGAGCTCGATGCACTCGTCACAGATGTAGACACCCGGGCCGGCGATGAGCTTGCGCACCTGCTTCTGGCTCTTTCCGCAGAACGAGCACTTGAGCAGGTCGGAGGTCTCCCCGATGCGCGCCATCCCTCTCCTCCTTCTTCGTCAGACGCCGGGCGTCAGCCGACGTCCTTCAGCGACGTGAAGATCTCGTCGATGATGCCGTACTCCTTGGCCTCCTCGGCGGTCAGGTACTTGTCACGTTCGATGTCGCGGCTGATCTTCTCGACCGGCTGGCCGGTGTCATCGGCGAGCATCTGCTCCATGAGCGAACGGATGCGCAGGATCTCCTTGGCCTGGATCTCCAGGTCGGAGCCCTGCCCGTAGCCACCTTCGGTGGCGGGCTGGTGGATCAGGATGCGGCTGTTCGGCAGGGCGAAACGCTTGCCCTTGGCGCCGGCGGCCAGCAGCACGGCCGCGGCCGAGGCGGCCTGGCCGAGGCAGACCGTCGACACGTCCGGCTTGATGTACTGCATGGTGTCGTAGATGGCGGTCAGCGCCGTGAACGAGCCACCGGGGGAGTTGATGTACATCGAGATCGGGCGCTCGGGATCCATCGACTGGAGCACGAGGAGCTGCGCCATCACCGCGTTGGCGATGTCGTCCACGATCGGCGTGCCGAGGAAGATGATGCGATCCTCGAACAGCTTGGTGTACGGGTCGACGCGGCGGACGCCATAGCTGGTGCGCTCCTCCCACTGGGGGATGAAGTAATCCATCATCGGGCCCTGCGGAGCGGCGCCGCCGGCGAGCATCTTGTTCATTGCTGCGATGTCCATGGGATCCGTCCTCACTGGTTCGGGGCGTCGGAGCCCGGGATCTGCGCGGCGCGCTCGTAGACGTGGTCGATGAACCCGTACTCGAGGGCCTGCTGAGCGGTGAACCAGCGGTCACGATCGGAATCGGCCTCGATCTGCTCGAGGGGCTGCCCCGTGTGCTCGGCGATGAGCTCGGCCATCTCCTTCTTCGTCGCGATGATCTGCTCGGCGAGGATCTTGATGTCGGACGCCGTGCCGCCGAGGCCGCCGGAGGGCTGGTGCATCATGATGCGCGCGTGCGGGAGGGCGTAGCGCTTGCCCTTGGTACCGGCGCTGAGCAGGAACTGGCCCATCGAGGCGGCCAGGCCCATGGCGACGGTGGCGACGTCGTTGCTGATCCACTGCATGGTGTCGTAGATCGCCATGCCGGCGGTCACCGAGCCACCCGGGGAGTTGATGTAGAGGTAGATGTCCTTCTCAGGATCCTCCGCGTTCAGCAGCAGCAACTGGGCGCAGATCGCGTTCGCGTTCTCGTCGCGGACCTCGGAGCCGAGGAAGACGATGCGGTTGGCCAGGAGGGCCTGGTACACCGAGTCGCTCATGCCGGCCACCGAGGGGCCGGCTGCGGCTCGCAGGCCGGGAAGCATGTTTTCCGTCACGTTCCAGACGCTACCCGCTGGCGCCGACAATTCGGAGCGGGCGGGGCCGGTGTTCGCTCAAGGCAGACGGGCGGAACCGCCGGTAGATGCGGAACGCGCGGCCCCCGAGGGGACCGCGCGTTCTCGACTCGGTGGCTCAGGCCTCAGCCGGAGCGTCCTCGGCCGGAGCGGCCTCGGCGTCGGCGTCCTCAGCCGGGGCCTCCTGGGCCTCGGCGTCCGCCTTCTTCTTGGCGGGAGCCTTCTTCGCCGGGGCCTTCTTGGCCGCAGCCTTCTTGGCCGGGGCCTTCTTCTCGGGAGCCACGACCGACTCGTCGATGGTGCCGTCGGACTGGACCGCGGCGACGTTGACGACGTTGCCGTTGGTGTCGGTCACGGTCGACTCCAGGACGACCTCGCGGAGGATCTTGCCGCGACGGAGCTCACCCATCCACTCCGGAGCGTGGTTGTGCTCCATCATGTGCTGCATCTCCTGCTCCGGGGAGGTGCCGGACTGCTGGGCACGGCGGAAGATGAGCTCGGTCAGCTCCTGCTGGGTGACGGTGACCTCACGGTCGTCGGCCAGCTTGTCGAGGATGATCTGCGCCTTCAGCGACGTCTCGGCGTTGGTGGCGACCTGGGCCCAGAACTCGTCCTCGCTCGTGGCGGTCTCCTCCTCGGTGTCCTCGAGGTAGCGCTCCAGCGTGTAGCCGGCGCGGGCGAGCTGCTCGCTGATCTGCTTCTTGCGGTTCTCGACCTCGGTGTTCAGGAGCGCCTCGGGCAACTCGAACTCGGTCTTGGCGACCAGGTCGGCCACGATCTTGTCCGACGCGGCATTGATCTGGTCGACGCGAGCCATGCGGGCGACGGCCTCGGCCAGGTCGGCCTTCATCTCGTCGACGGTGTCGAACTCGGACACCATCTGGGCGAACTCGTCGTCCAGCTCGGGCAGGGTCTCGGTCTGGACCTTGGTGATGGTGACCTTGATGTCGGCCTGCTGACCCTTGGCGGGGCCCCCGACGAGCTCGGAGGTGAACTCGACCTCGTCGCCCGCGCTCTTGCCGCTCACGGCCTCGTCCAGGCCGTCGAGCATGCCGCCCGAGCCGACCTTGTAGGTGAGGCCCTGGGCGGAGCCGTCCTCGATCTCCTCGCCGTCCTTCGACGCGATCAGGTCGATGGTGACGATGTCGCCGTCCTCGGCCGCACCGTCCTTGTCGGCGCGCGTGGCGAAGCGCTGGCGCATGACGTTGATGCGCTCGGCGACCTCGTCGTCCGCGTCGGCCACGGCCTCGACCTCGGCGGTGAGGGTCGAGAAGTCCGGCATCTCGAAGTCGGGGCGGACATCCAGCTCAGCGGTGAACTCGACGACCTCGTTGTCCTCCAGCTTGGTCACGTCCACGTCGGGCTGCCCCAGGGGCACCAGGTCGTTCTCGGCCACAGCTGCGGCGTAGGCATCCGGCAGGGCGGCGTTGATGGCCTCCTGCAGCACCGAGCCGCGCCCGAAGCGCTGATCGATGATCGCGGCGGGCACCTTCCCCTTGCGGAAGCCGGGAATGTTCACCTGAGTGGCGATGTCCTTGTACGCCTTGTCCAGGTGCGGCTTGAGGTCGGCAAAGGGGATCTCGATGGTGAGCTTGACCCGCGAGGGGCTGAGCTTCTCGACGGTGCTGGGCACTTGGTTGACTCCTGTGTGTGGTCGACGATTCGGTTGAACCTTCGGAGCGGATGACGGGAATCGAACCCGCGTAGCCAGTTTGGAAGACTGGGGCTCTACCATTGAGCTACATCCGCGTGCGCGCTCACGCGCCGCTACAGACTACAAGGTCGTCGGCCCCGGATGCACACTGAGCCCACGCGTCACCCCGAATCAGTAACTTCCCCGCGGCCAACTCTCGCTGGAGCCGTGGTCATCGAAGCGTTCGGCCCGCGAGCGGTCCGTCCCCTTCAACCCGTGGACGAAGTGCCCCACGTCCTCCCGTGCCACCTCGGCGTGCTGTGGTGCGGCCGGCAGCCCGGACGCCGCAGGCGAACCCCGATCCACGGGATCGGCCCCCAGCTGCAGGAGCCACAGCCGGACGTCCGCCGCCAACGGACCGTCCGGATCCCAGGCGACGGCCACGCGGTCAGACATGTCGCCCACCGTACGCCAGGCGGCGCCGGTTGGGCAGGGGGACCCGGGTCCGCATAGAATCGCCCAGTCACCGGGGCGTAGCGTAGTGGCTAGCGCGCCTGCTTTGGGAGCAGGAGACCGCAGGTTCGAGTCCTGTCGCCCCGACCACTTCCCCACCTCGTGGGGGCACCTTCCGAGTCGGAAGGTGGGGGCCCGCCCCCGTCGTGCCCTTGGCTCCAGAGCAAGGAGCAGCGACCTGACCATCACCGTCGCACTCCCCACCACCTGCCCGGCGTGGCGCACGGCCCGGTCGGCATCGGCGACGGCCGACGTTCAGGTCAAGGTCTGCTCAAGGTTTGCCCACGGTTCGACGAACCGGGCCTCCCGGGCCCCGGCGCCGCCGAAGAATCAGGCAACGCCCCACCGAACCACGAGGACCTGATGAGACATGTCCGAGCGACGGCCGTCGCTGTGTGCGCCGCCGCGGTGATCACCGCCGGCGGCGCGACGCCCGCCCACGCTGAAACCGCCCACCAACACCAGGACGCCGCTGCTCACGCCGCCGCGACCCCGTCGCCCAGTCCTGTGGACCATTCCCAGCCGATGCCTGGCATGGACCACGGAATCCCTGCGGCCCCGGCGGCCACCGCGGCGGCGTCCGCCGCTGCCTCACCGTCCGAGCCTGTGGGCCACACGGGAGCCGCGGCCCACTCCGAGGCCTCAGGCGGCGGCGAGCACGGAGCGGCCCACGGTGAGGACGAGCCCGAGGCGCCGCGCCCACGGGGCTTGGTCATCGGTGGCTTTGCAGCCCTCAACGGTGCCGTGGTCGCCACGGCCGGCTTCCTCCGCCGGCGGGCCAGGCTCCAGGGCGGGCGTCCGACCCGGCTTCCGCGCGCCATCCAGTAGCCACCCCACGACCCGTCTGAGGAACACACCATGCCCGCACCCGTGCCCACGCGCCCCGACGACCACATCGCACCTCCTCGGGGGCGGAGGCCGCTGCCCCTGCTCACCGAGCCGCCGGCTGGTCGGAACCTGTTGAAGATCCCCCTGCTGGCGCGGTTCCTGCGCAGCCGCTGGTACCCCGGCATCTTCCAGGCCCCGGTGGCCGCCGTCTTCGGGCTGGTCGCCTACCAGTTGCTCGCCGGACCCGACACCGCCCACAAGAACGCCGGCACCGCCCTGATGTGGGTGCTGTGGTGGCCGTTGCTGCCCATCACGTTCGTGGTGCTGGGTCGCTTCTGGTGCGCCGTGTGCCCGTTCGGTGCCATCTCGGACTTCGTCCAGAAATGGGTCGGCGTCAACCGGCCGGTCCCCCGCTTCCTCAAGGTCTACGGCATCTGGATCATCGACGCCCAGTTCCTCGCGATCACCTGGAGTGACCACATCTGGGGGATCGTCGAGTCACCGTGGGGATCCGGCGTCCTCCTGCTGCTCCTCACCACGGGCGTGATCGTGTCCGGCGCCCTGTTCCAGCGGAGGACCTTCTGCCGCTACCTGTGCTTCCTCGGCGGGCTGTGCAGCAACTACGCGCGCAGCGGCATCGTCGAACTGCGGGCCGACCTGGACGTCTGTGCGACCTGCACGGCGCGCGCTGCCTGCTTCAACGGCACGGACAAGCTGCCGGGCTGCCCCTTGTTCACGTTCCCCCGCACGATGGACACGAACGCCAACTGCTCCCTGTGCGCCAACTGCATCAAGGCCTGTCCCAACGACGCCCTGCGCCTACGGGTGCGCAAGCCGCTGAGCGAGCTGTGGTTCATCACCAAGCCGAAGGTCGAGGAGTCGTTCCTGGCCCTGGCGATCATGGGCATCGTCTTCATCCAGAACCTCACGATGCTGACCGTGTGGGAGGACGTCCTCGTCTGGATCGAGCGGACCACCGGTGTCACCAGCTACCCGCTCATCTTCACGGTCGCGTTCGTCGTCGCGGTCTCGATTCCGGTCGGCATGCTGGCGCTCGGTTCCCGGGTCGCCGCCCGCGGCAGCGGTGAGAGCACCCTGACGAACTTCGCCCGCTTCGGGTACGCCCTCATCCCGCTGGACATCGCCGCCCACCTGGCCCACAACCTGTTCCACCTGCTGGCCGAGGGGTCGCTGGTGTTCTCGACCGTGGCGGCCCTCTTCGGTGTCACGACCGTCGGGGGCTCGACGGCCTTGGCGGACCCCGGGGCGATCCTGTTCCTGCAGTTGCTGGTGCTGGCGCTGGGAGTGGTCGGTTCGGTGTACACCGTCCGTCGCATCGCGTACGGCCGGCATCGGGACGCGGTGCGTCGCCGGGCGACGATGGCGCCGTACCTCGTCCTGCTCGGGATCCTCACGGTGATGAACACGTACCTGTTCCTGCTGCCGATGGCCCACCGCATGTGAGAGCGAGTGCGGGAACAGGGCGTGCGTCCCCCGCGCGTACCCTCCCCACGACGACGGGGGCCCGGCCCGACCGCCTCAGGGCTGGACAGACGGCGTCGGCGCCGGTGGATCGACAGGAACCGTGGGCTCGGGCAGCGGCAGAGGCGGGGGTGTCGGTGTGGGCGGCGCCGTGGGAGCCGGAGAGGGCGTCGTGGGAGCCGGGGAGGGCGTCGTGGGAGCCGGTCCGGGGACTACGGAGGCGGCCGTGGTGACCCTCGGCGCACGCGCGGTGGGCCGTGTCGTCGACGATGCTGGGGTCCGCGGAGCCGGTGCGGGCGTCACCGAGGGCGAGGCCGTGGGCTCCGGGATGGCTGTCTCCTCCGGCGTGGGAGTCGACCGGGGCGACGCAGTGGCCGCCGGCGCCACCCGGACGCCGACCTCGGGCCGCCCCCACGGGTCCGGTGCCGGCGGTCGCGTGATGACGTTCACCAGCGCGAACACGACCAGGACCACGGCCACGACGGTACCGACGGCGAGGGCGTAACCCCACCAGGGGATCATCCACCAGTGGAAGCCCCCGTGATGGCGCATCGCTCGTCGCAGGTCGCCAAGACTCATGGTGGCATTGTGGCAAAGAGGCCCAAGGACCTCAGCAGGGTCGAAGTCTCCCCACCCCGTCGGCTCTCAGGCGCCGATCTCGCCCAGCAGCAACCAGGCCAGGCCCTCGTGCCCCGGGTGCAGGCCGTCGGCGTGGTCGGCCAACAGCAGGGCACTCCCCCGCTCGGCGGCCGCGGCGGCCACCTGTTTGGCCGGCCACTCCTCCGGGACCAGCCTGAGCAGCGCGACCAGCAGCCCGGCGTCCGCCTCGGACAGCCCCAGCGGCCGGCCCGGCAGGACCCCGTCCCCGAATCGGTGGGCCGCTCCGTGGACGCGGGGGCCGAAGAGATCAGCGTCCGCGTTCCGTAGCAGCGCCGCCTCGAAGGCCGCCGCGGGCGAGGTCGCGCGCGTGAAGACACGGGTGAGGTCCAGGGGGGGCATGCCCATCCGGAGCGTGGCCAGCCAGCACCGCGTGGCGACGATCCCCAGGCCCACCTCCGGCTCAGCACCCGACACCGCTTCGCAGGCCGCCCCCAGGAGGGCCTCGTCGTGGGTCTCGGTCGCGATGACCGCGGCGATCGCGGGCCCGAAGATGTCGCCCCGTGCGAGCCAGTCCTCGCGTTCCAGCCAGTCCAGGACCGCCTCCGGGTCGGCCACGGCCCTGCGGGACAGCGCCGACGCGATCACCGCCCCGGTGGCCGAGGGCAACGCCGAGGGACGCTTGGACTTCAGGGCCGCGGTCACGTCCGCCAGGAAGGGCTCCACCGCCGGCACGAACGTCGAGGCCAACCGCTGCACGCCCCGGACACCGTGCACCGCCAGGTCGCGGTGCCCCGGCTCGGCGAGCAGGACGCTGGTCGTGTCCTGCGTGGACATCCGGACGCGGGCGCCCGGCACGACCGCCAGGTCGGGCTCCTCGATGCGGAGGTCATCGCCGGGAGGCACCACGAGTTCGGGGAGCCATGCCGGCAGCAGACCGCGCACGGCGGCGGCGTCCGCAACCTCTTCGAACTCCAGCGTGGTCTGGTGGCGACCGTAGGGCCGGATCGATCCAGTGGGATCCGCGAGGTGGAACGCCCCGACGCCGTCGCCCAACGCATCCCCTCGCCGGTCGAGCGGCGTGAGCGCGCGCAGCCCGGACGCCGACCTCAGGAACCCCTGCCGAAGGCGGACGAGCAGAGCCGGACCGGGGGCGTCCCGGGGCGCCAGCAGCACGAAGCCCTCGGTGTCGCTGGCCCACGACCAGCCGCTCCAGCCGTCGTGCGCGCCGACGACCATGCCCAAGGGCGGCAGCGGCCGCTCGGCGGCATCGGTGTTGTCGAGGGAGACGACCGTGGTCCAGCCGTCCGGGTCGCCGATGTGGCGCAGGCGCACGGTGGTGGTCTCGTCGCGGGTGAGCCGAGCCTCGGTGCCGTCCGGCTCCCCACCGTCGACGGGTTCCCCCGGCAGCCCGAAGACGAGTTCGGCGACCGACGCGGTGCCGCGGCGCACCAGCAGCCCGCGCCCGCCGCCACTCACCGTGCACGTGAAGCCCCAGCTCACGAGCCGGGCACCTCGACGAGGCCCGTGGACCCCGGCGCCTGGCAGACCCCGCACCAGTAGAGGTTGCGGCCGGCAAGCTCTGCGGACGAGACCCGCGTGCCGCACACGTGGCAGGGCAGGTCGGCGCGCCGGTACACGTAGACCTCGCCCCCGTGCCGGTCGACGCGGGGGTCACGTCCGGTCGCCTCGGGCGTGTGGTCGTCGGCGACCGTGTCGATGCGCCCGACCTCCACCGCCGCGCGCATGAGCATCACCAGGTCGGACCAGACGGCGTCGAAGACGGGCCGCGGGAGGTCCCGAGCCGGCAGCATCGGGTCGATCCGGTGCCGGTGGAGCACCTCGGCGCGAAAGATGTTCCCGACGCCGGCGAAGGCCCTTTGGTCCATCAGCACGGCGGCGATCGGCTTGCGGGAGCGGGAGGTGGCGGCCCATGCTCGCTCGGGGTCGGCGTCGGTCCGGATCGGGTCGGGGCCCGAGTCGGCGATCACGGCTTCGCGCTCGCTGGGCGTGACGAGCCGACACCACTGGGGCCCACGCAGGTCGGCTGCCGTGCGTCCGTCCGTGAGGCGCAATCGCAGCGTGGTGGGGTTGGGCGGCGGGAAGTCGGTGTTGAACCGGAACTTGCCGATCAGGCCCAGGTGGATCCAGATGGTGCCGAGGTCGAAGTCCACCAGCAGGTGCTTGCCCACGGAGTCCGCGCCGTCCAGCGTTCGCCCGTCCAGCAAGGCGGCCGCCTCCGCGAAGCGCCCCTGCGGGGAGGTCACCGAGACCGGGCGCCCACCGAACTCGCTGGTCAGGGCGCGGGCGAGCCGGTGCGTGACGTGTCCTTCGGGCATGCCGGGGAGTCTAGTCGGCGGCCCGTCCCCGACCCGCGGGGGTCAGGCCCGGCGTCCTTCTTCGTACGCCTCGATCATGGCCAGCCGTCGGACGTGTCGGGGATCCCCGGAGAACGGCGTGTCGAGGAAGACCTTGGCCATCGCCAGCGCCTCCGGGAGGCTCTGCATCCGGCCACCCATGGACAGGATGTTCGCGTTCGTGTGCTCGCGCGCCAGCCGGGCCATGACGAGGTTGTACGCCAGCCCCGCGCGGATCCCCTTCACCTTGTTGGCGGCCATCTGCTCCCCATTGCCCGACCCGCCGAGGATGATCCCGAACGACTCCGGGTCGGCCGCGACCGCCTCGGCCGCCGGGATGATGAACGCGGGGTAGTCGTCCTGGGCGTCATAGGTGGCGGCGCCGTGGTCGATCACCTCGTGCCCGAGCGCCGTCAGTTCCCTGACCAGGAACTGCTTGAGGTCGAATGCCGCGTGGTCGGTGGCAATGTGAACGCGCATGCCGCCAGTCTCCCCCACGCGGCGCCGACGCACCACACCCTCAGTCGAAGATCGGCCCCACGGTGCGGGTCCGCTTGAGCTCGAAGAAGCCGGGGTACGCGGTGACCTTGGCGAATCCATCGAACAGGTTGCCGGCCTCCTCCCCCTTGGGTGCCGGGGAGATGACCGGGCCGAACAGTGCCTTGCCGTTCAGGTGGATCACCGGCGTGCCGACCTCGTCACCGACCGGGTCCATCCCGGCGTGGTGGCTGGCGCGCAGGTCGCCGTTGTGGGCGTCCGTCTCGCCGAGGTCGGCCAACGTCACCGGCAGGCCGACGTCGGCGAGCGCACCCTCGATGGTCTCGCGCGTCCGCGGTTCCTCACCCGGGTGGAAGCGCGTGCCGATGGCGGTGTAGAAGTCGCGGAGGGCCTGCTGGCCGTGCCCGCTCTCGACGGCGAGCGCGACGCGCGCCGGGGACCAGGCCTCGTCCAACATCCGGCGGTAGTCGGGAGGCAGGTCGCGCCCCTCGTTGAGCACGGACAGGCTCATCACGTGGAAGTCGACGTGCACGTCCCGAACCTTCTCGACCTCGAGCATCCAGCGGGACGTCATCCAGGCCCACGGGCAAATCGGATCGAACCAGAGATCAACCTTCTGCGTCATGGCGCCAGCGTAGTGGGCCGCCCCCACACTGAATTGTTGCGGGCGGCACGCGGAAGACCGCCCCGGTAGGCTGGGCGATCGTACCCATTCGACCCGAGAATCGAGCCTGCATGTTCCGCGCCAACATCACCCGTGACGAGGCCAGGACCCGCAGCGGACAACTCCGCGTGGATTCCTACGAGGTGACCATCGACCTCACCGGATCGAGCGACACGACGTTCACCTCGTCCACCCGCATCCGGTTCAGCTCGATCGCGTGCGTGACCAACGCCAACATCATCTCCGACGCGGTGTCGGCCACCCTCGACGGACAGCCCCTCCCCGCCCATGCCTTCGACGGGGAGCACCTGACCCTGGAACTCTCCGAGGGTGAGCACGTGCTCGAGGTCGAGGGCACCATGCGGTTCTCCCGCACCGGGGAGGGCCTGCACCGCTTCGTCGACCCGGCGGACGGCCGTGTCTACCTGTACAGCCAGTTCGAGGTCGCCGATGCCCGGCGGGTGTTCGCCACGTTCGAGCAGCCCGACCTCAAGGCCACCTTCCAGTTCACGGCGCTGGCCCCGCAGGAGTGGACGGTGCTCTCCAACAGCCCCGCCGTCCAGCCGACGGCCATCGACGACCGGTTCGCCCGCTGGGAGTTCGCCCCCACCCAGCGCATCTCGACCTACATCACCGCCCTGTGCGCGGGTGAGTTCCACTCGGTCCTCGACTCCTGGACCCGGGAGGACGGCTCGGAGATCCCGCTGTCGGTCCACGTCCGCCAGTCCTTGGCGGACGCGCTCCGTGCCGACCGGATCTTCGAGACGACCAAGCGCGGGTTCGCGGTGTTCGAGAAGCACTTCGGTCGCACCTACCCGTTCGAGGACTACGCGCAGGTGTTCGTGCCGGAGTTCAACTTCGGCGCCATGGAGAACGCGGGTTGCGTGACCTTCCGCGACGAGTACATCTTCCGCAGCCGCCAGACCGCCGCCGCCTACGAGGGCCGCGACAACACGATCCTGCACGAGATGGCCCACATGTGGTTCGGCGACCTCGTCACCATGACGTGGTGGGACGACCTGTGGCTCAACGAGTCGTTCGCCGAGTTCGCCGCCCACTTCGCGCAGGAGCAGATCCGCGCCCGGTACGGCGACAGGGCCAACCCGTGGGCCACCTTCTGCAACCAGCGCAAGACGTGGGCCTATCGTCAGGACCAGTTGCCCTCGACGCACCCCATCGCCGCGGACATGTACGACCTCGAGGCGGTCGAGCTGAACTTCGACGGCATCACCTACGCCAAGGGCGCCTCCGCGCTGCGTCAGCTCGTCGCGTTCGTCGGCGAGGAGGACTTCCTGGCAGGCGTCCGCACCTACTTCGCGGAGCACGCCTGGGGCAACACGCGACTGGACGACCTGCTCCACCACCTGCAGGTGGCATCCACCCGCGACCTCTCCTTCTTCACGACACAGTGGTTGCAGACGGCGGGCGTGAACACCCTGGCCGCCGACTGGGACACCGACGGTGACACCTTCACCCGCTTCGGCATCCGCCAGTGGGCCACCCAGCAGTGGCCGACCCTGCGCCGGCACCGCATCGCGCTGGGCTTCTACAACGTGGTCGACGGGAAGCTCACGCGGACCCAACGCTTCGAGTTCGACATCGACGGCGAGTACACCGAGGTGCCGGAGGTCGTCGGCCAGCGGCGTCCCGACCTGCTGCTCCTCAACGACGACGACCTCACCTACGCCAAGATCCGCCTGGACGGACGGTCGCTGGCGACGCTCGTGAACCACGTGCACGCGTTGGACGATGAGCTGGCGCGCGCCCTGGCCTGGGGCGCCACGTGGGACCTCACGCGCGACGGTGAGATGGCGGTGTCCGACTATGTGGACCTCGTCCTGCGCGGCGTCGGCGTCGAGACGGACCTCACCGCGGTGGCCGCACTCCTGCTGCAGGCGCGCACCGCGATCGACTACTACGCGGACCGCGGTGACCGCCGCGCGCTGGCCGATCGGTTCACCGCCGGCCTCGCCAAGCTGCTGAAGGAGTCCGTCGCCGGCTCCGACCACCAGCTCGCACTGGCCCGCTCGCTGGCCCACTCCATCAACGACGAGGTCGGCGCCGCCGTGCTGAAGGCGTGGCTGGACGGCGAGGAGGTGCCCGAGGGCCTCGCCATCGACGCCGACGTGCGCTGGCGACTGGTCACCGAGTTGGCCCGTGTCGGCGCCGTCGGCGAAGCCGAGATCGCCGCCGAGGCCGAGCGCGACCACACCGCCACCGGCGCCGAGAAGGCCGCCGGGGCGAGGGCTGCCTCGAAGGACGCGGCCGCCAAGGCCGACGCCTGGGCCGCGGCGACCGAGCGGGAGACCCCGAACGAGACCCACGTCCAGGTCTGCAGCCATTTCTGGCAGCTCGACCAGGACGACCTGCTCGCGCCCTACGTCGACAAGTACCTCGAGGTGGTGGACGACATCGGCTCGGGCGAGGGCCGCTGGGCCACCGCGTCCACCACGATCCGCCAGCACGTCCTCGGTCTCCTCTTCCCGCGCCCGCTCGCCGACCGGGCCTTCATCGACAAGCTGGACGCCTTCCTGGCCGAGCGTCACCTGCCCGAGTCGGTCCGCCGCCTCGTCGTGGAACGGCGCGACGACGCCGTCCGCGCGCTCAACAACCAGGACGCGCAGGTCAACCGGCCCCGAGCGGAGTAGCCGCCCCCCATGCGGCCGTCTCCGAGCGGGCCCGGGTGCCGCCCAGTAGGGTCGGGGCCATGGCCACGGACGTCCGCACGATCATGGGCTGGCTGCAGGCCGCCTACCCCGAGAGCCTCGCCGAGGACTGGGACCGCGTCGGCCTGGGCTGCGGCGACCCCGACGCTGCGGTGGACCACGTCCTGTTCGCCGTCGACTGCACCGACGAGGTGGTCGACGAGGCCGAGCGCGTGGGTGCGCAGTTGGTCGTCACCCACCACCCCCTGCTGCTGCGCGGCGTCCATGCCGTGCGGACCGATCAACCCAGGGGCCGGGTCCTGGTCCGCCTGATCCGAGCGGGCATCGCGCAGTTCGCGGCGCACACCAACGCCGACTCGGCCCCGGACGGTGTGGCCGAGGCACTGGCGTCCGCGTGTGGGCTGACCGACCTCCGGCCGCTCCGGCCGGCGCCCGGCGACCCGCTCGACAAGGTCGTCACGTTCGTCCCGACCGCGGACGCCGAGGGCGTCATCGACGCCCTCGCCCTCGCGGGCGCGGGTGCGATCGGCGACTACGACCGGTGCGCGTTCACCGCGACCGGGACGGGCACCTTCCGTCCGCTGGCGGGGGCGAACCCCACGATCGGGAACATCGGCGCGATCGAACGCGTCGAGGAGACCCGCGTGGAGATGGTGTTGCCCCGCCGGCGCCGGTCCGCCGTGCTGGCGGCGCTGCGCGCGGCCCACCCGTACGAGGAGCCGGCCTTCGACGTGCTCGAGTTGGCACCCGAGGCGTCCGACCGGGGGCTGGGCCGCATCGGCCGGCTGGTCGAGCCGCTCACGGCCCGCGCGTTCGCCCGGCGGGTCGCGGCGAACGTTCCGGCCACGGCCGGCGGCGTGAAGCTGGGCGGGGATCCGGACCGGGTCCTGGAGACGGTGGCGGTCGTCGGCGGCGCCGGTGACTCGATGCTGGACGCCGTGCGGGCGGCCGGGGTGGACGCCTACGTCACGGGCGACCTGCGCCACCACCCGGCCCAGGACTTCCTGGCGCACGCGGACGCCCCCGTGTTGGTGGACGTGCCGCACTGGGCAGCCGAGTGGACGTGGCTGCCGGTGGCGCAGCGGGTGCTGGAGCGGGCGGCCGTGGACGCCGGTGTCCGTCTGGGGTCGACCGTCTCACGGATCGTCACCGATCCGTGGCGCGAGCGCTACTAGCGGCGCTCGAGCTCCTTGCCCTGCGACTGGCGGAACCACTGCGGCCCCATGATGGCGACCGTGGCCACCACGGCGATGGCCGCCGGGATCCCGGCGAGGATCACGAGCGACTCCATGAGGCTGGGCTCGACGACATCCGGCCAGCCCGGCAGGGTTTCGAGCAGGGTGATCAGGGCGAGATGCGACATGGCCGGAATGCTAGCGGACAACTGGGGTAGATTGACTGCCGCAATGAGCGGTCGAGGGAGAGCTTGGTGAGTGCAGACGAGGATGGCGTCCGGGTCATCTGGGACAGCCACGACGTGCATCGCGCTTTGAAGCGCATCGCCCACCAGGTGCTGGAGGCCAACCGCGGCCCCGAGGACCTGGTCCTGCTCGGCATCCGCACCCGCGGCATCCCCCTCGCACGACGCCTGGGCGCCCTGATCGCCGAGGCCGAGGGCGTCGAGGTGCCGGTCGGGGAACTCGACATCACGATGTACCGCGACGACCTGCGCTCCAACCCCACCCGCGCGGTCGGCCCGACCCGGATCCCCGTGTCGCTCGACGGCAGGACCGTGGTCCTCGTCGACGACGTCCTCTTCTCGGGGCGTACCATCGCGGCCGCGATGGACGCACTGAAGGACCTGGGCCGGCCCCGCGCCGTCCGGCTCGCCGTCCTCATCGACCGCGGACACCGCGACCTGCCCATCCAGGCCGACCACGTCGGCAAGGACCTTCCGACGAGTTCGGCCGAGCACGTTCGCGTGGCTCTCGCCGAGATCGACGGCGAGGACCTGGTGACCCTCAGCCAGCCCAAGGAGTCCTGATGCGCCACCTGCTGAGCGCCGCCGACCTGTCCGAGTCGGAGGTGCAGTCGCTCCTCGACGTCGCCGAGGAGATGCACGAGGTCCAGAGCCGTCCGATCAAGAAGCTGCCGGCGCTGCGCGGCCGCACGATCATCAACATGTTCTTCGAGGACTCCACCCGCACCCGCACCTCCTTCGAGATCGCCGGCAAGTGGATGAGCGCCGACACCATCAACGTGTCCGGCAAGGGTTCCTCGGTCAGCAAGGGCGAGTCGCTGCGCGACACCATGCTGACGCTGGACGCCATGGGCGTGGACTGCTTCATCATCCGCCACGCGAGCTCGGGCGCCGCCGCCCAGGCCGCCGGGTGGGTCAGGGCGTCCGTCGTGAACGCCGGTGACGGCCAGCACGAACACCCCACGCAGGCCCTGCTGGACGCCTACACGATGCGCCAGCACTTCCGCGAGCAGAAGCAGGCCGACACCTTCGAGGGCAAGCGCATCGCGATCGTGGGCGACCTGCTGCACAGCCGGGTCGTCCGCTCGAACGTGCTCCTCCAGCGGACGCTCGGCGGCCAGGTCACCCTCGTCGCTCCCCCGACCCTCCTGCCGTCGGGCGTGGACACGTGGGGGGTCCACGTGACCCAGGACTTCGACGAGGCGCTGGAATCCGCCGACGTCGTGATGATGCTGCGCGTCCAGCGCGAGCGCATGTCGGGTGGGTTCTTCCCGACGGCCCGCGAGTACGCGACCGAGTACGGGCTGACCGCCGAACGGCTGGCCCGGCTCAAGCCGACCGCCGCGATCATGCACCCCGGCCCGATGAACCGCGGCGTCGAGATCAGCAGCGAGGCGGCGGACGCCGCCAACTCACGGGTGCTGGACCAGGTGTCGGCCGGTGTGGCCGTCCGGATGAGCGTGCTGTACCACCTGCTGGGTGGAGAGGGAGGACGTTGACCATGGCGGACGCTACCCGGTCCCTGATCCTGACCGGCGTCGAGCTGGCGGACGGCTCGACCACCGACCTGGCGATCGCCGACGGGCGTTTCGTCGACGCGGCGGACGCCCCCGGCGACGCCGAGCGCATCGACGCCGCCGGGCTCCTCGCCCTGCCGGGTCTGGTCGACCTCCACACCCATCTCCGCGAGCCCGGCAAGGAGGATGCCGAGACCGTCGCGACCGGCACCCTGGCGGCCGCGCGGGGTGGCTACACCGCCGTGTTCGCGATGCCGAACCTCACCCCGACCACCGACACCGCCGAGGCCGCGCAGTACATCGCCGAGCTGGGGATCCGGGACGGCCACTGCGAGGTCGTGCCGATCGGCGCGGTGACCAAGGGCCGGGAGGGTGAGGAACTGGCCGAGCTGGGGCTGATGGCCGCCCAGGGCGTCCGGGTCTTCTCGGACGACGGGGCGTGTGTCCACGACTCGTTGATCATGCGCCGGGCGCTGACCTACCTCAAGCCCTACGGCGGGGTCGTCGCCCAGCACGCCCAGGACCCGCGGCTCGCCGGCCCGAGTGCCTGCTGCCACGAGGGCGAGGTCTCCGGCCGGCTCGGGCTGCCCGGCTGGCCCACGGTCGCCGAGTCCACGATCATCGCCCGCGACGTCCAACTCGCCGAGTTCACCGGCGGCAGCTACCACGCCTGCCACATCTCGACCGCGGAGTCGGTCGAGGTGATCCGCTGGGCGAAGAAGCGTGGCAGGGCCGTCGTGACGGCCGAGGTGACGCCGCACCACCTGCTGCTGGACACCCCGCACGTGGAGACCTACGACACGACGTTCAAGGTCAACCCGCCCCTGCGCCCCTCGGAGCACATCGAGGCACTGCGCGAGGCCCTGGCCGACGGGACGATCGACATCGTCGCCACCGACCACGCGCCCCACACCGTGCAGGACAAGGACCACCCGTTCGACGTGGCCTCCCCCGGCATGCTCGGCCTCGAGGAGGCCCTCGCCGTGGTGATGGAGGTCATGGTGTCGACCGGGCGCCTCGACTGGGCCGGCGTGGCCGACCGCATGTCGCTCGCGCCCGCCCGCATCGGCCGCCTGGCGCACCAGGGGCGTCCGATCACGGTGGGTGAACCCGCCAACCTCGTCCTCGTCGACCCGTCGCGCCGCTCGATGGTCGACCGCAACCGGTCGGCGTCCAAGTCGCGCAACAACCCCTACCACGGCCTCGACCTGCCCGATCCGGTCGAGCTCACGGTGTGGGCCGGGAGGATCACCCACCGGCGCTGACCCGGCCCTTGTCGGCAGTGCTGCCCCTCGGCGAGAATGCCTCATCCATTGACCGAGGAGGAGCACCATGAGTGACCACACGTACGGCATCAGCGAGATCGTCGGCACCTCCAAGGAGTCGTTCGACGACGCCATCCGCGGCGCGGTGGCGCGCGCCAACCGGACGGTGCGCAACCTGGAGTGGTTCGAGGTCGTGAGCACGCGCGGGCACCTCGTCGACGGACAGGTGGCCCACTTCCAGGTGACGTTGAAGCTCGGCTTCCGCATCGACGACTGAGGATCGGCAGAGGTGGGTGACGGGCCGGCGGGCCCCGGCGTCAGGCGGCCAGGCCCTCCAACTCCCGCGCCAGCGCCAGGATCGAGGCGCGGGCGGCGGCATCCGGGATGCCGAGGTGGTCGCAGGCCTTCTCGACCGACTCCTCCAGCGTGCCCTCACCGAAGCCCTTGACCGCGTCGGCGTTGGCGTCCTGGAACGGGGCGCCCACGCCACGCAGGTGCAGGACCCAGGCGGCGACCGCGCGCTCGGCACCGATCGGCTCGCCACCGGCCGCACGCTCGGCGTTCAGCGCCGGCACGATGCGGATCGGGATCTTCACCGAGCCGTCGGCCGCGATGCGGGCGAGCTGGTCCTTCATGCGCGGGTTGCCGAAGCGCTCCAGCAGGGCGGCGCGGTAGGCGTCCACCTCCGCGGCGGGCAGCGGCAGGTGCTGGGCCGCGACGTCCCACCACTCGTTCACCCAGCCGGCCACGACCGGGTCCGAGATGGCCTCGTACACGGTCGGACGCCCGACGATCGTGGCGGCGTACGCCATGAGCGAGTGCGAGCCGTTGAGCAGCCAGAGCTTGCGCAGCTCGTGCGGGGTGATGTCGTCGACGAAGTTCGCCCCCGCGTCCTCCCAGCGGGGGCGTCCTGCCTTGAAGTCGCCCGCGATGACCCATTCGGTGAAGGGCTCGGTCGCGACGGCGGCGGGATCCTCGACACCGGTGTCGTCGGTGATCGCCTGCAGCGCCTCGGCGGAGATCGCCGGGGTGATGCGGTCGATCATCGTGGTGGCGAACCCGACGTTCTCCTCCACCCACTCCGGCAGCGTCGGGTCGACGAGTGCGGCGATGTCGCGGACCACGTGGGCGACCATCTCGCCGTTGTCCGGAACGTTGTCACACGGGCAGAAGGTGATCGGGCCGGCACCCGCCTCGCGGCGGACGAGCAGTCCGGCGGCGAACTTGCCCGGCGCCGTGGTCACGCCCGCCAGGTTGCCGGCCCGGATCGCCTCGATGTCGGCTTGGACGGCCGGGTGCTCCGCGTTCAGGCCACCGCCCGGCTTGGGCAGGTAGCCGGCCTCGGTGATGGTCGAGGTGACGATCGCCAGTTCGGGCGAGCGGAAGTACTCCAGCAGCTGCTCCACGTCGGTGCCCGAGTGGGTGGCCGACAGCGAGCTGATCACCTGGTAGTCGTTGCCCTCCGGGTTCTGCACGACGAGGGTGTACAGGTTGTCCTGCTCCTGCATCTGCGGGACGATGCCCAGCGAGCGCCCGGTGAACGCGGCGATGCCCCACTCACCCGCGTCGGGGGCGCGATCGGTGTACATCGCCTGGTGGGCGCGGAAGAAGTTGCCCATCCCGAGGTGGACGATCCGAACAGGAGCGGCGGGACGTCCGTCCTGCGAACGGGAGAGTCGACGAGCCACGAGTGAGTTCCTTTCCAAGCGGCACCGGTGGGGGGATCCATGTGGTCCCGAGACTAGTTCGCCCGCCCCACAGGAGGGGCGGAAAGGCCGTAAGTTGCCACGGTGGCTGCGCCATTTCGGATGTGGGGCAAGGGCGTCCGGACTAGGCTGGGGCCCACGCGACCCGCACTTAGGAGGCATTCGTGACGACAGACGTGACCACTGCGGCCACCCTCGAGGCCGTGACCATCGGTGGACCCCACCGGACGGTCAGCGATGCGGAGTTGGACGCCTTCGTCGCCGAGCAGTTCCAGCGGGTCGACTTCGACGGCAAGAACGTCGTCCTCGTGGTGCCGGACGGTACGCGCAGCTGCCCGCTGCGGCTGGTGGTCGGCACCGCCCACAAGTACCTCATCGACCGCGTGGCGTCGCTGACGTGCGTCATCGCCCTGGGCACCCACTCCTACATGGAACCCGACGAGATCGACGCCTGGTTCGGCATCACCGACGGCGAGACCCTCGAGTCGGTCTACCCCGGCATGACGATCGTCAACCACGAGTTCCTCGATCCCTCCCAGATCGTGAACATCGGCACGCTGACGGCGGACCGGATCCGGGAGCTGTCCAACGGTTCCATGTCCGAGGACGTCGTCGTCGAGATGAACCGCCACGTCGTGGAGGCCGACATCAACCTGGTCATCGGCCCGGTGTTCCCGCACGAGGTGGTCGGCATCTCGGGTGGCAACAAGTACTTCATCCCCGGCTGCTCGACCCACGACGCCATCGACCTGTCGCACTGGGTCGGCGCGCTCATCGGTGTCGAGGACATGATCGGCTCCCCGGGCGTCACCCCGGTGCGCAAGATCATCAACGCCGGCGTCGAGCTGATCCCCAACGACAAGTACGCGTTGTGCATCGTCGTCCAGTCCGGCACGGGCGAGTTGGAGTCGGTGTCGTTCGGCGACACGGAGTCCTCGTGGGCCGACGCCGCCGACATCGCCGCCGAGAGCCACGTCGTCCATGTCGACGAGCCCTTCACCAAGGTGCTGGCCATGATGCCGACGCGCTACGACGACATCTGGACCGCCGCGAAGGGCTGCTACAAGATGCAGCCGGCCATGGCCGACGGCGGCGAGGTCATCATCTACGCCCCCCACGTCACCGAGGTCTCCGAGCAGCACCCGGAGATCTACGACATCGGTTACCACTCGATCGAGTACTTCACCAAGCAGTGGGACAAGTTCTCCACCGTCCCCAAGGGCGTGCTCGCGCACTCGACCCACGTGCGCGGCGCCGGCTCCTACGACCCCGAGACGGGGGTGGAGACCAACCGCATCAAGGTGACCCTGTGCACGCAGATCCCCGAGGAGGTCTGCCGGTCGGTCAACCTCGGGTACCTCCCGCTGGACGCCGTGGACGTCGAGGCGTGGAAGAACGACCCGAGCGTCTACGTCCAGGAGAACGCCGGGGAGGTCCTGTACCGCCTGCGCAAGAACGCCTGAGGCGTGACGCCGCTTACGCGGGGCCGGTGCTCTGACGCACGATCAGCCGGACGGGCACCGACACCGGGGCGGAGTCCGCGGCCTTGTGCCCCGTCAGCGCCGCCACGATGTAACGGACCGCGGAGTCGCCCAGCATCGTGAGCGGCGCCGCGACGGTGGTCAGGCCCGGCGTGATGAGGGCCGAGGCGAAGATGTTGTCGAACCCGACGACGCTGACCTGCTCCGGCACCTTGATGCCGCGCTCGGCCAGGCCCTGCATGAGGCCGATGGCCATCAGGTCGTTGTAGCAGACGACCGCCTTGAGTCGCCGGGCGGCGATGACCTCGGCGGCACCGCGTCCACCCTGGATCGTCGGGGCGAACGGGCCCACGCGGTGTTCGGTGAAGCCCAGCTCCTTGGCGGAGTCGCGCATCGCCCGCCAGCGCATGCCGTCGGCCCAGGACGCCTCCGGCCCGGCCAGGTAGGTGATGTTGCGGTGACCGAGCGCGATCAGGTGCTCGGCGGCCTTGCGGACGCCATGCCCCATGTCGGGGATGATGCAGTGCAACCCCGCCACCCGGCGGTTCAGCACGACGGTCGGGATGCTCTTGGCCACGGTGCGCAGCTCCGTGTCGGACAGGCGCGAACTGGCGATGATCAGGCCGTCCAGCAACGGCATGGAGCGGCGCAGCATCTCGCGCTCGAGCGCCTCGGACTCCTGGGCGTCGTTCAGGGTGACGACGAAGCCGGCCTCGGCGGCGGCGGCCTGGCAGCCGCGGATCACGCGGAAGTTGAATGGGTTGGTGATGTCGGCGACGGCCAGGCCCAGGACCTTCGTGGTGCTCTTGGCCGTGGTGCGGGCGACCTCGCGGGCGCGGTAACCGAGCTCCTCGGCGACCTGGCGGATCTTCTCGGCGGTCTGCGCGCTCACGCGCCCGGGCCGGGAGAACGCCCGGGACACGGTCGACGGACTCACACCTGCGACGCGTGCCACGTCGTAGATGGTGGCATCCGACCCAGTCCCCGGCTCATTGACCATGACCGAACCCTAGCAACTTGGCAACCTCGTGCAACGAACTTGAGCGAACTTGTGCCCCGGCCCACCCAGCGGGTGCTGGGTGGGCCGGGGCAGCGGTGGCGTTGTCTCAGAGCGCGATCAGCCCGGGATGTTGAACGCCTTGCGCGGCAGCGTCGAGGTCAGGTCGAACGCCGTCTGCTCGGCCTCGTCGAGGTCGAGTCGACCCTCGACCACGAGTTCGGCCAGGTGGGACACGTCACAGCGACGCGCCACGTCGTGGCGGGCCGGGATCGACATGAACGCGCGCGTGTCGTCGATGAAGCCGCACGTCTTGTAGAACGTGCCGTACTCGGTGACGGCCTTGCGCCAGCGCTTGATGGCGTCCGGGGCGTCGATGAACCACCACGGCGGGCCGACGTACACCGACGGGTAGAACCCGGCGAGCGGGCCCACCTCCCGGCTGTAGACGGTCTCGTCCATGCCGAACAGGATGATGCGGAAGTTCGGGTTCGTGCCGAACGCGTTCAGCATGGGCTGCAGCGTGTTGACGACCTCGATGGCCATCGGGATGTCGCCGCCCACGTCTGCGCCGTACTTCTGGAAGGTGCCCTGGTGGTGGTTGCGGTACACGGCCGGGTGGACGGTCATCACGAGGCCGTCCTCCGATGCCATGCGCGCCTGCTCGAACATGAAGGCCTTGCGCAGGGCGGTGCACTCCTCGTTCGACGCCTCGCCCCGGCGGGCCTTGGCGTAGACGGCCTCTGCGTCGTCCAGCGGCTCGGCGCCCAGGTCGGCGTGGCTGTGGTCGGTCGAGGTGGACCCCATCGACTTGAAGAACGCGCGACGGTTCTCCATGGCCTCGACCCAACCGGCGAAGGTGCCGGTGTCGATGCCGGTCTTCTCGGCCAGGGCGTCCATGAGGCCGTTCCAGTCGTCCCGGGCCGGCTCGAGGTACTTGTCGGGGCGGTAGGTCGGGGCGACGGTGCGGGTGAACGAAGCGTCCTCGCGGATCTTGGCGTGGTGCTCCAGGTCGTCCAGCGGGTCGTCCGTGGTCGCGATGAACTCGATGTTGAAGCGGTCCATCAGCGCCCGCGGCTTGAACTCGGGCTGGGCGAGCTTCTCGGAGATCTGGTCGTAGATGCGGTCGGCGGTCTCCTCCGACGGGCGGACGTCCACACCGAAGATGTCGACGAGTTCCGCCTCCATCCAGAACTTCATCGGCGTGCCGCGGTACAGGTACCAGTTGCGGCAGAAGGTGCGCCACGCGTTGCGCGCCTGATCGGCGCTGAAGTCGGTGCGCCCCATCGGGACGCCGAGGTCGGCGAGGTCGACGCCCTGCCCGTGCATGATGCGGTTGACGTAGTGGTCGGGCGTCAGCAACAGGTTGGTCGGGTCGGAGAAGGGGATGTCGTCGGCGATCCAGGCCGGGGGGACGTGGCCGTGGGGTGACAGGATCGGCAGGTCCTTGATCTGGTCGTACAGCTTGCGGGCGACCGCGCGAGTCTGCGGTTCGGCCGGGAACAGCCGATCGGGATTGAGGGTCAACGGCTCTGTCATGGTGGCCATTCTGTCGGGCCTCTGCGCCATACACAGCCGATTGCCGCCACTTTCCGGTGAATGCAGGGCAAACAAGGCAACCGGCTACCCGCCGTTCGGCGTTGCGGCAAGATGAACGTGTTCGGTCCCCTAGCAAAGGAAGCACCACACATGAGCGAGAAGACAGGCACAGCCCAGATCGGCGTCGTCGGCATGGCCGTCATGGGCTCGAACCTGGCCCGCAACTTCGCCAGCAAGGGTTTCAGGACGGCTATCTTCAACCGGTCGTACGCGAAGACGGCCGCCGTCCTCGAGGCGCATCCCGAGGCTGAGTTCGTCGGTTCCGAGACGGTCGAGGAGTTCGTCGATTCCCTGGAGAAGCCCCGTCGGATCATCATGATGGTCAAGGCCGGCCCTGCGACCGACGCGACCATCGAGTCCCTGATCCCGCACCTCGACCAGGGCGACATCGTCATCGACGGTGGCAACACCTACTTCCCCGACACCCGTCGTCGGGAGAAGATGATGGCCGAGAAAGGCTTCAACTTCATCGGCTGCGGCATCTCCGGCGGCGAGGAGGGCGCCCTCAAGGGTCCGTCCATGATGCCCGGTGGCCCCAAGGAGTCCTACGACGTCGTCGGCCCCATCCTGGAGAAGGTCTCGGCGCAGTACGAGGGTGAGCCCTGCTGCACCTGGATCGGCACCGATAGCGCCGGCCACTTCGTCAAGATGGTCCACAACGGCATCGAGTACGCCGACATGCAGTTCATCGGCGAGGCCTACGACCTCCTCAAGGGTGTCGGCGTCTCCGCTGCCGAGGCCGCCGACATCTTCGCCCAGTGGAACACCGGCGACCTCGACTCCTACCTGATCGAGATCACCTCCGAGGTGCTCCGCCAGGTCGACGCCGAGACCGGCAAGCCGCTCATCGACGTCATCCACGACGCCGCCGGCATGAAGGGCACCGGCACCTGGACGGTCCAGGAAGCCCTGAACCTCGGCGTCCCCGCCGCCGCGATCGCCGAGTCCGTGTTCGCGCGCGCCGCCTCCAGCTCCCCCGACCTGCGCAAGTCCGCCCGGGCGGCCCTGTCCGGTCCGGACGGCAAGGTCCAGGTCGACGACAAGGAAGCCTTCATCGAGGACGTCCGCCAGGCGCTGTGGAGCGCCAAGGTCATCGCGTACGCCCAGGGTCTGCACCTGATCAAGGTCGCCGGCCAGGAGTACGGCTGGGACATCGACGTCGCCGCCTGCGCCCGCATCTGGCGCGCCGGCTGCATCATCCGCGCCAAGCTGCTCGACCGCATCTCCAACGAGTACGCGGCCGGCAACCTGGAGACCCTGCTCGAGGCCCCCTCGATCGCCAAGGGCCTCGCCGACGCCAACACCTCGTGGCGCCGCGTCGTGGCCAGGGCCACCGAGGCCGGCGTGCCGATCCCGGGCTTCGCGTCCGCCCTGTCCTACTACGACCTCGTCCGTGCCGAGCGCACGAACGCGGCCATGACCCAGGGCCTGCGCGACTTCTTCGGCTCGCACACCTACAAGCGCATCGACAAGGAGGGCACCTTCCACACCAACTGGAGCGGTGACCGCACCGAGTCCGAGGCCGTGGACGCCCACTGACCCCACGCTGATCGAACCGAGCAATCGCCGGTGTGCCCCGGGCCTCGTGCCCGGGGCACACTGGTGTGTGGAGGTGTTCCGATGACCCAGGCCCCACAGCCCGCTCCAGCCGGGTGGTACCCGTCCCCCGACGGCGCACCCGTGCAGCGCTGGTGGGACGGGGTGATGTGGACCGACGCGACCCTCGCGCCCGAACCCAGCCATCACACGTGGGAGATCCCAGCCATCTCGGGGTGGGCCGCTCCCGAACCACCGCGCCTCCGGACGCTGGCCCTCCTCACCCGCGTGGCCATCGCCCTGGCCGGCGTTGCGGCACCGCTCGCCGCCGGCGTCCACCTCTGGCAGCAGGCCGCCGCCCCGGCGTGGCTGGCCAAGGACGTCGTCCTCGCCGCCACGGGCGCGGCGTCGGGCCTGCTGGTCGTCTCCGGCACCTTCTGGTTGGTCTGGCAGTACCGGGTCGCCAGCGCCCTCCCGCCCGGCACCACCCGCCGCACCCCCGCCTGGCACGTCGCGTCCTGGTTCGTCCCGGTCGCGGCCTGGTGGGTGCCGTTCCAGAACGTGGGCGACCTCTTCTCCCGGTCGACCGGACGGCGCCCCGGGTGGTTGGCTGCGTGGTGGACGCTGTGGGTCGCCGGCGTGCTCGTGGCCGGGCTGGGCGCGGCGCTGCCCGTCCTCGTCCTGGTGGGGTCGCTGCTGTTCACGGCATCCGCGCCGTTCGCGTGGCGGATCGTGGAGCGCCTCACCGAGGCAATCGGGCCCACGGGGGAACACCACGGGGACTGACGGTGTTGGGCTCAGCATGAAGATCGACATCTGGTCCGACATCGCCTGCCCGTGGTGCTACATCGGCCTCACCCGTTTCGACCGTGCCCTGGCTGCCTTCGAGCACCGGGACGGCGTCGAGGTCAGGCTGCACAGCTTCCAGCTGGACCCCACGCTGCCGGACAGCTATGAGGGCACCGAGACCCAGTACCTGGCGGAGCGCAAGGGCATCTCGGAATCCACCGTCCGCCAGATGTTCGGCCAGGTCGTCGCCGCCGGCGAGACCGAGGGCCTGGTCATGGACTTCGACGCCCTCCAGGTCGCCAACTCGCGCAAGGCCCACCGCCTGCTGCACGCAGCCAAGACCACCGACGAGTCCGGGCGCCTCGCGCACGACCTCAAGCTGGTCCTGTTCCGCGCGCACTTCACCGACGGTGAGTCGATCTCGGACGCCGATGTCCTCGTCCGGCTCGCCGAATCGGTCGGCCTGGACACCGGGATCGCCCGCGCCTCACTCGAGGACGAGGAACTGGACGGCCGCGTGCAGTCCGACGTCGACGCCGCCCGTTCGCTGGGCATCAACGGCGTCCCGTTCTTCGTGCTCCACGACAAGTACGGCATCTCCGGCGCACAGCCGCTCGAGGTGTTCACCCAGGCGCTCACCCAGGTCTGGGACGAGGTGCACCCCAAGCCGGCGTTCGCGACCCTCTCGATCCCCGGCCTGAGCCAGGACGCCACGGGTCCCGCCTGCGGGCCCGAGGGCTGTGACTGACGGTCCGCCCACTTATCCGCCCCCGAGCCACAGGAGCACGACCTTGTCCACCGTCACCATCACCCACAACGCCGAGGCCAGCCGTTACGAGGCCCGACTGGACGGCGAGCTCGCCGGCTTCGCCGACTACCAGCTCGCCAGTGGCCTGATCGTCTTCACCCACACCGAGGTCGACCCCGCCTTCGAGGGGCAGGGCGTCGGCAGCCGGCTGGCCCAGGGCGCCCTGGACGACGTCCGGGCCGGTGGCGACCGGAAGGTGCTGCCGCTGTGCCCCTTCATCAAGGGCTGGATCGCGAGGCATCCCGCCTATCAGGACCTCGTCCAGGGCGCCTGAGGCACCGCCGCGGCGTCAGCCCAGGGCGGCGTACGCCACCTCGAGCAGGGGCTCGGCCGGGCAGGAGCGTCCCGTCATGAGCCGGATCTGATCCAACGCCTGCCCGACGAGCAGGTCGATCCCGGAGAGTTGGACGATCCCGGCGGAGCGGGCGGCCCGGTCGAGCTCGGTCGGGTAGTGGTTGTAGGTGGCATCGAAGCAGGCGGCGGTGAGCCGGGCGAGGCCCTGCGCGACGTGGGAGGACAACGGTGTGCTCACCGTCGAGACGAGCACGTCCACGGCATCGACGTCCGGCACCTCTCCCCACGGACCGTGCGTCAGGCGCACGCCCAGCGTCGCCCCCAGCCCGTCCAGCGAGGCGCGCGCCCTGGCCTCCGAGCGGGCCAGGACGAGGGCGTCCGACACCCCCATCTCCGCCAGCGCGTAGAGGGCCGAACGAGCGGTGGCGCCGTTGCCGAGCAGCAGCGCCGAGGAGGCCGCGGTCACCCCGGCGCGGGCGAACGCCCCGACCAGGCCGGTGACGTCGGTGTTCTCCACCAGCGGGTCGCCGTCGTTGAACAGGAAGGTGTTGCCCGAGTCGAGCAGTCGCGCACGCTCGGACGCCGTGCCGAGGGACAGCACCACGTGCTTGAGCGGTGCCGTGCAGGACAGCCCCACCCACTCGGGACCGCACCCGGCGATGAAGCCGGCCAGCCCGGCCTCGTCGACCTCGTGGCGCCCGTACTCCCAGTCGCCGGCGATGCCGAGCACCTCGTAGGCCCGGGTGTGGATCAGCGGGCTCAGGGAGTGGGCGATCGGCGACCCCAGGACCGCGCAGCGGTGGAACCCGCTCACAGCACCGGCCGCCCGGTGGCGGGGGCGGGCCACCACTCCGCGATGCGGCGCATCGCGTCCGGCAGCGGCTGGGGGCGTCCCGCGGCGTCCCCGTGGACGAGGACCGTGGTGGAGCGGGACATGACCTGCCCGTTGAGCGGGTCGACCACCACCGCGGCCAGGTTGAGGGACGTCCGGCCCAGTGCCCCGACGGCCGTGTGCACCTCGTACGGCTCGAGCCGGTGGGTGATCTGTCCCGTGTAGCGCATGTCCTGCCGGGCCACCAGCCAGGCGTGCTCGACGTCTTCGTGCGCGCTGGTGCGGATGGCGTTGGCCAGCAGCGGCGTCTTCAGCGCGACACGGGCCTCGGCGACGTAGTCGAAGAAGCGGGTGTTGTTGGCGTGCCCGTAGGCGTCGAGGTCGGACCAGCGCACCTGGAACGGGTGCGTGTGGTGGTCCTCCCCCACCGCATAGCCGGCGACCTCGCGCAGCGGCTCGAGGGGGACCGAACGCTCGTTGAACCAGGCGCGCTCCTCCTCCGCGAGGCGCGCGGGGCGACCGGACGCGAAGTCGAAGTTGGCCAGCACCGTCCGGGCGCGGGCGACCAACCGCCCGCCCTGGTGGACGAGGTAGCCGACCGTGAACCGCGCGGCACCGACGTCACCCACGTGCAACGCGACCTCGAGCGGCTCGGGCGTGAAGAAGATGGGCCCCAGGTACTCGACCTGGTGACCCACCACGATGATGCCGTTGCCCAACAGGTGGGCGTTCGGCCCCGTCAGGAGCCAGTCGACGCGCGCCTCCTGGAGGTAGTCGACCAGGGCGGCGTTGTTCGCGTGCCCCTGCGCGTCGAGGTCGACCCAGCGCAGCGGCACGCGGACGCGGTAGGCCTCCACTCAGTCCTCGGGATCGGCGTCGTAGAGCGAATCGACCAGGTCGGCGTACTGCTGGGCGACCGCGCTGCGACGCAGCTTCATGTTCGCCGTGACGCCCCCCTGCTCGACGGTGAGCTCGTGGTCCAGCACCGCGTAGCGCTTGACGGTCTCCCACCGCTCCAGCTTCGCGTTGGCACGGGCCAGGAAACGGTCGATCGACGCGCGGAACTCGGGGAGCTGCGTCAGCTCCGCGTAGCTCAGGCCCTCCTTGCCGTGGCGCTTGGCCCAGCTCTCCATCGCAGCGGGATCGATGGTGAACAACGCGGAGATGTGCTTCCTGCCGTCGCCGACCGCGATCACCTGCGACACGTACGGGATGTTGGCGGCCAGGACGCCCTCGACCTTCTGCGGCGCGACGAGCTTGCCACCCGAGGTCTTCATCAGGTCCCGCTTGCGGTCGGTGATGCGCAGGTAGCCGTCGCTGTCGAGCTCGCCGATGTCGCCGCTGTGGTACCAGCCATCGACCAGCACCTCGGCGGTCTGATCGGGGTCCTTGTGGTAACCCCTCATGATGCCGGGGCCCTTGATGAGCACCTCACCGTCGTCGGCGATGCGGATCTCCGTGCCGGGCAGCGCAGGTCCGACCGTGCCGAAGCGCGGCGTCCAGGGCACGTTCACCGCGGCCACCGCCGAGGTCTCCGTCGCGCCGTAGCCCTCGACCACGACGATGCCGGCCGAGTAGAACCACTCCTGCACCTGCGCGCTCAGCTTCGCCGCACCCGAGATCATGAACTGGATGTTCCCGCCCAACCGGTGCTGCAGCTTGGAGAAGACCAGCTTCTCGGCGATCCGGTACTGCAGGCCCAACGTGCCGGGCAGCTTCTCCCCCTTGATGCGGTACGGGTTCGACTCGCGCCCGACCGCGAAGGCCCAGCGTGCGATCCGACCCTTGACGCCACCGGCCGACTTGGCCTTCACCCCGTTGCGGACCTTCTCGAAGATACGCGGGGCGCCGCACATGAAGGTCGGCCGCGTCGCCTCCAGGCCGTCGACGATGCGCTCGAGGCGGCCGTCCACCACGGAGGCGAAGCCGATCTGGAGCTGGATCATCATGACGGCCTTGCCGAAGACGTGGCTCAGCGGCAGCCAGAAGTACTGCAGCGAGTCGGGGCCGATGATGTTCAGCGCGTCGACGGCCACGCCCTCGTACGTCCAGTTGCTGTGCAACAACTCGACGCCCTTGGGCAGGCCCGTGGTGCCGGACGTGTAGATGAGGGTGGCCAGCGTGTCGGGGGTCGTGTTGGCGACCGCGTCGTCCATGGCCGAGGGGTTCTCGGCCAGCAGCGCGCGGCCCTTCTCGCGCAGTTGCTCCTTGCTGATCGTGCCCTCGGCGATGCCGTCGAGCAGGATGACCTGGCGGATCTGGTCGCCGGGGACGTTCTCACGCAGCTTGGCGAGTTGCTCGAGGTTCTCGGCGACGAAGTACCTGCTGTCGGAGTGGGTGACGATGTGGACGAAGTCCTCGCCCTGGGTGTTCGGGTACACGGTCGTCGTGGCCCCGCCGGCGCAGTTGATCGCCAGGTCGAGCAGCACCCACTCGTAGCGGGTGCTGGACGCGATGGCGACGCGCTCCTCGGGCTGCAGACCGATGGCCAACAGGCCGGCGCCGATCTCCCACACCACCTTGCGCATCTCGGCCCAGGTGAGGGAGACCCAGTTGCCCGAGGCGTCCGGGTAACGCATGGCCTCGTTCCCGGGCGTGGCCGCGACCCGCCCGTTGAACATGGCACCCACCGTCGGCGGCCGGTTGTCCAGCATCGACTGGATGTCGGTCATCGTGATCCTCCCCTTGCGAGGCGCGTGCCCCCCGTTCCGGGTCAGTCTAGGGCCCAAAAGCTGACGATTGAACTGTCAAGTCGGACTATGATGCCGCCATGCAGGCCACCTTCACACGCTGGCTGGACCGCGAGCAACAGGTGGTGTGGCGCGCGTTCCTCGACGGTGTCGCCAAGATCGACGGCCACCTCGACGCCGCCCTTCGGCCCTTCAGCCTCGACCTGGGTGAGTACGAGATCCTCGTGCGCCTGTCCGAGGCGCCGGACCGACGGATGCGGATGAGCGACCTCGCGGACGCCGCCCGCCAGTCCCGGTCGCGCCTCACCCACACGGTCGCCCGCATGGAGCAGAAGCACCTGCTGACGCGCGTCCCCTGTCCCGATGATCGCCGCGGCGTGATCGCCATCCTCACCGACGAGGGTTTCGCGCTGCTCGAGGCCGCAGCCCCGACGCATGTCGCCTCGGTGCGCGAGATCCTGGTCGACGTCGTCACGCCCGACGACTACGAGGCCCTGGGACGTGCCATGCGCGCCGTCAACGAGGTGGCAGACTGAGGCGGTGTCAACCGTCGCCGCTGCCTCCGTTCCCGGGCTGGACGAGTCCACGCTGACCCGGGCCCTCTACTCCACCGACGCCTCGCTGTACCGGGTCGTCCCGCAGGGGGTGGCACACCCGGAGACGTCGGGTGACCTGGAGGCCGTGGTGGACGCCGCGCTCGAGGCCCGGATCCCCCTCACCACCCGCGGCGCAGGGACATCGTGTGCCGGCAACGCCGTCGGGGCGGGCATCGTGGTGGACGTCGCGCGCCACCTGACCGGCATCCACGCCATCGACCCCGCGACACGGACCGCCGTGGTCGACCCCGGGGTCGTCCAGGACGTCCTCTCCCGCGCGGCCCAGGAGGTCGGGCTGCGCTACGGGCCGGACCCCTCCACCTTCACCCGCTGCACCGTGGGCGGGATGATCGGGAACAATGCCTGCGGGCCCCGGGCGCTCGGCTACGGACGCTCGTCCGACAACGTCATCGCCCTCGAGGTCATCACCGGGACCGGCGAGCGGCTCACCCTCGACTCCCGCCAGGACCTCACGAGGTCCGACTCCCCCACCCTGCGCGCCCTCCACGCGCTCGTCATGGCCAACCTCGGGACGATCCGCACCCGCTTCGGCACGTTCACCCGCCAGGTGTCGGGCTACTCGTTGGAGTGGCTGCTCCCGGAGAACGGCTTCGACGTCGCGAAGTTCTTCGCGGGGTCGGAGGGCACGCTGGGGGTCATCACGCGGGCCACCGTCCGCCTCGTCGCGGACGCCCCGTACAAGACCATGCTCGCGCTGGGTTACCCCTCCATGCCCGAGGCCGCCGACGCGATGCCGGCGATCCTGCCGTTCTCCCCCACCGCGGTCGAGGGCATGGACCGTCGCATCGTGGACGTCGTGGCCCGCACCCTCGGGGTGGACGCCGTCCCGCGCCTGCCCGACGGCGACGGCTGGATCTTCGTCGAACTCGTCGGCGACGACCCTGCGGCGCTGGACGAGCGGGCACGGGGGCTGCTCGCGGCGTCCGGCTGCCTCGACGGTGAGGTGGTCGACGATCCGGCCGTCGCGGCCGCGCTCTGGAAGATCCGCTCGGACGGCGCCGGCCTGGCCGGCGTCAGCCTGTCCCGTCCGGCCTACGCGGGCTGGGAGGACTCCGCCGTCCCGCCGAGCGAGCTCGGCAACTACCTGCGCGACCTGGACGCCCTGCTGGCCAAGCACGACCTGGAGGGGCTGCCGTACGGGCACTTCGGTGACGGCTGCGTCCACTGCCGCATCGACTTCCCGCTCACCCAGGTGGCTGACGGCGCCGCCCGTTACCGCGCCTTCGTCGAGGAGGCGGCCGACCTCGCGGCGTCCTACGGCGGTTCCATGTCGGGCGAGCACGGCGACGGACGCGCGCGTTCGGAACTGCTGTCCCGCATGTACTCCCCCGAGGCACTGGAGCTCTTCGCGGCCGTCAAGCACATCTTCGACCCCGACAACCTGCTCAACCCGGGAGTCCTGGTCGACCCGGCCCCGCTGGACGCCGACCTCCGGGCCCCCGCCGTCCGCCGGTCACCGCTGTTCCGCACCCACCGGACGTTCGTCGACGACGTGCACCGCTGCACCGGGGTCGGCAAGTGCGTGGCCTCCACGGGCACGAACGTGATGTGCCCGAGCTGGCAGGCCACGCGCGAGGAGAAGGACTCCACCCGCGGCCGCGCCCGGATCCTGCAGGAGATGGTCAACGGCACGCTGGTCACCGACGGATGGCGTTCGGCCGAGGTCCACGAGGCCCTCGACCTGTGCCTGTCCTGCAAGGGCTGCTCCCGGGACTGCCCCACCGGCACCGACATGGCCGCCTACAAGGCGCGCGTCCAGTACGAGGCGTTCAAGGGACGCCTGCGGCCACGCGACCACTACACGATGGGGTGGCTGCCGATGTGGGGACGCCTGGTCTCCGCCAACCCGGCGCTCCCTCCCCTCATGAACCTGTTCATGCAGACGCCCGGCCTCAGCACGATCGTCAAGGCGGTGGCCGGCATCGACCGGCGCCGAGGCATGCCCCGGTTCGCGCGAGGCTCCAACAAGGAGAGGGCCCGCAAGGAGGTCGCCGGCGTGACCCAGCGCCGTGAGCTGCAGGGCTCGGCGGGCGGCCGGGTCGCCGACAAGGGCGAGGTCGTCCTCTGGGTCGACTCGTTCTCCGACGCCTTCGAGGGTGACCACGTCGTCGCCATGGCCGGGCTCCTCATCGCCAACGGCTGGACCCCCCGCCTGCTCGAGCGCAAGGCCTGCTGCGGCCTGACCTGGATCACCACGGGCCAGTTGGACGGCGCGACCCAGGAGCTCCGCAACGCCACCGACGTGCTTCACCCGTACGTGACGCGGGGGGTGCGGGTCGTCGGGACCGAGCCGTCCTGCATCGCCGTCTGGCGTTCGGACGCCCTGGAGCTGCTCCACGACGACGCCCGGGTTGCCGAGGTGGCCGGGTCGGTGAGGACGCTGGCCGAGTTCCTCGCCGAGGATCCGGACTTCCGCATGCCGGACCTCTCCGGCCACACGGTCGTCGCACAGCCGCACTGCCACGAGGCGTCCGTCATGGGCTGGGCGGCCGAGCAGCGGCTGCTCCAGGCGTCCGGCGCGAAGCTGGTGCGCGTCACCGGCTGCTGCGGACTGGCCGGGAACCACGGCATGATCGACGGCCACTACGACTTCTCGGTCAAGGTGTTCGAGACCAACCTCGGCCCGGCCCTGGCCGCCGCCGGCGAGGATGCGATCGTGCTGGCCGACGGGTTCTCCTGCCGCACGCAGCTGCAGGACCTGCAGAACCGGCAGGCCCTCACGTTCGCCGAACTGGTGGTCGCGCACACCGTCCACGCATGAGCCCGCACGCGAACGCGGTCGCCACCCTGGCCGGCTGGACGGCGCCCTCTCCCAGTCAGGCAGCGCTGGCCCAGGCCTACCTCGCCCTCCTGTCCGCGCGTCCGGACGCCTGCGAGCGCACGTGCGAACCGGGTCACCTCACGGCCTCGGCCGTGGTCCTGAGCCATGACCTCACGTCGGTGGCGTTCGTGTTGCACGGCATCGTGGGGGCGTGGCTGGCGCCCGGCGGGCACGTCGAGGCCACCGACCCCACCCTGGCGGACGCCGCACGCCGGGAGGTACGCGAGGAGTTGGGCCTGGAGGTCGACCTGGACCCCGACCCGGTGACGCTGGACTGCCACCCGATCACGTGCCGCGGCTACGACGAGCCGACCCGGCACCTCGACGTGCGCTTCGCGGCTCGGGCGCACCCGGGGGCGGAACTCGTCCGCTCCGACGAATCGCGTGAGGTCCGCTGGTGGCCCGTCGACGCGCTGCCGGACGACGTCTTCGACGAGGTTCGCGAACTCGTGACGGCGGCGGTCGGCCGCCTGGCGGCCGGCGGGGAATAGAGTTCCGCTCTGGGCCGACCGGCCCCTCGAGGAGGAGCGCCCCCATGTCCGCGTACCTGCACCGCTACCGACTCGACACGTCCGAGCCCACGAAGGCGGCGGTGGCCCGGGACGTCGCCATCCGGGGGGTGCTCCCCGCTTTGGGACTGCTGGCGTGTGTGTGGGCGGTGGGGACGTTCCTCTTCCCCCCGAGCGGATTCGGGGACGAGGCCGTCCTGAGCCGCTCGCTCCAGGCGGGGCGGACGCCGCTGCTCGACCTCCTCGCCCTCACGGTGTCCCACATCGCCGGTGTGGTCGGGGCACCGCTGACGGCGCTCGTCGGGGTGTTCTGGCTGTGGCGCGCGACGAGGCGGTGGTGGTTCGCCCTGGTCCCCCTGCTGTCGGTGACCCTGGAGGCACTCGTGTACCAGACCGCGGCCCTGCTCGTGACGAGGGAGCGGCCCGCCGGCGCCGAGCAGCTCGACTTCGGGCTGCCGGACGCCAGCTACCCCAGCGGCCACGTGGGAGCGGCCGCGTGCCTCGCGACCGTCCTCGTGCTGGTGCTCGCCGCATCCGACCGGCCACGATGGGTGGCACTGCTGGCCGGCGCGCTCGGGGCGGGCTGGACCCTCGCCGTGGCCGTCTCCCGGTTCTACCTGGGCATGCACCACCCCAGTGACGCGATCGCGGGTGCCGTCATCGGCGTGACCTGCGCGTTCCTGGGCTGGGGGGTGCTACGTCGGAACACCTCGGCCGGCGCGTAGCCGTCAGCGCTGCGCCTCGGCCTCGATCGCCTGCACGAACGCCTCGAGCGGCTGCGCACCGTTGATGACCTGGGCCCCCACCACGAAGAAGGGCGTGCCGCTGATGCCCAGCTGCTGCGCCTCCCGCGTGTCGGCCTGGACGGCCTGGGCCAGCGCGGGGTCGTCAAGGGCGGCCTGGAACGCGCTCAGGTCGTCGACACCGGCCGCTGTGGCGAACTCGAGCAGCTTCGACCGGTCGATCTCGAGGTGGCCGCTCTGAGGGGCGTGGCTGAACACCGCCTCCTGGTACTCCCAGAACTTGCCCTGCCGGCTCGCGGCGCGGGCTGCGATGGCAGCGTTCGTGGACTCCTCACCGAAGAGCACGAGGTCGCGGAACTCGATGCGCAGGGTTCCGTCGTCGACGAAGCGCTGCAGCTCGGGGAGCGTGGTCTGGTGCCACCGCGCGCAGAACGGGCACCGGTAGTCCGACCAGTTGGTGAGGACGACCTTGGCGTCCACCCGGCCCAGGGCGAGCGGATCGTCCGCCTGTCGGCGCGGGAGGTCGAGCAGGTACTGCTGCAGCGCGGCGGACGCCGAGGGGTCGGGGGACGGGGCCGCCTGCGTGGGCACAGCGTCGGCCGGCGCCGCTGGCGTGGCCGGCTGTGGGGGCGTGGGGCTGAACTGGGCTCCGAGGAAGAAGGCCAGGGCGACCGAGACGGCCCACATGGCGGCCAGAAGGGCCTTGCGCTGCGACGACATGGCCGTCACGGTAGCTGCTCCCTATACTGGGGGCCGATTCCATCCCAACCTTTCCAAGCAAGGACGGTCCATGCCCGAGTTCGTGTTCACCATGCACAACGTGCGCAAGTCGTTGGGTGAGAAGCTCATCCTCGACAATGTCACGTTGTCGTTCTACGAGGGCGCCAAGATCGGCGTCGTCGGCCCCAACGGCGCCGGCAAGTCGACCATGCTGAAGATCATGGCGGGCCTCGAGAAGCCCAACAACGGCGACGCGATGCTCGGCAAGGGCAAGACGGTCGGCATCCTGCTGCAGGAGCCTCCCCTGACCGAGGGCAAGACGGTCATGGAGAACGTGCAGGAGGCGGTCGCCGGCACGCTGGCCAAGGTCGAGCGCTTCAACGCGATCGGCATGGAGATGGCCGAGCCGGACGCCGACTTCGACGCACTCATGGCCGAGATGGGCACCCTCCAGGAGGAGCTCGACCACCTCAACGCCTGGGACATCGAATCCCAGCTCGAGCAGGCCATGGACGCCCTCCAGTGCCCGCCCGGTGACACCGTCGTCGACGTCCTGTCCGGTGGCGAGCGTCGCCGCGTCGCCATGGTGAAGCTGCTGCTCGCCCAGCCTGACCTGCTGCTGCTGGACGAGCCCACCAACCACTTGGACGCCGAGAGTGTCGCCTGGCTCGAGGGTCACCTCAAGACCTATCCCGGTGCGGTCCTGGCCGTCACCCACGACCGGTACTTCCTCGACAACGTCGCCGAGTGGATCTGCGAGATCGACCGGGGCAAGCTCCACCCCTACGAGGGCAACTACTCCACCTACCTGGAGACCAAGCGCTCGCGCCTCCAGATCGAGGGCAAGAAGGACGCCAAGCGCGCCAAGATCCTCGAGCGCGAGCTGGAGTGGGTGCGGGCCAACCCCAAGGCCCGCCAGGCCAAGAACCGCGCCCGCCTCGCCCGGTACGAGGAGCTCGCGGCCGAGGCCGAGAAGATGCGGCAGATCGACCCGGCCGAGATCAACATCCCGCCGGGCCCGCGCCTGGGTGCGGACGTGCTCGAGGCCATCGACCTCGCCAAGGGCTTCGGCGACCGCGTCCTGATCGACGACCTGTCGTTCACGCTGCCCCGCGCCGGCATCGTCGGCATCATCGGCCCCAACGGCGTCGGCAAGACCACGCTGTTCAAGATGGTGACCGGCTCCGAGGAGCCCGACTCGGGCGAGCTGAAGGTCGGCAAGACGGTCTCGTTCAGCTACGTCGACCAGAACCGCTCCGGCATCGACCCGAAGAAGAACGTCTGGGAGGTCGTCTCCGACGGGCTGGACCACATCAAGGTCGCCAACTTCGAGATGCCGTCGCGCGCCTACGTCGCCTCCTTCGGCTTCAAGGGGCCGGACCAGCAGAAGCTCGCCGGCGTGCTGTCCGGTGGAGAGCGCAACCGCCTGAACCTCGCACTCACCCTGAAGCAGGGCGGCAACGTGCTGCTGCTCGATGAGCCGACCAACGACCTGGACGTCGAGACCCTGCAGTCGCTCGAGGACGCGCTGCTCGACTTCCCCGGCTGCGCCGTCGTGATCTCCCACGACCGCTGGTTCCTGGACCGCGTGGCCACGCACATCCTCGCCTGGGAGGGTGACGACGAGAACCAGGCCAAGTGGTTCTGGTTCGAGGGCAACTTCGCCGACTACGAGGCCAACAAGGTCCAGCGCCTGGGTGCAGACGCCGCCCGTCCGCACGCCTCCAAGCACCGCCGCCTCAAGCGCGACTGAGCGCCGACGATGCAGACGCCCCGGGCAAGCACAGCGCTTGCCCGGGGCGTCTGCATCGGTCGGCCGGCTCAGGCGTCCACCACCGCCCGTCCGGTCTCGTGCACCACGCCGTCGGCGTCGATGACCTCACCGCGGGAGAGCGACGCGTACTCGGCCTCGATGGCAGCCAACCGCGCCGCCTCGTCGTCGGTCAGGTGGCCGGGCTCCTCGGGCTCGGGGCGCGACCGCGTCCGCTCGAAGACGGTCTTGCCGCGCTTCAGGTTGTGCCCGACCCAGTCGGCCTTGATCGAGAACTCCTGCTTCTCATTGCCCTGCTCGTCACGCCACTTGTCGAGGCGCAGCTTGCCCTTGACGACGACCGGGTCGCCCTTGCCGAAGCTGTCCCGGACGTGGACGGCCATCTGCCGCCAGCACGTGACCCGGAACCACATGGTGTTCAGCTCCACCCAGCCCTTCTCCTGACGGTAGCCCGGCGTCACGGCGACGCTGAAGGTGGTGCGCCCTCCGTGGACCGGGTGCTCCCGCCACTCCACGCCGTTGCCGACGTTGCCCTCGATGACGATGTCCGCTTCCATGTCGTGCCCTTTCCTGTGTCGATGTGATGCCGCAGACAATGGGCGGAAGGGGGTACGGTGGTGCAGTTGTTTCCCGGGGCTGTGGAAAAGTGGGCTCCGCTCGCCTTCGGGGCTGTGGACAGAAAGGGAGGCACATCGTGCTGCCGCTCAATCAACTCGATGGGACGTACCATCTCGACGCCGCCCACAGCAGCGTCGCCTTCGTGGCACGCCACGCCGGGATCGCCAAGGTGCGTGGCACGTTCGAGTCCTTCCACGGATGGGCGATGATCGACAGCTCCACCCCCGAGTTCTCAGCCCTGCTCGTGAGTGTCAAGGTCAGCAGCATCAACACCCGCGACGCCAATCGGGACGGGCACCTGTTGAGTCCCGACTTCCTCGACGTCGAGCACTTCCCCGCCATCACCTTCGTCGGAACGGGCTTCCGGATCCTCGACGACATCCACGTCGAGGTCGACGGCGACCTGACCGTCCGGGACGTGACCAAACCGGTGCGCGTGCCCTTCGAGTACGAGGGCGGTTCCAAGGATCCGTTCGGCAACGAGCGCATCGGCTTCAGCGGCTCCGCCACCATCAGCCGCGCTGACTTCGGGCTGACCTGGAACGCCCTGCTCGAGACCGGCGGCGTCCTCGTGGGGGACGCGGTCAAGCTCGAGTTCGAGGTGTCGGCCATCAAGCAGGCCAACGCCCCTCAGTGACCTCAGGCAGCCCGCCGCGCCGCGTCGCGGGCCGCTGCCAGCCGATCGAGCTCGGCCCGCATCGGCTCGACGACCTCCACCGCGGTGACCTCCGCGACGGCGTCCGTCAGGGCCTTGCGCGCCTGCCGCGCCTTGACCCGTGCCCCCGCCTCGACGAACACCCTGCTCAGCAGGGCCAACGCCACGCCACCCACGACGCCCCCGGCGACCAGCAACGTCTGGACCGGCCAGCCCTGCCACGTGACGACCGGCAGGTCGACGGGCATCTGGAGCAGGGCGAGCACCAGCGGCAGCGCCAACCAGACCGCGCCGCCGATGAGTGCCAGGAAGAGGATCCACTGCAGGATCGTCACCACCACCCACCACCCGTGCCCCCGGTCCATGCGCAGGTCGGTCGAGCCGATGGCCCGGTCGAGGCGGTCGGCCAGCAGCTTCTGGTTTCCGCGGACGACGGACTTGATCCGGTCCGCCCAGCCGCGCGGCACCCCCTCGGTCGCGGTGTCCAACAGGCCCCGCAGCGAGGCGTCCAGCCGGGCCCGTTGCACGGAGGTGGCCTGGGGAAGCGACGTGCGGCTCACATCGGTCGGGCCGAGTTCCTTCGGCGACAGCCCGATCCGGAGCCTGCGGAGGGGGTCCGGCTTGAAGCGCTTGACCCAACTGACCATGGGCCAGCCCGTGGCGATCGTGCCACGGTGCCGCCACGCCCTGAGGACGCCCTCGGTGACCACCGGGACGGCCGCAGCCTCCGCCATGGTCTCGTTGAGCCGATCCACGACGCCGGCCGTGAGGCGCGGGATCGGATGGGTCCCCAGCTCGGTCGCCATCAGCTCGGCCTGGCGCGTGACGTCGGCCGAGAAACGCTGGATCTTCATGGCCTTGGCCCGCGCGACCTCCTCGAGCAGGGCTCGCAGTTCCGCGACGCCCTCGCCCGTGAGGGCCGACATCGCCAGCACCCGGGTGTGCCCGAGCCCCTCGGAGTCCAGCAGGCGACGCAGGTCGGCCAAGGCGTCCCGGCGTCCTGACTCGCTGAGCCGGTCGGCCTGGTTGAGGACCACGACCATCACCTCGGCGTGGTCGGCCAGCGGCTTCAGGTACCCGTCGTGGAGGGCCCCGTCGGCGTACTTCTGCGGGTCGACGACCCACACGAGCATGTCCACCAGTTCGACGAGCCGGTCCACCGTGAGGCGGTGGCCGACCTCGGTGGAGTCGTGGTCGGGCAGGTCGAGCAGGACGAGGTCACGCAGCGGGGAGTCCTCCCCCGCAGCCACCAGGTGGCGGCGTCGGACGTCGAGCCAGTCGAGGAGTTCGGTGGGCTGCTCGGTCCCCCACGAGACCGCCATGGCCTCGCTCGTGGTGGGACGGGTCACGCCCGTCGTGGCCAACTGCGTGCCCGAGATGGCGTTGAAGGTCGACGACTTCCCCGAGCCGGTGGCCCCGGCCAGAGCGACGACGGTTTGCTCGCCCGCGATGGAGAGACGATGGCCGGCCCGCTCGACCAGGGTGTCGGCCGCGGCGACAACCTCGTCGGACGCCCGGCCACGAGCGAGGTCGATGGCCTCGTCGAGCGCCTGCAGACGGACGGCGATGCTGGGACCCCTGCGCCTACGGGCCATCACGCACCTCCACCCGGAAGCCCTCGGTCTCGTCACGAGGGTCGAGGACCACGCCGCTGAGGGCCGGTTGCTCACCCGCCGGTGGCAGGCGACGACCGGGGTCGAGTTCGGCACGCCCGACACTGCCCAGGACGGCATCCCCTCCGCGTCGGTCCGCCAGGGCCGCGGTGGCCTCCCGTACGGCGTCCGCGGTCGCACCGTCCACCCCGGTGTCGGCCAACGCCCTCAGGTAGCGGTTGAGTTCCTCGCCCATGAGTGCCTCGATCCGCTCGTCGAGGCGCTGTTTGGCCTGCTTGGCGAGGCGGCGCACGGCGTCCTCCCCGAAGACGGCCTCCAGCAGCCGCTGGGCCAGCAGCGCGGTGCCGCCGGCCACACCGACCTCAGCGCCGGTGATGCCCCCGGTCTGGCTGAACACCACGACCATCAGCGCGACGCCCAGCCCGTTGACCCCCAGGGCGAGGTACCGGGCGGTGTTGCGCTTGGACGCCCCGACCTCGGAGACGATGTCCAGGACGTCGCCCTGCCAGTCGCGGATCGCACGCGACACCGCGGCGCGGAACTCGGGCGAGCTGTGGGACAGGTCCGTTCGCGAGGCGGAGAGCACCTGGCGTCCCGCCGCGTTGGCGGCCCAAGCCGCCTCGGCGCGCTCGGCTGCCGCGTCACCCTCCTCGCGGACGAGCGCCTCCAGGCCCGACTCGACGGCCAGCTTGACCTCGGTGGCGTGCGGCGGCTCGCCCTTGATCGCGGCCACGAGCCTGTCGCGCAGCCGGCCGATCCTCTGCTCCACCGCACGCATGAACTCCCCGGTGCCGACGAAGTCCTGCCAGCGGGCGAGCACCTCACCGCGGAGCAGGGTGCCGTCGGCGGTCTGGACCCCGACCGTCCTGACTGCCTCGGCATAGCTCTTCTCGGCGTCGCTGCGCAGTTGCGCCAGCGCCTCCACCTGCCCATCGACGGCGGTGGCCACGTCCGGTGAACGCGTGACCAACGACCCGATGGCACCGTCGAGGGTCTGCAGGACGACCGCCTGCCGGCTGGCCTGGTCGGACGCCAGCGTCGCGAGCCAGGTGCGGATCGGCGAGACCGCGGCGTCCGGCAGGAGGCCCTCGGCATCGACGGTGGTCTCCGGAACCGCGAACAGCGGCGACCGGGCGAGCCCCCGCTCGGTCATCAGGCGGCCCAGGTGCGAGGGCACCTCCGCCATCGCCGCCGGCGGCACGCGGTCGAGGACCACCGCCACCGCCGCGGCGCGGTCGGCCGCCGCGCGCAGGTACTCCCACGGCACGGCATCCGCGTAGCGGGCGGCCGAGGTCACGAACAGCCACAGGTCGGCCGCGGCCAGCAATTGCGCCGCCAAGGCCCTGTTCTCGGCCACCACCGAGTCGATGTCGGGCGCGTCCAGCAGGGCGAGCCCGGGCGGCAGGGAGGGTTCGGCGACGAGCCGGAGCGTGGCGGTGTCGTGGGACTGGTCGAAGGAGCGCCCGAGCCCCGGCAGGATCCGGTCGGACTGGAAGAACTCGAGGTCGTCGGGGTGGTGGACCAGCACGGGGCTCTTCGTGGTGGGGCGGATGACACCCGGGCGTGAGACCACGCGACCGACGAGCGAATTGACCAGCGTCGACTTGCCGGCACCGGTCGACCCGCCGATGACGGTGAGCAGCGGCGCCTCGAGCGCGGCCAGACGGGGCAGGATGTAATCGTCCAGCTGGGTGACCATGTCACGGGCACTCCTGCCCGCGGCCGCACTGCCGGGGAGGCCCAGCGGGAGACGCACCGACCCCAGGGCGTCGCGCAGGCCGGTCAACGACTCGACCAGTGCCGCTGTGCTCATCCTCACCTATCCTCTCGGTGGTGCCCACCGTGGATCGACCGGTGAGTGATGCGGCGAGCCTAGCGGTACCGAACCCGTTGTCGCAGGCATGTTGCTCCGGCGCCTGAACCGCCGGAGCGGATCGGGGAGGCGCGGCAGCTGGAACCTCTGGACCTTCGGGTCGGTGATCGCGACCGGCCAGAGGCCGTGCGCGCGCTGGAGCAGTTCCCGTTCCCGGCCGTGCCCAGCGGAGTCGACGAGCCCCCGCACGAGGGAATCGCGCACGTGGACCAGTTCACTCATCGTCCGCTGGAGGCCCAGGGTGGCCAGCCAGGCACGCCACCCGTAACTGATCGCGTTGAACAGGCTGTGCCAGCGCGTCCGCTGGCGGCTGAAGGCAGCCGGCGCCTCCGGCGGGAGCCAGCCCATCGATGCGTAGTCGTGCAGGCGGTCACGGTGCCGGTGACCCTCCAGGAGGACCTGGCGCACGATCTGGAACGCGACGCTCAGGGTGACCAGCCAGCCGATGATCGCCATCCAGTTGGCGTCCATACCGGTGCTGGCCAGGAAGTTGAAGACCATGTGGGCCAGCGCAGCGACCAGGTAGCCGGCCACCGGGGCGAGGATCCGGACGGTCTTGCTCGCCGACCGCAGGCCGATGACGAGGGCGATGCCGGCCAACACGGTGAACAGCGGGTGGCCGAAGGCGGTCTTCAGCCCGCGCAACAGCACGATCTCGGCCAGAGCCGCCTCCGGGTCACCGGCCTCGATGGTCGCCGACGAGTACACGATCGCGCGGCTGTAGTACAGGATGTTCTCGGTGAAGGCGAAGCCGGCGCCCGACAGCCCCGCCAGCGCCACCCCCTGGAGGCGTGTGACCAACCGGTGGCGCAGCGCCATCGCGATCAGGAAGAGGATCGTGGCCTTCGTGGCCTCCTCGACGAACGGGGCGACGAACACCGCCGTCCGCGCGCCGGTGGCCGGGTCCCCGTTGCCGACGATGGCCATCTCCTGCCCGGCCCAGGTGTTGACCACCATGGACAGGGACGTGGCCACGCTCCCACCCCAGCCCAGAGCGAGCCACCACAGGGCCGGACGCAGGGGGCGGAAGCGGTCGACCGCCAGGAAGACCACGACCCACGCGACGAGCGTCGGGAGGGCGAGGTGGGCCGAGCGCCGGATCGCGGACGCGTTGAGGCCCGGGATGACGCCGCCCTCGACCGTGGTCTGCTGGATGGACGTCTGATACATCCACGCCAGGCCGGTCGCGTAGATGAGCGTCATGCCGAGCACCAGCCACGTCCACGGGCTGGTGAGGATGCGCCTGGCCCAGTGCTGCCGGGGTCCGTCGTTCTCGACCGGGAGACCGTTGGCGCGGCGTTCGCGCAGGGCGAGGTGGTCGAGACTCATGCGCTCAAGGGTAGTCGCGCCGCCCCGAGGAGCAGGAGGACCGGATCCACATGGCGCCCCCGGCAGGAATCGAACCTGCGCACGACGGATTAGAAGGCCGCTGCTCTATCCCCTGAGCTACGGGGGCCACTCCGACGATTCTACGGGCAGACGCGCCCGTCGGCTCACCGCAGCGCACCACCGCGCGCGTCCAGGAACTTCTTCAGCGTCGCGAGTTCGACCGTCTGCGCGTTCGCGATGGACTGCGCGAGGTCGCGGACGGCTGGGACCGAGGCCCCCTGCAGCGCTGCGTCGGCCATCAGGACGCCACCCTCGTGGTGCGGGATCATCAGCGTCAGGAACCGGCGCTCGGCCTCGACACCGGTCGACGCCTCCAGCGCGTTCAGGTCGGCCTGAGAGGCCAACCCGGTCATCGGCTCGTCGGCGCCATGACCCGCGTGCTCGCCGCCCATCCAGCGCATCGGCGGCTCCTCGGAAGAGAACGGCTCCCCCCACAGCGCGAGCCAGCCCTGCATCTGTCCGGCCTGGTTCTGCTGGGTGAGGACCATGTCCAACGCGATCTTCCTCAGCTCGGGGTCGGTGGCCCGGTCCCCGACCAGGGTCGCCATCAGGACGGCCTGCTGGTGGTGGACGGCCATGTCCCGCGCGAAGCCGACATCGAAATGATTGGGACGTTCGGCCTCGGGGCCGACACTGAGGCGGCCGAACAGGAATGCAGCCAGGGCGAGGGCGACCACCCCGATCGTGAGGGCGACGGTCGCCCCGACGCGCCTGGTCGGGCGTGGCGCCCCGCTCGCGCTCACGAGGGGGTCCCCACGCCACCGAAGCAGGCAGCGCCACGCTCGGGCGTCTGCGGGCCCTGCATGTACCGGGTCAGGAAGGCGGACAGCTGGGCGTCCGAGGAGTCCTGCGCCTGGTACTGGAGTCCCCACGCGCTGGCGACGACCGGCGAGGGCAGGCCGGGCATCGGGCTCAACATCGCGTAGGGCTTGCCACGCACGAGCCCTTGCAGCTTCGCGACCTGGTCGGCCGGCAGCGCCGGGTCGTAGGTGATCCACACTGCGCCGTGCTCCAGTGAGTGGACCGCGGGCTCGATCGGCTGGATGGGCTCGGTGTAGATGCCACAGTTCTGCCAGTAGCCGGCGTGGTCACCGCCCACGGGCGGGGTCTGCGCGTACTGAACCGGGGTCGCCACGTGATTGGCGGACAGCCCCTCGTACGTCTGGACGCCCTCGATCGGCGCGCTCGGGTCGACGCTGCGCGCACCGAGCAGGAACGGCAGGAGGACGGCCGCCAGCAGCGCCAGCACGGGGACTGCCGCCGCCAGGGCTATGCCGACGCGCCAGCGCCTCTCCTTGCGAGCCTGCTCGGCCTGCATCGCCTGCACGCGAGCGGCGCGGTCATGCGCCGCCTTCTTGCTCCTGGCCATTGCGTTGCTCCATTGGTTGCTGTTTCAACGATCTCGTCCAGACTAGCCGGTGAACCTGTGCGAGACCACCAAGGAGTAGGTTCACCTCCCGTGGAGCAGGACCGTCTCAGCCGTGGCCAGTGGCGCACGCTCGCCCTGTCGGTCTACCTGCCCACCACCTTGTCGTTCGTCGGCTTCGGCGCCGTCGTCCCGCTGCTCGCCCTGACGGCCCACGACCTCGGTGCCACCGTGCCCCAGGCCGCGCTGGTGGTGGCGCTGCTCGGCCTGGGCAGCCTGCTCGGTGCGCTGCCCGCCGGCATGGTGGCCCAGCGGTTCGGCGAACGCCGGTCGCTGGTCGGGTCGCTGCTGCTCGACGCCCTGTGCATGCTCACCGCCGCACTCGCGCCCCACGTGTGGGTCCTGGCCGGGGCGGTGTTCGTCCTCGGCCTGTCCGGCGCGGTGCTCATGATCGCCCGGCAATCGTTCCTCACCGTCTTCATCCCCTATCGCCTCCGCGCCCGGGCCCTGTCGACGCTCGGCGGGGTCTTCCGGGTGGGCAACCTGCTCGGCCCCCTGGCCGGTGCCGCCGTCGTGACGGCGTTCGACCTCCGGGCCGCCTACTGGCTGGCCATCGCCACGTCCCTGGCGGCCGCAGCCGCCAGCCTGCTCCTGCCGGACCTGCCGGAGCACGGGGCGACCTCCCCCGCCGAACCCGCGGGGATGGCGTCCGTCCTGCGCGCGCACGCACGCACCTTCCTCACCGTCGGCATGGGCGCCGCCGCCCTCATGCTGGTGCGGGCCTCGCGTGACGCCCTCCTGCCGCTGTGGGCGGCGTCCATCGGCCTGAACGCGGCGCAGACCAGCCTGATCTTCGCGGCCTCCTCAGCGATCGACCTCACGTTGTTCTACGTCGGCGGCTCGATGATGGACCGCCTCGGACGCCGCGCCGTCGCCGTTCCCTCGATGGTCGCCATGTCGGTCTGCTTCAGCCTGTTGCCGCTCACGGCGACCGGGCTCGGCCTGACCGCGGTGGCGGTGGGGCTGGGGCTCGGCAACGGCATCAGCTCGGGCGTCGTGCTGACGCTGGGGTCTGACCACTCCCCCGATGTCGGCCGGACCCACTTCCTCGCCGGCTGGCGACTCACCACGGGCATCGGCCAAGCCGCGGGCCCCTTGGTGATCAGCGCGCTCACCGCGGTGGCTTCCCTGTCGGTGGCGGCATGGGTCGTGGCCGCGATCGGCTTCGCCGGAGGTGCGTGGCTGTGGCACTGGGCCAAGCCACAGGACGGGGTCAGTCGCCGACGGCGTCCCGCCCGCGCTTGACGATCAGCGGGTCGGGTTCCTGGACGACGGAGTCGTCGCGACCCTCGTAGTCGAACTGGGCCAGGAAGGCCCGCATGGCGTTGAGGCGAGCGCGCTTCTTGTCGTTGGACCGGATGGTGAGCCAGGGCGCCCAGTCGGTGTCCGTGCGCTCGAACATGGCTTCCTTCGCCGCCGTGTAGTCCTCCCAGCGGTCGAGGGACTCCAGGTCCATGGGCGAGAGCTTCCAGCGACGGACCGGGTCGATCTGGCGGATGGCGAACCGCGTCCGCTGCTCACGCTGCGTGACGGAGAACCAGAACTTCGTCAGGTGGATGCCCGCGTCGATGATCATGCGCTCGAACTCGGGCGCCTGCCTCATGAAGATCTCGTACAGCTCGTCGCTGACGAATCCCATGACGCGCTCGACGCCGGCCCGGTTGTACCAGGAGCGGTCGAACATGACGATCTCGCCGTAGGTCGGGAAGTGGTTGATGTAGCGCTGGAAGTACCACTGGCCCTGCTCGGTCGTGGTCGGCTTGGTCAAGGCGACCACGCGCGCGGCGCGCGGGTTGAGGTGTTCGGTGAACCGCTTGATCGTGCCACCCTTGCCGGCGGCGTCACGCCCCTCGAACAGGATGATGTGCCGGACGTCGTTGTCCTGGCTCCAGTACTGGAGCTTGAGGAGTTCGACCTGGAGCAGGTACTTCTCGGCCTCGTACGCCTCCCGCGTCATCAACTCGTCGTAGGGGTAGTCCTCACGCCACGTCTCGACCGCCCGACCGCCCGGGTCGATCAGCGCCGGGTCCGGCCCCTCGACGTCCCCCACCGTGTAGCCCTCGTTGACGAGCTTGTCGATGAACTGGCGCAGGTTCTCACGCTGCGCCGGGGCCTCGTCGAGGATGTCCTGGAGGTTGCTGGGGTCCATGGCTCTCCTGGTGGCACGGCGGCGGGAACGCGTCCAGCCTATCGACTCGCGCGCCCTACAGTTGGACCCGTGAATGACCGACTTGTGTGGATCGACTGCGAGATGACGGGCCTCGACCTGGGCACCGACGCCCTCATCGAGGTGGCCGCCCTCGTGACGGACGGGGACCTCAACGTCCTCGGTGAGGGCGTGGACATCGTCATCGCTCCCCCGGCGGCCGCACTGGACTCGATGGGCGACTACGTCCGCACCATGCACACCAACTCGGGGCTGTTGGAGCAACTCGCCACGGGCACCACCCTGGCGGACGCCGAGGCCCAGGTCCTGGCCTACATCCGCGCGTGGGTCCCCGAGCCCCGCAAGGCCCCGCTGGCCGGCAACACCGTCGGCACCGACCGGGCATTCCTGGCCCGCGACATGCCCGAACTCGAGGGCCACCTGCACTACCGCAACGTCGACGTCAGCACCATCAAGGAGTTGTCGCGGCGCTGGTTCTCCAAGGCGTACTTCAATTCACCCGGCAAGTCGGGCAACCACCGGGCCCTGGCCGACATCCAGGAGTCCATCGAGGAACTGCGCTACTACCGCGAGGCCGTGTTCGTGCCCTCCCCCGGCCCCGCCGCCGCCGATCTGCGCGAGATCGCCCGTCGGCACCAGGGTTCACTCACAGGCAACCGGCACCCGCAGGCGCCCGAGACCACGCCGATTCGCGCGGCGAGCACCGACGGGTTATGATGTCCTTCGCTGTTCGCAGCGATGGTGGGTATAGCTCAGCTGGTAGAGCACCTGGTTGTGGTCCAGGATGTCGCGGGTTCGAGTCCCGTTACTCACCCCGGCGGAAACCCGCCCTGACCAGGTCAGGGCGGGTTTTTTGGTGCGCGGGTGGCGACGACCAATCCGCACCGCGGGCGTAAAATGGTCAGTGCCAGGAGCGGCGCCGATTCGTCGGCGCGCGGGCGCCGACCACCGTCCCTGACCGGGTCCCCGGACGGACCGAGGATTGAGTGTGGAGGGAAGCGATCCGCATGAAGAAGTGGACGCGTTGGGAGGACTACGTCGCTGGCGCGGCTGGCCTGTTCGCGGTCCTCGCAGCTCTGATCTGGACGCCCGCGATGGGGGCGTCCCGGGTGCTGATGCTGGTCTTCGGTGCCCTGCTGGTCATCACCGCCGTCATCAACCTGTCCATGCCGGGCACTCCGTGGCTCGAGTATGGCCAACTGGCCGTGGGTCTGTTGTTGTTCCTGTCGCCGTGGATGGGGTCGTACGCCAGCGCGTCGATGTCCGCCACCTCCGCGGCCTGGACCTCATGGGTCGCCGGTCTGGTCGCCACCACGGTGACGGCTGCCGCCATCCGGCCGGCCATGAACGCCCATCACCACCGCATGCAGCCCCAGCACTGAGCTCGGGCCGTCCGTCGAGGGGCCGCGACCTCGTGTCGCGGCCCCTCGTCGGCTCACGGGGACGAGGGGCGGACCGTCGGTGGGGCGGCGGGTAGGGTGAGTGCTCGACGTGGTTCGCACCACGGTGCGCCTCACCGCCCAGGAAGGCATCCCTCCGCATGATCGAACTGCACGGAGTGACCAAGACCTACCCCGACGGCACCGTCGCCGTGGCGGACTTCTCCGCGCAGTTCCCCCCGCACCGCACGACCGTCCTGCTGGGCAGTTCGGGCAGCGGCAAGACCACGATCCTGCGCATGGTGAACCGGATGGTCGAGCCGACGTCCGGCACGATCACGATCGACGGCGAGGACATCGCCGGGCGCGACCCCGTCCACCTGCGCCGCAGCATCGGGTACGTCATGCAGAACGGCGGCCTGCTCCCCCACCGCAGCGTGCTGGACAACATCGCCACGGTGCCCCTGCTGAACGGTGCCCCCAAGCGGGACGCCCATGCGCGCGCCCGAGAGCTCATGGCGCTGGTCGGCCTGGAGGAGCATCTCGGACGCCGCTACCCCAGCCAGCTCTCGGGTGGCCAGCAGCAGCGCGTCGGCGTCGCCCGGGGGCTCGCGGCCGATCCGAACATCCTGCTGATGGACGAGCCGTTCGGCGCCGTGGACCCACTGGTCCGCCGCGAACTGCAGGACGAACTGCTCCGCATCCAGTCGACGCTGGGCAAGACGATCGTGTTCGTCACCCACGACGTGGACGAGGCCCTGCGCCTGGGTGACCAGATCATCCTGCTCGCCCAGCACGGGAGGGTCGCCCAGCGCGGCACCGGCCCCGAACTCCTCGCCCGGCCGGCCGATGGCTTCGTCTCCGACTTCTTGGGCCTGAACCGGGGCGACCGCGACCTCACCGAACACCACGGGGTCCTGGTCGACATGCACGGCCGCGCCGCCGGGGTCCTGCGCCGATGAACTGGCTCGCCACCAACCTCGACGTCGTACTCGACCGCGCCCTCAGCCACCTCGCCCTGGCGATCCCCCCCATCCTCGTGAGCTTCCTCCTGGCCGTCCCCATCGGCTGGCTGGCCAACCGGGTCGGTTGGCTGCGCGGCCCCCTGCTCACCGGGGCGGGCCTGTTCTACGCCGTCCCCTCCCTGCCCCTGTTCGTGGTGCTGCCGGTCATCATCGGCACCGGGATCCGGGATCCGCTCAACATCACCGTCGCGCTCACGCTGTACGGCCTCGCCCTCATGGTGCCGGTCACGGCGGACGCGCTGCGCCAGGTCGACGCTCGCGTCCTGGACGCGGCGGACGCCGTGGGACACACCCCGCTGCGGCGTTTCCTGGGCGTCGACCTGCCACTCGCCGGGCCGGCCCTGCTGGCGGGCCTGCGCGTGGTGGCCGTGAGCACGGTGTCGCTGGTGACCGTGGGTGCCGTCCTCGGCGTCCCGAGCCTGGGCCTGTTGTTCACCGACGGGTTCCAGCGCGGCATCATCGCGTCGGTGCTGACCGGCATCATCGCGACCGTCGTGCTGGCGCTGGCGATCGATGCGCTGCTGGTGCTGGCCGGCGGTGTCCTGCTGCCCTGGACCCGCCGGGGCGAGGCCTCCCGGTTCCCGTCGATGCCGGCGCCGAAGGGGGCCGGCGCATGAACCACCTGCTGGACGCCATCGCCTGGATCGCCGACCCCGCCCGCTGGCCGGGGCACGACGGCATCGCCACCCGGCTGGTGGAACACCTCGGCTACTCGGTCGTCGGCGTCCTCATCGCCTGCCTGATCGGCCTTCCCGTCGGCTGGTGGGTGGGCCACACCCGGCGTGGCCGGGGCCTGGCCGTCGGGCTCTCGGGTGCCGCCCGGGCCCTGCCGACACTCGGCCTGGTCACGCTCCTGGGCGTCCTGCTCGGCATCGGGCTGGTCGGGCCCATGGTCGCGTTCGTCGTCCTCGCCCTGCCCTCGGTGCTGGCCGGCGCGTACTCCGGCCTCGAGGCTGTCGACCCGCTGGCGGTGGACGGCGCGCGGGCGTCCGGCATGACCGGCCTGCAGGTGCTCACCCGCGTCGAGATCCCGCTCGGCCTGCCCCTGCTGGTGGGCGGCGTCCGCTCGGCCTTCCTGCAGGTCATCGCCACCGCCACGCTGGCGGCCTATGTCGGGGCCGGCGGGCTCGGCCGCTACCTGTTCCTCGGCCTCAAGACCCAGGACTACCCCCAGATGCTCGCGGCGTCGCTGCTCGTCGTGGCGCTGGCCCTCGCCTGCGACCTCCTGTTCGCCCTCCTGCAACGTCTCGCCACGCCCACGGGCCTGCGACCCTGACCCCCGTCCCGTTCCCACGAAAGGAAGCACCATGACCGCCATCTCCCGCCGCCGCCTCGGCGCACTCATCGCCCTCGCCGGAGCCGGCACCCTGGTCGGCTGCGCCCGCTCCAACCCGCTGGGTGGCGCGGCCCCGACCGCCGCGCCGGGCACCGCCGGGGCGTCCGCGCCGGCCGCCAGGGCCACGCTCGTCGTGGGGTCGCAGCAGTACTACTCCAACGAGATCATCGCCGAGCTCTACGCCCAAGCCCTCGAGAACGCGGGCTTCACCGTCGATCGGCAGTTCCAGATCGGCCAGCGCGAGGTCTACCTGCCCGAGATCGAGGCGGCGACGATCGACGTCCTGCCCGAGTACTCCGGCAACCTGCTGCAGTACTACGACAAGACCGCCGAGGTGACCGACGCCGCCAGCGTCACCAGCGCTCTCGCGGGCGTCCTGCCGAAGGGCCTCCGCGTGCTGGCCGCCGCCGAGGCGTCCGACCAGGACTCCTACACGGTCACCCAGGCCTTCGCCGAGCAGTACGGACTCACCTCGATCGGCGACCTGACCAAGGCGCCCCAGCCGGTGAGGCTGGCCGCCAACGCCGAGTTCGCGACACGTCCCTACGGACCCACGGGCGCCAAGGAGACCTACGGGGTGGACATCCAGCTGGTCCCCGTGGAGGACTCGGGCGGACCACTGACCGCGCGCGCCCTGTCCGACGGCACCGTCCAGGTCGCCGACCTGTACACCGCCGACCCGACCATCGCGAAGCAGGGGTTCGTCATCCTCGAGGATCCCGAGGGCCTGATCCTGCCGCAGAACGTCGTCCCCCTCGTCTCGGCCAAGGTCGACGCCGCGGCGGCCGCCGCCATCGAGGCCGTGAACGCCAAGCTGACCGTCACCGAACTCCAGGCCCTCAACGCACGCAGCATCGACGAGCAGGCCCGCTCGGCCGACATCGCCGCCGACTGGCTGGTCGCCCAGGGCCTGGCCTGACGCGGAGGATCCACCGGACGTGCGCGGCGCGGAGGTGCACGGGGTATTCCCCGGCGGTGCGGCACAATGGTCGGGTGCCGAATGACCTGAGCAGGCGAGCCGCGCCCGTCCGACGCCCCGTGTCCGACCGGATCAGGTTGGGTGCCGCCACCGCCCTGGGGGATGCCGCAGCCCTCGCCTCGCGCGTGCTCGGCAAGGGCTCGGGGGCCTCGATCCGCGGGCAGGTGCTCACCCGGGTGCATCCGGGCGCGTTCGGGTCGCTGGTCCAGGGGCGCCGTATCGCGTCGGTCACCGGCACCAACGGCAAGACCACGACCTCACACCTGCTCGCGGCGGCGATCCGCACCGGGTTGGGCGCCGACGCGGGCCGGCTCGTCACGAACGCGGACGGCGCCAACCTGCACTACGGCATCGCGTCGGCCCTGTCCCAGGCGCCACACGCCGACCTGGCGGTGCTGGAGACCGACGAGCGTGTGGTCGCCGACCTCATCGCGGCAGGTCGCCCCGAGGTCTTGGTGATGCTGAACTTCAGCCGCGACCAGCTCGACCGGAACCACGAGATCAAGTTCTTGGCCCGCTCCTGGCGCGAGGCCCTGGCCAGGGCGGGCGAGGCCGGCCCTGTGGTCGTGGCCAACTCGGACGATCCGCTCATCACCTGGGCCGTCCAGGAGGCCCGGCGCGTGATCTGGGTGGACACGCCCTCGAAGTGGTCCGGCGACGCGGCCCTGTGCCCCGCCTGCGGCACGATCCTCACCCGTGTGGACCCGAACCCCGACGAGCCCCAGGGCCGCTGGGACTGCCCGGGCTGCGACCTCACCGAACACGCCCCCGACTACCAGGTGCGCGACGGCCGCATCGCCCTGCCCGACGGGCGCGTCGTCGACCCCCAGCTCAGGGTGCCCGGCTCGTTCAACGTCTCCAACGCCGCCGCCGCACTCGCGGCCGCGGTCGAACTCGGCGTCACCGTCGAGGACGCGCTCGTCGGATTCCGGACGGTCGAGGCCCCTGCGGGCCGCTTCGCGACCGCCCACTTCGGGGGCACCTCCGCCCGCCTGATGCTGAGCAAGAACCCGGCCGGATGGGCGGAGTCCCTCCCCCTGCTGACCACGCCGACCGTCGTCCTGGCGATCGACGCCGTGGCCGCTGACGGCAAGGACCTCTCATGGCTGTGGGACGTGGACTTCGAACAACTCGTGGGCAAGCACGTCGTGTGCACCGGTCCGCGCGCCCACGACCTCGCCGTCCGGCTCGCCTATGCCGAGGTGTCGCACGAGGTGGTCCTCGACCTCGCCGAGGCGCTGGCGTCCGTCCGTGACCAGCCACAGCCGGTCGACCTCATCTCGACCTACACCCCGTTCCAGAAGCTCCTCAAGATGGCAGGCCTGCGATGACCCAACACCTCGACCAGGCGACCGATCCCGTGAAGATCGTGGTCGTCTACCAGTCCCTGCTGGGCATCTACGGCGACCAGGGCAACAGCCGCGTGCTGGCCCAGCGCCTCCAGTGGCGCGGCATCCCGGCCGAGGTCGTGTTCGCCGAGCCCGGCACCCCGCTCCCGGACGACGGCGCCATCTACCTGCTGGGTGGCGGCGAGGACGCCGCCCAGACCACCGCGGTGCGCGAACTGAAGGCGGATGCCGGGTTGTTCCGGGCGCTGGACGCCGGCGCCGTCCTGTTCGCCGTGTGCGCGGGCTACCAGATCTGCGGGCACACCTTCACGACGGGCGAGAACGAGGAGGTCCGCGAGGGACTCGGCCTGCTGGACGTCACCACCCGTCGCGGCCCCAGGCGCGCCGTGGGCGAGGTCCTGACCCGCTGGACGAAGCCGGACGGCGGCGAGTACGTCCTGACCGGCTTCGAGAACCACGGTGGCTACACCACGCTCGGTCCGGACGCCACGCCCCTGGCCCGCGTCGAGGTCGGCCTCGGCAACAACGGGGACGGCACCGAGGGCGCGATGTCGGCGTCCCGGCGGGTCATCGGCACCTACCCGCACGGGCCGGTCCTCGCCCGCAACCCCGAGCTGGCCGACTGGTTGCTGGAGCTGGCACTGGGGCGTCCGCTCGAGCCGCTGGCCCGCGCCCGGGACGAGCACGAGGGCCTGCGGAAGGAACGGATGGCGTTCGTCCGCCGCTGACATCCCGGGACGGCAACCGCCGATTTCACAATCGGGACGGGATGGGTCTATAGTCATTCCTCGCGCGCACCGCTAGCTCAACTGGCAGAGCAGCTGACTCTTAATCAGCGGGTTCAGGGTTCGAGTCCCTGGCGGTGTACCAAACAAGGAGCCCGTCCCACATCTGTGGGACGGGCTCCTCGCTTGTTTGGGATCGTTACTTGACGCCGCCCGCGGTGAGGCCGGCCACGATACGGCGCTGGAAGAACAGCACCAGCGCGATGAGCGGGATCGTCATGATCACGCCGGCGGCCATGATGGTCCCCCACGGGGTGTCATAGCCGTACTGCCCGGTGAACTTCGACACCGCGACCGTGGTGGTGTACATGTCGGCCCGGGTCACGAACGTGTTCGCGATCATGAACTCGTTCCACACCGCGATGAACGTGATGATCGCAGTGGTGAAGACGCCCGGGGCAGCCAGCGGGAGGATCACCTTGCGGAACGCCTGGGCGGGCGTGCACCCGTCCACCATCGCCGCCTGCTCCAACTCGACGGGCAACTGACGGAAGAACGCCGTGAGGTTCCACACGCAGAGCGGGAGGCCGAACGAGAGCGACGGGATGATGAGCGCCTGGTAGGTGTTCATCCAGTTGATCGGGACGGCGGGGTAGGCGCCGGTGAACAGCTTGAACAGCGGGATCAGCAGCGTGATACCCGGGAACATCGAACAGGCGATGATGATCGCCAGCACGACGCCCTTCAACCGGAAGCGGAGCCGGGCCAGCGCGTAGGCGGCCAGGATGCCGAACACCAGCGTCAGCAGTGTCGTCACCGAGGAGACGACGATCGAGTTGATGATCGCGGCGGTGAACTGGTTGCGCGGGTCGAAGACGCCGACGTAGTTCTCCACCGAAACCGGGCTCGGGATGAAGTCCGTGCTGCGGCCCATGCTGGGCAGGCGCAACGAGGAGACGACCATCCAGTAGAAGGGCAGCAGGCAGTACAGGATGATGAACCCCATGCCGACGAGGCCACCGATGAGAACGACGGTGTCCTTGGTGCTGCGCTTGGCACGGGCGAGTTCCTGCACCTCGGAGGCCGAGGTGCGGCTCGGGTTCTGCAACGATGCGGTCATGACGCGGAATCTCCGTTCGTGATCGTGCTGCCGGCCAGCGCCGGGACCGTCCGCCCTTCCTTCTTGGCGAGCTTGGCGGCTGCCTTCTGGCGCTTGCGCTTCTCGGCGATGGCGGCCTGCTCGGGATCCCCCACCACATCGGCGCCGAGCAGCTTCACGAAGAGGAAGGCCACCACGACGATGTACAGGAACAGGACGATCGAGTACGCCGCGGCCGGGCCGTAGCGCAGGGCGTTGTTCTCGAAGTAGGCGAACATCGACAGCGTCTCCACCGAGTACTTGCCGGGGCCGATCATGACGAACGGCAGGTCGAACATGCGCATCGTGTCGAGGGTGCGGAAGAGCACCGCGACGACGAGGGCCGGCTTGACCATCGGCAGCGTGATGCGGGTGAACTGCTGCCAGGCGGACGCCCCGTCCACCCGGGCCGCCTCGTAGACCTCCTCCGGGATGGTCTGCAGGCCGGCCAGCGTCAGGAGGCCGATGAAGGGCGCGGTCTTCCAGACGTCGGAGATGATCACCGCCCACTGGGACGACGCGTTGTCCGCCAACCAGAGCGTGCCCTGACCGGTGACGCGGTTCATGACGCCGTTGGCGTCGAAGATCAGGCCCCACATCTTGGCCGAGACGACGGTCGGGATGGCCCACGGCACGAGGATCGCCGCGCGGACGATCCCGCGTCCCTTGAACGCCTTGCTCATGATGACGGCCATGGCCACGCCGATCACCGTCTCCACCACCACGCACACGAGGGTGAAGAACGTGGTGTTGATGAAGGCGTTGATCAGGCGATCCATGCTCCCCCACACCGCGACGATCGTCTGCGGGTTGGTGAAGATGTCGGTGAAGTTCTGCAGCCCGACGAACGTCTCGCCCTGGGCGACCATACCGGTGTTCGGGTCCACGCCCTGGTTCGCCCGGAAGAACGACTCCCGGATGGAGAACAGGATCGGGAAACCCACCACCACGGCGATGACGAGCAGGGTCGGCGACACGAGGAGGGCGCCGAGTGCGTCCTGGCCGTCGCTGAGCGGGTTCTTCTTGCGCTTCGTCGGGGACGACTGCTGCACCGTCGGGCCCGCGAGTTGGGTCTGTGCTGTCATTGGCAGCCTCTCCTGGGTCGGTTCACGAACGGCCCGGTGCGCTTCCGCACCGGGCCGACTCGCGTGATGGGCCTACCTACTTGGTCAGCTCGGTGAGCTTGGTCTGCAACTCGGTGAAGGCCGACTTGGCGTCCTTCTGACCCTGCAGGGCCGAATAGGTGGCGTCCTGGATGGCCAGCGTCACATCGCCGTACTTGACGGCCTTCGGGCGCGACTTGGCTCCGGCGATCGAGTCTCCCAGCGTGCTCAGGTAGGGGAACTGCTCCTGGAGCGAGGCGTCATCGTAGAGCGACTGCAGCGACGGGGCCAGCGAGGCCTTCTCGAGGCGGCGCTTCTGGTTCTCCTCCGAGTTCATCCACTTCATGAACGCCAGCGCGGTGCCCTTGTTCTTGGCGAACTTGGAGATGCCCATGTTGTGGCCACCGAGGGTGGACACGCCGGGGCCGTCCTTGCCCGGGAGCGGGGCGACGGCGAACTTGCCGGCGACCTTCGACGAACCGTCGGTCTTCTGGGCGAGGTTCCACACGTACGGCCAGTTGCGCAGGAAGAGGATCTTCTCCTCCTGGAACGCCTGGCGGGACTCCTCTTCCTTCCAGGTGATGGCCTCGGCCGGGATCATGCCGGACTTGAAGCCGTCCACCATCCACTGGACGCCCGCGATGGCCGCCTCGGAGTCGACGGCGGGCTTGCCGTCGGCGGTGAGGAACTCGCCGCCCGCGGAGTTGACCGCCTCGGCGATGTTGCAGGTCAGGCCCTCGTACTTCTGGTGCTGGCCGGCGTAGCAGGACATGCCGGAGCGCTCGGGCAGGATCGCGTCACACGCGGCCTTCATCTCGTCCCACGTCTTCGGGGCCTGCAGGCCCTTGGCGTCGAGGAGGTCCTTGCGGTAGTAGAGCATGCCGCCATCGGAGGTCGACGGGTAGGCGTAGACCTTGTTGAAGTACGTGACCGAGTCGACGGAACCCTTGAGGTGGCCCTCGAGGGGTGCCTTGTCGGCGGGGAGCTCTTCGAGCCAGCCGTTGGCTGCGAACTCGGCGGTCCAGACGACGTCGACGCTCATCACGGTGAACTCACCGGAGCTCGCACGGGCGCGCTGGATCATCGCGTCGCGCTGCTGGTCGGCGGAGTCACTCAACTCGACGAACGTGACCTTCTCGTTGGGGTTGGCCGCGTTCCACTCGTCGATCTCGGACTTGAGGTTGCCGGACGTGTCCTTGCCCTGCGCATAGGTGATGGGGCCCTTCTCGTCCCAGCCCCCCGCGGAGCCCGCGGGCTGCTGGGAACCGCCCGGCGCTGCGGTGCCGGGGGCGCTGGGGGCTGAGGAGCACGCGGCGGTCGCGAGCACGGCTGCGGCGGACAACGTCGCCACGAGCGCCCGTTTGATGGTCTTGCTGGTCATCGAACCTCACTCCTGTGTGGGTGTCGCGATGCGCTCACGCATCGCTGTTGAGGACAAGCTATGCCCGTTGCGACCACGCCGGAAGAGGGCAGGCGCCCATCGTTACCAATGCTTGACTTTGTGACGACAAAAACTACCGACGACCCGAAACAGCCTGTCAAACGGTCTTGACCGAGGGGCGGGGACTCCCCCAAAATGCGACCCTCAGCGGCGGCCGAGCCCTCGCAACACCAGCAGGAGGGCGACAGCGCCGACGGCCGCCACGGCCAGGGCGGCGATGCGGTCGACCCTGGGCGAGCCGTCGACGTGGACGAACTGGGCCTTGGCGGCCTCGAACTCGCCCGCGGCGAACGCCTTGGCGTCCTGCACCGTGCGGGCGCCGACCGCCTTCGGGTGGGCCTGGGTGATCAGCCCCTCCACGTTGCTGGCGAGCCGTTCGCGTGCCGCTGCGATGTCGGCCTGGATCTGCTCCTTGGAACGGGTTCCCTGTGCCACGTTCGGTCCTCTCTCAAGCGTCACGGTCGGTGCCTTGCCCACACTATGCCATTGGCTAGGCTGGCGGCATGGCCAAACTGAAGGTGGGCGACGCAGCCCCGAGCTTCTCCCTCCCCGACGCCGACGGCAAGACGGTCTCCCTCTCCGACTACGCCGGACGCCGCGTGATCGTCTACTTCTACCCGGCAGCCATGACTCCGGGGTGCACCACCCAGGCGGTCGACTTCACCGCCCAGGCCCCCGCGATCGGGTCTGCCGGCTTCGATGTGGTGGGCATCTCGCCCGACACCCCCGCCAAACTGGCGGCGTTCAAGACCAAGGAGGACCTCGACGTCACCCTGATCGCGGACGAGGACCGCACGGTGATGAACGCCTACGGCGCCTTCGGGAAGAAGATGCTCTACGGCAAGGAGATCGAGGGTGTGATCCGCTCGACCTTCGTCGTCGACGTGGACGCGGGGGGTCAGGGCACCATCTCCGTCGCCCAGTACAACGTCAAGGCGACCGGTCACGTCGCCAAGCTGCGCCGCGACCTCGGCATCTGATGCCGTCGGGGCCTTGGGTCCCGGTGGCACGATCGGTCCATGCCGACAGCTGACTCCTGGGACCGCGTCGCGGGCCGGTATGACTGGGCGACCGCTCCGCTGGAGCGGCCCTTCCTCGCCGCGAGCCGCGCATGGGCCTGCACGCGGGCGTCCGGACGGACGCTGGAGGTGGGCATCGGGACGGGGGCGAACCTGCGCCACTATCCCCTCGGCCTGGACCTGACCGGCGTCGACCTCTCCCCCGCGATGCTCGAGCAGGCCCGGCAGCGGGCCCGCGACCTGGGCGTCCGGGTCGCGCTGCGAGAGGGAAACGCAGAGGCGCTCCCCTTCGCGTCCGCGTCCTTCGACACGGTGGTGTGCACCTTGGTCCTGTGCAGCGTCCCCTCGGTGGACGCCTCCCTCGCCGAGATGGCCCGGGTGCTCAAGCCCGGGGGCTCCCTGCTGCTGGTCGACCACGTGGTGTCGACCGCGCCCCCGGTGCGGTGGGCCCAACGCGGTCTGGAGTCCATCACGGGGAAGCACGGTGAGTACTGGACGCGGCGTCCGTCCCTGCACCTGGCCCGAGCCGGGCTGGCGCCCGTGGCGTCCGACCGCCTGCACTTCGGCGCGATCGAGCGGGTGCACGCCGAACGCCCCCGCTGACAGGCCCATCCATGGCTCGCTAGCATCGCGCCATGGCTCGACTCCGACGCGTCAGCCCCCGCATGCCCGGCCACACCCGCCGTCGGCGCGGGAAGGGGTTCAGCTACACCGATGCCTCCGGCGCGGCGCTGCCCCCCGATGAGGTCGAGCGCGTCAGGTCGCTCGCGATCCCCCCGGCCTGGACGGACGTCTGGATCTGCCCCGTGGCGAACGGCCACCTCCAGGCGACCGGCACGGATGCCGCCGGCCGTCGCCAGTACCTGTACCACCCCGATTGGCGGACGAAGCGTGACCGCTCGAAGTTCGACCGGGTGAGGGAGGCGGCGGCGATGCTCCCGCAGGCTCGGCGGCGCATCACAGCCGACCTGGCGGCGGAGGGGATGCCGCGGGAGCGCGCGTGCGCCACTGCGGTGCGCCTGCTGGATGTGGGGTACTTCCGGATCGGCAACGACGCCTACACCGATGCGAACGGGTCCTTCGGGCTGACGACGCTCGAACGGCACCACGTGCGTCGGCACGGGACCGCACTGATCTTCTCGTTCGTGGGCAAGTCGGGCATCTCGCACTCGATCTCCGTCGAGGACCCCGCCGCCGTCGCCGCCCTGGATGTCATGCGCGGGCGCTCCGGCGACAGCGCGCGCCTCTTGGCATGGCGGGACGGACGCACGTGGCGCGACCTCTCCGCCGCCGACGTCAACGCCTACCTGGCAGACCTCTTCGGTGGGGCGCTCACCGCCAAGGACTTCCGCACCTGGCACGCGACCGTGATCGCAGCCGAATCGCTCGCGATGACCGAGGAGGGGGGCGAGACCAAGGCGTCCCGCCGGCGAGCGGTGAAGGCCGCGATCCTCGAGGTGGCGGGCTACCTGGGCAACACCCCCGCCGTCGCGAGGTCCTCCTACGTCGACCCTCGCGTGGTGGACGCCTACGAATCCGGCTCCACCATCTTGGGGGCGGCCACGAAGAAGTACCGCAGTGCCGCCGCACGCCAGACCGGCCTCGAGCAGGCGGTCCTGGAACTGCTGAGCTGATCCCCGCCGGGGAGGGTGTCACGAGTCGTCCACCCACGGTGCCGGGGAAGGGACTCGAACCCTCACACCTCGCGGTACTGGTACCTAAAACCAGCGTGTCTGCCCATTCCACCACCCCGGCGTGGAGGCCAGTCTAGGGTCCCCTGAGGACGGCCGCCGTCACGGCTCACGTGGGGGGTGCCACGACACGCGCGGACTCCCCACATCGGCGCGGAGCGTCCTGACCTGGTGGAGAATCCAGGGACACCATCACCGACACGCCAGCAGGGACGCCACCGTGGAACGCAGGACTGCACTACTCCTCTTCGGGGCGATCGGGGCCTCACTGGCGGGATGCACCCCCGGGCCGGCACCGACGCCCTCGCCGACCGCGACCCCCACGCCCACCCCGTCCGAGAGCCCGACCCCGACCCCGACGCCCACCCCCAGCCCGGTTCCGACGCCCGGCCCGCGCTGGCCGCTGACCGGGCGTCCACTCGATGACCCGGCTGCCGCGGCGCACGCCGCAGTGGCGGTCAAGGTGCCGGACAACCGCACCGAGCACCCGCAAGCGGGCCTCAACGAGGCCGACATCGTGTTCGTCCAACTCGAGGGGTACAACGACGCGCGCGGCGAGAGCGCGACGAGGCTGGCGCCGGTGTTCCACACGACATTCCCCGCCCGGGTGGCACCCGTCCGGTCGGTGCGCCCGGTGGATGTCCCCCTGCTCGCGCCGATGCGTGCCGTGATCGGAAGCACCGGCCACTCCGATTGGGTCGGCAACTACGCGCGCCGGTTCGCCGACCGCGTCGACGTGTCCCTGACCAACCTGCGCGCCCGCGGCGACGGCGCCTACTCGGTCGACCGCGGCCGCGTGCGAACGATCAACGGCAAGACCTACTACGACCGGGCGATCGTCTGCCACCCCGCCGTGCTCGCGCGGCTCGCACGCGCGCCGTTCACCGCGGGGCCACCCCAGCCCTACCTGCCGTTCGCCGTCACGGACGCCGACATCTCCACGGTGGGGGCGGCACCGGCCGCGAGCATCCGTGTCCCGTGGAAGTCCGGTAGTTCGTACGTCATGGGCTACGACTGGGACGCCGGCGCCGGCGTCTACGCGCGCAGCGAACCGTGGGGACCCCACATCCTGGCCGACGGCCGACGGGTCACGACCGACAACGTCCTCGTGGTCAGGGCCGGGCAGCGCGTGGCCAAGCTGGCGGACGGTGCGGGGGCACCCGACCCGATCCACGACATCATCGACAGCGCGGGCACCTTCCTGTACGCGCACGCCGGCACCCACGTGCGCGGAACGTGGTCCAAGGGCGGGGTCGAGGCACCGTTCACGTTCACCCTCGACGACGGGCGCCCGCTCGCGATGGCACCGGGGCGCACCTTCATCGAGCTACCCGCCCTCGACGCGGACGTCCGCGTCGGCTAGGCCTGCGCCAGCCGCAGCTCGGTCAGCTTCGGCATGGGCCTGTGGGCCGTCGAGGGAAGGCAACGTCTGTGCGCCATGGCCGGCCATGAGAGCACCGAGGACGACACGTCACACGGTTGCCGCCACCACGCGCAGGCCCAGCGCGTCGGCGAGCAGCGGCGCCCAGGAGACGACCTGGTCGGGCGTGACCAGGGCCCCACGCAGGGACGCCAGGTTCACGAACCGCTCGATCTCGGCCCCGCGCAGGTCGAGGTGGTCGCTGCGCAGCTCGGCGGCCTCGAGGGTCCCGACGCGCGTGGACTCCAGTCGCACGCGGTTCACCCGCGCCCCGGACAGGTCGAGTTCGTCCACCCGGCAGTCACGGAGGAGCAGGTCCTCCACCTCGGCACCCCGCAGGGAGAGCAGGTCCACCTTGCACCCGGTGAGCATCACCGAGCGCCACCGGGCACCGTGACCGTCCACGACACCGAGGCGTCCCGAGAGCTGGGAGTCCTGCCAGTCGCCGCGCACCGCCCGCAACGAGGTGAACCGCACTCCCGCGAACGACACCTCGCGCAGCCGCGCGCCCGTGAGGTCGACGTCGTCAGCGCCGACCCCCTCGAACAGGACCTCCGTCAGCTCGGCGCCGGCCAGGTTCACCGGCGGCAGTTCGACGGCCGCCAGCCGCACCCCCTCGAGCAGCACCCCCGCTCCGAGGTCATCGGCGGCGGCCTCAACGAGGCCCGCGAGCTCCACGGGCGCGACACGGGGTGTGCTGGGTGCCCGGCGGCGACGCATCAGGTCTCCTCGTCGGTCATGGACCGGGCCCAGCCCGGTCCGCTCGGGGCCGCCTCGGCCGCCGGCGAGCGCCGGTCGGCCAGGTGCAGCGCTGGGTCGTCCTCGCGGAAGGTGCGCACGGGACCCGGGCCCGTCCCAGCCGTCTCGAACCGGACCGTCACCCGTCCCAGTCCGGAACCCCACACCCATCCGGCACCGTACTCGTCGTGCACCACGTCCGCGCCGGGCAGGAAGCCCGGGCGCCAGCGCGGCCGGATCGAGGGATCGGCGTCCCCGATCGGCGTGGGGTGGGCGGACCGGGGAACCTCCGCCCCCGTCACCGCTTGGACGACGGCGCCGTGGGCGTTCGGCTCGAAGAGCGCTTCCTGGGCGGCCTCGGTGAAGTTGGCGACACCCACCCCCAGCAACCGGAAGCCCGTCTCGATCGGGACGCCGTCGAGGAGTCCGCGCGCGATACGGCTGATCGCGTCGGGCCGGTCGGTGGCCCCGTTCAGCGTCAGCGACCGGGACAGGGTCGTGAAGTCGGGCCGCTTGGCCTTGAGGGTGACGGTGCGGGCGAAGAACCCGCTGCGGGTGAGCCGCTCGGCGACGATCCGGGAGTCGCGCTCGATGATCGCGTCGAGCTCGGCCCGATCGCTGATGTCGGCCTCGAAGGTGTCCTCGACCGAGATGGACTTCGCCTCCCGCTCGGCCACGACCGGGCGGTCGTCCCGGGCGAACGCGAGCGCATGGACCCACTCCCCCGTCGCCCTGCCGAGCTCGCGGACGACCTCGCCATGGCTCAACCCACGGATGTCGGCGACGGTCCTGACCCCCAGACGGGCGAGCCGCTCCATGGTCGCGGGCCCCACCCCGGGGATCGCACGGGCCGGCAGGTCCGCGATGGTCTCGGCCTCCGTGCCCGGGGCCACCACCCGGACGCCGTCGGGCTTGGCCAGCTCGCTGGCCACCTTGGCGATGAACTTGCTCGACCCGACGCCGACCGACGCCGTCAGGCCCCCGGTCCTCTCACGGACGCGGGCGCGCAGCCCCTCCGCGACGGCGCGGACGCCCTCGACCGAGAAGTCGGTCGCCGAGCCCGCCGCCAGGTCGACGAAGGCCTCGTCCAGGCTCAGCGGCTCCACGAGCGGCGACAGGTCGTGCAGGAGCTCCATCACGATCGCGGAGCTCTCCCGGTACGCACCGAACCGCCCGGTCAGGAAGGCCGCGTGCGGGCACAACCGCCGCGCCTCGTGCGTCGGCATCGCCGAGTGGACGCCGAACACGCGCGCCTCGTAGGAGGCCGTCGCCACCACGCCGCGGGGTCCGATCCCGCCCACGACGACGGGTTTGCCCCGCAGCGACGGCTTGTCGCGCTGCTCGACCGCCGCGAAGAACGCGTCCAGGTCGAGGTGCAGGATGGAGGCCGCCGAGCGCACCCACCCAGCGTAGGCCTGTCACCGCACTGTCGGACCGGGTCCCTAGACTCCCGGGCATGGGAGTGATCGTGCGACTCGGGCTGCTGCTCTCGGCCTTCGCCCCGGTGGTGGCCGCCGTCGCGATCGCGCGCCTGACCGACCTGGGGTGGTGGACGTGGGTGATCGTCGCCGCCTGTGTGCTGGCGGTGCTGCTCCTGGTGGCCGTCCTCGCCGCGCTCGGGCGCCGGCAGCGGGAACCTCTCACCGCCAAGCAGGTGCGGCGCGCCGACGAGCGCGTCGTCGGGTTCACCGGTTCCTACCTGGCGCCCATCGTCGTCGCCGTCCTGGTGGCGGCGCCGGGTCCGGCCCTCGGGGCCACCGGCGTCCTGCTCACCCTCCTGTCCCTGATCTACGTCCGAGCCGGCCTGTTCCACCTCAACCCCGTGCTCGCGCTCCGCTTCCGCCTGTACGAGGTCACCGCGACCAACAACACCGTGGTCCACCTGCTCACCCCCGCCGGCCACGTCGGTCAGGATGCACACCTCGAGTGCCACTTCCTGACCGATGACGTGGCCATCCAGCTCAGGAGTCGGCGTGCACACTGAAGCCCGAGCCGTCCTCGAGGCCGCTCTCGTCGAGCCCGAACGGATCCTCACCAACCATGTCCTGCGCGGGGCCTCGCTGTCGGAGGCCGCCGTCCTGCGGTTCACCCTCGACGCGGACTTCGCCGACCGGGTCACCGACGACGTGCTGACGGCGGCGCACGGCCTGACCGGGCGCGAGTTCCTGGCGTACGACCCCAGCTACCGGACGAGCGCCGCCCAGGTGCTCGTCGAGCCACTGGCGGACATGCCCGAGTTCGCCGAGGTGGACGCGACCATCCGCGGCACCGACGTGCCCACCGACGTCGGCGGCGATGACACCGGCGTGGTCGCCATGGCCCACACGATCGGCCGGGACGAGGGCGCCATCGTCGCCTACCGCATGAAGGGGGCGGGCATCGCGGTCCGCCGCAAGCAGGTCACGCTGGTTCCCCGCGACGGTCACTACGCCGCGGTCGGGGGTGAGGTGCTGTTCTACGAGCCCCGCTTCGACGCCTACACGTGCGGGGGGTATGCCTTCTTCACCGCCGTCTCCCTGATCCAGACGAAGTTGCAGGCCGACGCCAAGGCGCGGTCGCTGGCCCGCACGACGTTCGCCACCGTCACCCAGCGCGTCCGCATCGAGGGGCACGAGGAGTTGGCCAGGGCGGTGGAGGACGATCCCACCCTCCGCGCGAAGATGACCGCCGTGGCCCGCATCGTGGCGGCGGACGCCGAGTACGCCGCCCACCTGACGACCGAGTCCCTGGTGTCGTTCGCGGAGCAGCACGCCGACTACCACATCCCCGTGACGGAGGTCGACGGCCAGAAGACCCTCGTCTTCGACTCCTCCCCCCAGCACCGGCACCAGATCCCCAAGCTGCTCGCCGACGACTACCTGCACAGTTTCCTGACCGGACGCAACTACGAGGCGGGCTCCAAGCAGCCCGTCTGAGGAGGAGATCATGGACCCCACCGCACTGCTCATCGACGCCGCCCGGCGTCCCCTGCACGCGGCCGACCAAGTGCTCGACGGCATCACCGAGGAGATGCTGCACACCATGCCGGGCGGGCGGGCGAACTCGATCGCCTGGCTGGTCTGGCACGCCACCCGCCAGCAGGACGTGCAGGTCAGCGCCCTGCGCGGCGGCGAGGAGGTGTGGGTGTCCGGTGGTTGGTCGGCGCGGACGGGCGTGCCCCGCGGGGCCGGCGACTTCGGGTTCGGGGACGGGCCCACCGAGGTGTCGGCCCTCCGGGTGCGGGGCGCCGACGAGCTTCTCGGCTATGTCGCGGCGGTGATCGCCTCGGTCGAGGACTACCTGCGCGGCCTCTCCGAGGCCGACCTGGCCGACGTCGTCGACACCGCGTGGACTCCCCCGGTGACCCGCGGCGTCCGGTTGGTCAGCACGATCGACGACGCCGTCGCGCACATGGGCCAGGCGGCCTACGTCCGTGGCCTCCTCGAGGGCTGGTCGATCGGCTACTGATCCGCGCCGGCCTTCCGGCGACGGTAGCCGACGAAGTCGAACGCACCGCGGGGGTCGCGGCGGTACTCCTCCCAGACGTCCGGGTCGATGTCGGGGAAGAGCACCGAGCCCTCGGCGTCCGCGTGGACCTCGGTGAGGTCGAGCTCGTCGAGCTCATCCCAGGCCTGGGCGTACACCTGCCCGCCACCGGCGACGTAGACGGTGTCGTCGAGCGAGCGGGCCAGGTCGATCGCCTCGGCCACCGACGTCGCGGTGCGGCCCTCGGCCCGGCCATCCCCGGGCAGTTCCACGGCCTCGGGCGAACGGGTCACGACGATCGTCGTGCGCCCGGGCAACCAGCGGCCGATGGCGTCGTGCGTGGCCCGACCCATGATCATGGGGTGGCCGGACGTGACGCGCTTGTAGCGGGCCCAGTCCTCGGCGAACTCGAAGGGCTGCTTCTCGCCGTCGCCGAGGACTCCGTTGGCGGCGACGATGGCGATGGCGATCACGGGCATGCGCGGATCCTACCCAGCGGAACCACCGGCCCACTCACACGGCGATCGGCGCCTTGATCGCCGGGTGCGGCTCATAGCCCTCGAGCGTGATGTCCGCGAGCTCGAACCGGTCGATCTCGGTGACGTCCGGGTTGAGGCGCAGCGTGGGCAGCGACCGCGGCTCCCGGGACAGCTGCAGACGCGCCTGTTCGAGGTGGTTGCTGTACAGGTGCGCGTCGCCGAACGTGTGGACGAACTCGCCGGGCTCCAGCCCGGTCACCTGGGCCACCATGTGGGTCAGCAGCGCGTAGCTGGCGATGTTGAACGGCACGCCGAGGAACGTGTCGGCACTGCGCTGGTACATCTGGCACGACAGCTTGCCGTCGGCGACGTAGAACTGGAACATCATGTGGCACGGTGGCAGGGCCATCGCGTCGACCTCGGCCGGGTTCCACGCCACCACGACGTGCCGACGCGAGTCGGGCTTCTCCTTGATCTGCTGGATGACCTGGGCCAGCTGGTCGATGTGCCGACCGTCCGGTGCGGGCCAGGAACGCCACTGGGCGCCGTACACCGGGCCGAGGTCGCCGTTCTCGTCGGCCCACTCGTCCCAGATGGTGATGCCGTTCGCGTGCAGCCATCGGATGTTGGTGTCCCCGCGCAGGAACCACAGCAATTCACCGAAGATCGATCGGGTGTGCAGCTTCTTCGTGGTCAGCAGCGGGAAGCCCTCGGCGAGGTCGAACCGCATCTGGTGGCCGAAGACGCTCAGCGTCCCGGTGCCCGTCCGGTCGGACTTGTGCGCACCGGTGTCCAGGATGCGCTGCAGCAGCGCGAGGTACTGCTCGTCGGCGTGGTTGGTCATGCCTCCCCCTCGTTCAGGCGGGCGATGTGGCCGACCATCGCCCGTACCGCCTTGCCGCGGTGGCTGATCGCATCCTTCTGCCCGGGCGTGAGCTGGGCATTGGTGACGGTGTTGCCGGCAGCGATGAAGATGGGGTCGTAGCCGAACCCGTTCTCGCCGACCTCGGCCCGGGCCAGGCGGCCCTCCAGCGTCTCCCGCAGCACGTGCTCGGTGCCGTCCGGCAGCACCAGCGCGACCGCACAGACGAAGCGGGCGGTGCGCTGGGCGTCCGGCACATCGTCGATCTGGGCCAGGACGAGTCGGCGGTTGGCCTCATCGGACGCCTTGGCCCCGGCCCAGCGCGCGGTGCGGACGCCCGGCATCCTGTTGAGGATGTCGACCTCCAGGCCGGAGTCGTCGGCCAACGCGGGCAGCCCCGTGGCGGACGCCGCCGCCCGGGCCTTGATCAGGGCGTTCCCCTCGAAGGTGGGCTCGGTCTCGTCGGGCTCGGGGTACGAACCGACGTCGTCCAGGCCCAGGACCTCCAGACCCGTGCCCTCCGCGCCCGCGATGCGCCGGAGCTCCACGAGCTTCTTGGGGTTGTGGGTGGCCAGCACCACGCGGTCGATCACCGGGCCAGTGCCTCGGCCTGCAGGCGGGTCAGTTCGGCGCACCCGAGGGCACCCAGGTCGAGCAACTGGTCGAGCACGGCACGGTCGAACGGTTCTCCCTCGGCGGTGCCCTGCACCTCGATGAGACGGCCGTCGCCGGTCATCACGATGTTCATGTCGACCTCGGCGGTGCTGTCCTCCTCGTACGGCAGGTCGAGCACCGGCAGCCCGTCGACCACCCCGACCGAGATGGCGGCGACCGAGCCCTTCAGCGGCTCACCCTTCAGCGCGCCCTTGGCGCGCAGGTGGGCCACGGCGTCCGCCAGCGCGACGTAGGCCCCGGTGATGGACGCCGTGCGCGTCCCCCCGTCCGCCTGCAGCACGTCACAGTCGATGACGATCGTGTTCTCGCCGAGCGCCTCGTAGTCGATGACGGCGCGCAGGGCGCGCCCGATCAGGCGGGAGATCTCGTGGGTGCGGCCCCCCACCCTGCCCTTGCGGGATTCACGGTCGGACCGGGTGTGCGTGGAACGCGGCAGCATCTCGTACTCGGCGGTCACCCATCCGCGCCCCTGACCCTTCATCCAGCGGGGCACGCCCTCGGTCACCGACGCGGCCACCAGCACGCGGGTGCGGCCGAACTCGACCAGCACCGAGCCTTCGGCGTGGTCCAGCCACTTGCGCGTGAAGCGCACAGCACGGAGTTGATCGGGGGCACGGCCATCGAAGCGTTCCATCACGGGCCAACCCTACTTGTTGCGTGAACGGGGGCGCCCACCCCCCCTTCCTCGGGCCTATCCTGCCCCTGACAGGAGTGAGCACGTGGACAAGGACTACCGCATCCAACCGCCGCAGGCGACTGCGCGTGAGAACATCCAGGACGCCCTGGAATCGGCCGGGGAGAAACTGGTCGACCTCAAGGGGCTGTGGCCCCGACCATCGGACTACGCGGACCTCCCCCGCTCGTGGCGCAAGGACATGCTGGCCGGCATCACCGTCGGCGTCGTCGCCCTCCCCTTGGCGCTCGGATTCGGCGTGGCGTCCGGCGCGGGTGCCGCAGCCGGCCTGGCCACCGCGATCGTCGCCGGTTTCGTGGCGGCGGTCTTCGGCGGCAGCCATCTGCAGGTCTCCGGCCCGACGGGTGCGATGACCGTGGTGCTCCTCCCGGTCATCCACCTCTACGGCCTGTCCGTGATCCCCACCCTGGCGCTGATGGCGGGCGTGATCGTCGTCATCATGGCCATCACGGGCATGGGCGGGTCGGTCGACCTGCTGCCCCACTCCGTGATCGAGGGATTCACGATGGGCATCGGCGTGATCATCATGCTCCAGCAGGTACCCCTGCTGCTGGGCACCCCGGCCGCCAACGCCGAGTCCTCGGCGGTGGCCGCGTGGCTCACGGGCGCGGCCACCGACTGGTCCACCGCTTGGCGACCACTCGTCGTGGCCGCCCTGGTGGTGGTGATCCACCTCATCGGACGCAGGCTGGCGCCGCACCTGCCGATGGCCCTCATCGCGATCGCGATCGCGACCCTGGCCGTGGAACTGACCGGCTTCGACGTGGCCCGCATCGGCGTCCTGCCCTCGATGCTGCCGGCCCCCTCCCTGCCGCTGACCGACCTCGAAACCCTGCAGGCACTCCTCGCCCCGGCGTTCGCCATCGCGGCCCTCGCCGCCCTGGAGTCCCTGCTCAGCGCGCGCGTGGCGGACGGCATGGTGCCCGACCTCACCCGCACCAACCCCAACCGGGAGCTGATGGGCCAAGGCCTGGCCAACATGGCCAGTGGCCTGTTCGGCGGCCTGCCGGCCACCGGCGCGATCGCCCGCACGGCGGTCAACGTACGCACCGGCGCCCGGACCCGGTTGGCGTCCGTCTCCCATGCGGCCGTGCTGCTCCTGATCATGCTGGCGCTCGGCCCCCTCGTGGCGCGCATCCCGATGGCGGCCCTCGGGGGCGTGCTGGTGATGGTCGCCGCCAACATGGTGAGCTGGCGCACCGTCACCACGATCTGGCGGACCACGCGTGCGGACCGCCACACCTTCTTCATCACCTTCATCGCGACCGTGGCGCTCGACCTGGTCGCCGCCGTGCTGCTCGGCGTGGCCATGGCCGCGTTCATGAGCCTGCGCCACATGGCGAACTACACCGTCGTCCGGCGCCAGCACCTGCCGGCGGACACCCGCGAGGGCATCATCGACCTCAAGCCCGACCAGGAATCCCTGCGCGACCGCATCGCGATCTTCCGCGTCGACGGCGCCCTGTTCTACGGCAACGCCCACCGCTTCAGTGACGAGGTGACCTCCGTCGAGGACGTGGCCGCCGTCATCCTCCGCTTCCACCGCATGAGCGTGCTGGACGCCTCGGGCGCGGAGGCGATCAAGGACATCATGCGCGTCCTGAGGCGCCGCCACATCCCGGTGATCGTGCAGGGCATGACGAAAGCCCAGATCCGGACGACCCTGGTCACGGGCGCGGTCGCGGAGGACCAGCACGTGTGGCAGCTGTCCGAGGCGCTCGCACGCGCCATCGCGATCGCGGAGCCGGGGCTGGGCGACCCCGGGCCGCTCATCCACCCGAAGAAGCCGGCCGGGTCTCAGCCGCCGATCGTGTAGACCTGCTCCACCCGGTCGACGAACCCGTTCATCAGGCGGCGTCCGATGCCCTCGAACCTCTCCGGGCTGCCGGTGGTGAGGAACCGCCGCGAGGCCTCCCGGGGTTCGGCGTGCACGAGGTCGAGGTCGGTGAGGGTCTGGTAGGTCTCCCGGGCGCACTCGTCGGCGCTGGAGACCAGCGTCACGCCGTCGCCCAGGACGTAGGAGATCACGCCCGCCAGCAGGGGGTAGTGCGTGCACCCGAGGATCAGGGTGTCGACGCCCGCGATCTGCAGCGGCGCCAGGTACTGGCGGGTGAGGTCGAGCAGCTCCATGCCGCCGGTGATCCCGCGCTCGACGTAGTCGACGAACAGGGGGCAGGGCGCCGTGTGCAGTTCGACGTCCGGCACTGCCGTGAGCGCGTCGTCATAGCTCAGCGCGTTCGCGGTCGCCACCGTGCAGATGACGCCCACGCGGCCGTTGCGGGTGGCCCGGACCGCTCGCCGCGCGGCCGGCAGGATCACGTCGACCACGGGCACGTCGTACCGTTCGCGGGCGTCACGCAGCACCGCCGAGGAGGCCGAGTTGCAGGCGATCACCAACGCCTTGACGCCCATGCCGTAGAGGTGGTCGAGGCACTCGATCGCGTACTCGCGCACCTCGGGGATGCTCTTGGGGCCGTAGGGGGCCCGGGCGGTGTCGCCGAGATAGACGATGTCCTCGTTCGGGAGTTGGTCCCAGACCGCGCGGGCGACCGTCAACCCCCCGAAGCCGGAGTCGAAGATGCCGATCGGTGCGTCCTGGTTCCCCACAACCGGGCAGCCTACCGGCGCAGCGACAGCGCCACGAGAACCGGCCCACGGCGTCCGGCGGCAGGCGCCTCGGCGCCGCACCCGGGCGTCCCCTCGGCGGTGGCCGACGCGCACGATCCGCACCCGGACACCGGGCAGCCCATCGCCCATTCCTTGGCCTCGAGGCGCCCCAGGCGGATGAGGTGATCCACCGAGGCCCGGACGGCCTCGGCGGGCAGCCCCGTGCGTCGTCCCACCTCGGCGAGCGACGGCGTGCCGTCGGCCAACGCCGCGAGCACCGCGGACAACGGCCCGCTCACCAGAACAGGCTTCCGACCTGGAAGATGAGCACCGCGCCCAGCCAGGCCACGGTCAGGCCCATGGCGACACCGAAGGCGGTCCACCCCCGGCCGACCTCGCGCCGCTGCGCGGCGAGCGTGGCCACGCAGGGGGTGTACGCCATCAGGAACCACAGGAAGGCCCACACCGCCGGCAGGGTGTGCCCGCCCGAGGACTCCTCGAACGCCGCACGGACCTGGCTCCCGAAGTCACCGAGGTCGGCCGCACCCTCGGCCGGCTCCTCGACCGCGTAGGTCTGGGCCCACGAACTGATGACGGCCTCCTTGGCCACGAAGCCGACCACGAGCGCGGAGGCCGTCTGCCACTGGCCGAAGCCGGCCGGGGCGAACACCGGGGCGATGGTCTGGGCGGCGACACCGTAGGCCGACTCCTGCACCGGCGCCTCGCCGAAGCCGTACCCCGCCTTGGCCGGCAGCGACTGCAGCAGCCAGACCAGGCACACGGTCACGACGATGATGCCGGACGCCGTGCGGAGGAACCCCTGGAGCCGGGTCCACGCGACGGAGGCCGTCAGCCGGACCGTGGGAACCTGGTAGGGCGGCAGGTCGAGGACGAGCGGTTCGGAGCCCATGGTCCGCCACAGCGTCCTGCGCAGCACCAGGCCCACGCCGATGACGGCGACGATGGAGGCCAGGTACATCACGAACACGACCGTGCCCGCCGCGGAACCGAAGAACATGGTGCCGAGCATCACGTAGACGGTCAGCCGCGCGCTGCAGGAGGTGAACGGCACCAGCAGCGCAACCAGGATCCGCTGGCGCGCCTGGCCGAGGATCCTCGTCGCCGCGATCGCGGGGACGTTGCACCCGAAGCCGACCACCAGCGGCAGGAAGGCCTTCCCCGGCAGCCCGAGGCGCCGCATGAGCCGGTCGGTGACGACGGCCGCGCGGGCCATGTAGCCGGAATCCTCCAGCAGCGCGAGCAGGACGAACATGAGCGCCATCAGCGGCACGAACGTCAACAGCATGCCCACTCCGGCGATGATCCCCTCGACGAGCAGGCCCTCGACCCAGCTGCCACCCAGGGCGATCCCGGCCAGCAGGCCGCGGGCGGCGTCCGAGACCGGGCCCGCGAAGAAAGCGTCCAGGGCCCCCTGCAGGGGCGCGGCCACCGACGTGGTGATCTGGAACACCACCCACATCACGGCGAGGAACAGCGCCGGGCCGGCGACCGGGTGGGTCGCCACCCGGTCGATGCGGTCCGACGTGCTGACCCGGTCGGCGCCGGACGCCACGGTCCCGGCGGCGGTCGCCGCCCGGACCCACGCGAAGCGCTCGTCGTCCCGGGCGAGGTCGTCCGCGACCGCGGGGACGGGGCGGGCCTTCGGCGCCGGCCGCGCGAGCACCCCCCGCACGGACCGCGTCAGGTCGGTCAGCCCCTGGCGCCGTCGCGGATCGACCACGACGACGGGGCAGCCGATGTCGCCGGCCAACGCGTCCGGGTCGAGTTCGACACCGGCCTTGCGCGCCATGTCGTTCATGGTGAGCGCGACGACGACGCGGTGGGTGGTCTCACGGAGTTGGGCCACCAGGAACAGCGACCGGGTCAGGTGGGCCGCATCGACGACCACGACCACGGCGTCGGGACGCTCGCCGACCGGCGCCTCCACCAGCAACGTCCGGGTGAGCGCCTCGTCGGGGCTGAGTGGGTCGAGGCCATAGGCGCCGGGCAGGTCGATGAGCGTGAACTCGCTCACGCGGTCCGCGGCGCAGTCGTCCGGGCAGGACGTGCAGGCGCACACCTTGTCGGTCGCCTTGAAGCGCCAGACGCCGCGCCCGACGTCGACGGTCGTGCCGGGCCAGTTGCCGGTGGTGGCACGCAACCCGGTGAGGGCGTTGAAGAGCGTGGACTTGCCGACGTTCGGCGCACCGGCCAGCGCGATGATCGGCGCCCCGGCCGGGGCGGACTCCCCCACCGGGCCGTGGCACGCGGCGCGGACGGTGGTCGTCACGCGACCTCCTCGGCCGTGAGGTGAGCCAGGACGCCGGCGTCCACGGCCACGCGGCCACCGCTGACCGACACGATCCGTCCGCCACCGGCCAACCTCTGCACCGCGCTGACACGGACCCCGCGGCGCAGGCCGAGCGAGGCGAGGCGTCGGGCGATGTCGTCGTCCGGGTGGGTACCGGTCAGCACCAGGGCGGCGCCGAGCGGCGCCCGATCCAGCGTGGTCGGCGCGAGTGGCGCCAGCGTGCATGAGGTCACGGAAGTGAGGGTAGCCTCACCTTCTGTACGACGTCCAGTAGTAGCCTCCGTCAGTCCGACACGGCGTCGACGAGACTCTCCAGGACGATGCCGAGCCAGTCGTACAGGGCCACGAGCTGCGTGCGTGGATCCCGGGCCGGGAGCCGGTCCAGTGCATGGTGGTCGGCCTCGGATTCGATCCCCAGCCGCACGGCCAGGCTGAGGCGGACACCGTTGAGCGTCTTCAACCACGCCCCCACCTCGGCGTCCGGCACCACGAGCGGCTCGGTACCCTCACGGGTGGCGGCGAGGGCCGCCAGGACGACCCGGGAGTCGGCCACCCGGGCGCGCTGCTGCGCGTCCTCGGAGAAGCGCCGGTGCTCGGCGGCGGCCCGTTCGTCGGAGTACGCGTCGGGGAAGAGTCGGGCCACGACGGGGTCGGAGCGATCCAGCCCCGCGGCTCCGGACATCTCGCGCGTCCACTGGGCGAAGGGGTCGGATGCGGCCTCCGTCGCCGCGTCACCCCCGATGAGCTCCACGACCTGGGACACCAGGGAGACCACCAGGGCCACCTCGAAGTCGTCCAGGTCCGCGACGAGCGCGTTCCCCTCGCGCACGAAGGGGATCACCGGTCGAGCTCCAGCGTGGCCCACAGGCCGTAGCCGTGCAGGGCGTTGACGTGTTGCTCCATCTCCTCACGGGAGCCGGACGCGACGACGGCCTTGCCCTCGGTGTGCACCTGCATCATCAGGCGGGTGGCCTTGGCCTTGTCGAACTTGAAGTGGGTCACGAACACGTGGGTGACGTAGCTCATCAGATTCACCGGGTCGTCCCACACGAGGGTGACCCAAGGGGGCAGCGCGAGGGCGTCCTGGGCCGGACGCTCGGCCACGGCGGTACCGGACGCCGGCCTGATCGGGGTGACGGGCGAGGACATGGCGTCCATTGTGTCACGCGGTCCGGACGGCGGCCCCGCCGTGGCGGTGGCCCGACGGTCGCTACGCTGACCCCATGCTGGAGACGACAGCCCTGCTGACCGACCACTACGAGCTGACGATGGTGAAGGCCGCCATGGGGTCGGGCACGGCCTTCCGCCGATCGGTGTTCGAGCTCTTCCCGCGCCGCCTCCCCGAGGGTCGCCGCTACGGTGTCGTGGCGGGAACCGGCCGCGCGCTGGACGCGATCGAGAAGTTCCGCTTCGACGACGAGACCGTGACCTTCCTGCGCGAGAAGGACATCGTCGACGACGCGCTGGCCCACTGGCTCTCGGAGTACCGGTTCCGCGGCAGCGCCTGGGGCTACCCCGACGGCGAGATCTACTTCCCGGGCTCCCCGATCATGGTCGTCGAGGGCACCTTCGCCGAGGCGGTCATCCTCGAGACCCTCCTGCTCAGCATCTACAACTACGACTCCGCCGTGGCCTCCGCCGCCTCCCGCATGACGGCGATGGCCGGCGACCGGCCGTGCATCGAGATGGGGTCACGCCGCGCCAACGAGTGGTCCGCGGTCGTGGCGGCCCGCTCCGCCTACATCGCCGGCTTCGCGTCCACCTCCAACCTCGAGGCCGGCCGAACCTTCGGCGTCCCCACCGCCGGGACGGCCGCGCACAGCTTCACCCTCCTGCACGACAGTGAGGAGGACGCCTTCCGCGCCCAACTCGCCGCGCTGGGCAGCAAGACCACCCTGCTGGTCGACACCTTCGACGTGGCCCAGGCCGTCACCAAGGGCGTGGAGCTGACGAACGGACGCCTCGGGGCCGTCCGCCTCGACTCGGGCGACCTGCTCACCCAGGCCGTCGACGTCCGCAGGCTCCTGGACTCGCTGGGGGCGGTCAACACCCGCATCATCGTGACCTCCGACCTGGACGAGTTCCAGATCGCGGCCCTGCGCTCGGCACCGGTCAACGGCTACGGCGTGGGCACCAACCTGGTCACCGGCTCGGGCGCACCGACCTCGGGCTTCGTCTACAAGCTCGTGGCCCGCGCCGACTCCCAGGACCCCGACGCCGAGGTGTTGCCCGTCGCCAAGAAGTCGGTGAACAAGGGGTCGGTCGGCGGTCGCAAGTTCGCCCTGCGCCGGCTGGACGACCACGGCATCGCCGAGGCGGAGGTCATCGGGGTCGGCGCACCGCCGCAGAGCGACACCAACGACCGGCCGCTGCTGGTCGAACTCGTGCGCGACGGCGAGGTCGTCGGGCGTGAGCCGCTGTCGGCGGCCCGCGAGCGCCACCTGCGGGCGCGTGGCGAACTGCCCAGCGCCGCGTTCAAGATGAGCCGCGGCTACCCTGCCATCGTCACGATCATGCTGGACGCCGAGGGTGGCCAGACGTTCAACCCCTACGCACCGGAGGAATGATGGCCACGCCACGCCCGACCACTCGGGCCCTCATCGTCGTCGACGTCCAGAACGACTTCTGCGAGGGGGGTTCCCTCGCCGTGGCGGGCGGGGCCGGTGTGGCGACGGCCATCGCCGAGGTGCTCTCGGGGGACCATGGCTACGACGTCGTCGTCGCGACCCGCGACCACCACATCGACCCCGGCGCCCACTTCTCCGACACCCCCGACTTCGTCGCCTCCTGGCCGCCGCACTGCGTCGCCGGGACGCCGGGCGCCGACTTCCACCCCAACCTCGGATCCCCCACCTTCGACGGGGTCTTCGACAAGGGCGAGTACACCGCGGCCTACTCCGGCTTCGAGGGGCGCGACCACACCCAGGGCGTCGACCTGGCGAACTTCCTGCACGACCGCGGTGTCACCGAGGTGGACGTCTGCGGCATCGCCACCGACCACTGCGTGAACGCCACCGCGCGGGACGCCAAGGTCGCCGGCTTCTCCACCACCGTGCTGGTCGACCTGACGGCCGCGGTCACCCCGGCGTCCATCCCCGACCTCACCGACTCGTGGGAGGACGTCGGCATCTGGGTGAGTGGCACGACGGACGCCTGAGCCCTCCTCAGTCGTCGTGGGGCTCGTGCGGCACCGGCCGCCCGAGCTTCGACCGGATCTCGATGAGGTCCAGGGCGTGGCGTTCCAGCGCGCGGTCCTCCGGGAGGCGCGGCACCCAGGGGCGCACCGGCACCTCGTCGTCGTCCTCGTCCAGCGCCGTGTAGACGATCGTGCAGTGCGTCGTCGTGTGCAGCTGGGTACCGCGCGGGTCGCCCGAGCGGACGTAGACGGACACGTGCATCTCGGCACCGTCGGTGTAGATCAGGCGCGCGTCCACCTCGACGATGTCGCCGATGAACATGGGCCGGTAGAACCGGAACCCGCCGGCATAGCTGGCTCGCGCGTGGCCGTGGAACCAGCGCTCGGCGACGAGCTTGCCCGCCGTCATGATCCAGTGCATGACGTAGCCGCCGTGCACCTTGCCGCCCCAGTTGACGTCCGTCGGCGCGGCCAGGAAGCGGAGCGTCTCCCGGCAGGTCTCGGTGGCGTCGGTGTACTCCTGGAGCGCCATCGCCTCCTCCACCTCGCGGCGTACCGCCGACAGCACCTGGGCGCGCTCGTTCTCCTCGCGCTCCCACGCGTCCTGCGGCGTGAACGGCGGAACGGGGGTGGGCCTGCCGTCGGCGTCCATCGCGACGAACACCAGCAGGCACTGCGTGTTGGTGACGGGGAGGTCGTCGCGCGGGTTGTGGCTGGTGACCGTGCACACCACGTGCAACGACGTGCGGCCGGTGTAGACCACCCGTGCCTCGACCTCGACCATGTCCCCCACGTTGACCACCCTGTACAGGTGGATGTTGCCCACGTAGGCGGTCACGGAGTAGTGACCCGACCAGGCCGCCGCCGCGGCGTAACCGGCCTTGTCGATCCACTCCAGGATCTTGCCGCCGCCCACGTAGCCGCGGACGTTGGCGTCCATCGGCGCCGCGAGGAACCGCAGCGTCACGGTCTTCTGGCCGGCCATCAGCGTCGTCCGATCGCGTGGACGGAGAAATCGTTCATCACGGCCGCGAGGCGCGCAGCCCGCTCGGATCTGAAGACCTCCTCGAGGCTCAGGGGTTCACCGTCCGGCCCCGACAGCGGCACCCGCCAGTTGGGGTACTCGTCGACGGTGCCCGGCTGGTTCTGAGTCCTGCGGTCACCCACGGCATCGGTGAGGGCGGCGCAGAGGACGCGGGCGGGGGACGCCACGATCCAGCGGTGCATGGCGAGCACCTTCTCGGCGACGTCGGACTCCCCCTCGGCCAGGAGGCCGCGCTCGGTGAGGGCACGCTGCCAGGATGCGAAGGTGCGCTCGGCGAGCGCCAGTTCGTCCTCCAGTGGCTCGGTGAGGATGCCGAGGGCGTGTTGGAGCCGGATGTGGTCCAGGGCCAGGTAACCCGCGGTCGGGGGCATGTCGTGGGTGGTGACCGACGCCATGCAGTACTCGCGGTAGGCCTCCGGCGGCAGGGGGTTGCCGTCGCCCTGCATCTCGAACCAGGCCACGGACGTGCCGAGGATGCCGCGGTCGCGCAGGTGGTCACGCACCCAGGGCTCGACGGTGCCGAGATCCTCACCGATGACGAGCGCGCCGGCCCGGTGCGCCTCGAGGAGGAGGATGCCCACCATGGCCTCGTGGTCGTAGCGGACGTAGGCGCCCTCGCCCGGGCGCATGCCCTCGGGGATCCACCACAGGCGGAACAGGCCCATGATGTGGTCGACGCGCAGGCCACCGGAGTGGCGCAGATTGCCCGCCACCATGGCGCGGAAGGGGGCGTAGCCGAGTTCCTCGAGCCGGTCCGGGCGCCAGGGCGCCTGCCCCCAGTCCTGTCCGAGCTGGTTGTAGTGGTCCGGCGGGGCACCCACCCCGATGCCCTGGGCGAAGGCGTCACCCAGCACCCAGGCCTCGGCGCTGGTCCTGCTGACGCCGACGGCGAGGTCGTTCATGACACCCACCCGCATGCCCGCCGCCTTGGCGGCGGACTGCGCCTCGCGGAGCTGGTCGTCGGCGACCCACTGCAGCCAGACGAAGAAGTCGACCTCGCGCGCGTGCTGCGCGGCGAACGCGGCCACCTCGGGCGAACTGGGCCGACGGTACTCGGTGGGCCAGTCACGCCAGTTCATGCCGAACCGGCTCACGAGCACGCACCACGTCGCGAACTGGGTCAGCATGCGCCCCTCGCCGCGGACGAAGTTCTCCTTGGCCATCACCCGAACCTCGGAGAGGCCCTCGTCGTAGATGATGCGCAGGGCGCCCAGCTTGGTGGGCCACACGGCGTTGCGGTCGATGCGGTCCGTTCCGGCCAGGGACTTGTGGAGGTCGGCCTTGAGCTTGGCCACGCGCTCACGCTTGTTCTCGTTCAGGCGGGCGTACTCGGGGACCAGTTCCGGGCGGATGTAGAGCGGGTTGATGTAACGGCGCGAGCTGGGCAGGTAGGGCGAGGGCTCCAGCGGCGGCTCCGGCTGGGCGGCGTGCAGGGGGTTGACGAGCAGGTAGTCGGCGAAGTGCTGCGTCCCCGACCAGGTCGCGAGGTCGGCCAGGTCGGCGAGGTCGCCCATCCCCCACGAATCCGCGGAGCGCACGCTGTACAGCTGGGTGGCGTACCCCCAGACCCGACGGCCGCCCATGGCCTCGGGGAAGTCCAGGAAGTCCGGCGTGACGACGAGGGCTCCCTCGAAGGTGCCGGACGAGGTCTCCAGCACGAGCCGGTGGTAGCCCAGCGGCAGGTCACCCGGCACGACGAAGGTCGCCTCGCCCGTCCACGTGCCGTCCACGTCGCGGTCGGGTTCGAGGTTCTCGACCTGCCCCGCCTCCCGGCGCCCGCCCTCCTCGAGGCGGATGTGCACGGCGGCCGGTGCTCCCGCGGGGACGTGGACGAGCACCGTGGTCTCCGTGCCCGCCCGCATCACCGTGCAGGGCGGCACCGCCCGACGCCACGACCGCAGCCCGTGCTCCGTCAACGCGCGGTGCGCCGACTCCTCAGTGGACGCGTCCACCCCCATCCCGGCCAGGATGCCGACCACCGTCGCGTCGGACACCTCACTGAGGCGACCCTTCCAGTCCCAGAACTCGGTGGAGATGCCAAACGTGGCGGCGAGGTCCGCGAGGACGCGGTTGGTCAAGGGCATGGGCAGCACCCTATTGCAGGGTGCGGACACGAGCGAAAGATCAGCCCTCGTTCGACTCGAACGGCTCCACCAACCGTCGCAGCAGGTTGGCGATGTCCTCGCGCTGCTGCGGCGACAGGCCGGCGAGGATCTGCTCCTCGCGCTTGACGAGGTCGGCCAGGGCCTTCCCCACGATCGCACGCCCCTCGGGCAGGAGGCGCACCCGGACGCCGCGACGGTCACGGGGATCCGGCAGTCGCTCGACCAGGCCACGCTCGGCCAGGCGGTCGATGCGGTTGGTCATCGTGCCGGACGTCGAGAGGGTCTGCTGGATCAGCTGGCCCGGGGACAGCTCGTAGGGCGACCCCTCGCGGCGCAGCGCGGCCAGCACGTCGAACTCCCAGGTGTCGAGGTTGTGCTGGGCGAACGCCTCACGACGTGCGAGGTCGAGGTAACGGGCCAGACGGCTCACCCGCGACAGCACGCGCAACGGACCCACGTCGAGGTCGGGGGTCTCGCGCGCCCAAGCCTTGAGGATTCGGTCCACTTCGTCCATCAACACCTCCTCCAGAAAGAATCTTCACGTCAAGATTGATCGTGGTGAGATTCTAGCGACCGAGAGGCCGGGGACGTAGGGCGGTTGCATCACGAATCGGCGACAGCCAGCAGGTGGTTCTCGACGTGGCCGATCCGGCCAGCGGCGAGCACGCCACCGACGGCCGTCACCACCAGGGCCGTCATCAGCCAGCCGAAGGTCACCACGTCCGGGGCCACCGGGCTGAGCGCGGCGAAGATCGTGCCGGCGGCACCGGCGAGGAGCGCGTTGCCGGCCGTCTCCCCCACCTGGAGCGAACCGGTGTTGCGGCCGAGCTCGGCCTCGGCGGACAGCTGCATGGTCGCCAGCGACGTGGAGGAACTCTGCAGCCCCATGCCCACTCCCGCCAGCACGCTCGCGAGGGTGGGCAGGACCAGGTCCGTCCCCCCGAGCCAGCCGCTCCCCGCCAGGAGGGCGACGCCGCCGGCGACGCACGCGGCACCGGCGACGATGATCCGGTTCCGGGACAGGCGGAACCATGGCCGCGCCTGCAGCCACGAGCCCCCCACCCAGCCCATCGACCCCACGGTGATCACCAGACCCGCCACGGCCAGCGGGACGCCTCGCCCGGTCAGCATCAGGGGCAGGAAGGACTGGGCCCCGAAGAAGGTGCCCGACACGAGCAGGCGCGTGGTCACCACCGCCGGCAACCCGGACGCCGCGGGCGAGAACCCGACCGGCATCAGCCGCCGGAACCACACCCCGCACAGGGCGACGCCGACACCCAGCCACACCAGCGACGCGGGGCCGAGGTTCTGGCCCGCGACCTGGAGGGCGGCGACGCCGAGCGCCACGGCCACCGCGGCATGGGTGGGCACCGGGGCGGCCGCGTCCTCGGCGTGCCGCCGTCCGCGGGAGGCGAGGCGGGCCAACCCGGGCGCCATGAGGACGACCCCCACGAGCACGAGGGGCAGGACCGCCCAGAACACCCAGTGCCAGGAGAACGTCTCGCTCAGCCAGGCGGCGACGGCCGGCCCGACCAAGGAGGGGAGGATCCAGCAGGCGGAGTACCACGTCATGAGCCGCGCACGTTCGACCGGGTCGTAGGCGATCGCCGTGACGACCATGAGCGCCAGGTTGACCGCTCCCCCGCCGAGTCCCTGGACGAAGCGTCCGGCCAGCAGCACCGCCATGGTGGGGGCGAGCGCCGCGACGACGACACCGAGGGCGAACACGACCAGCCCCACCAGGAGGGGCCTGACGGGCCCGATCACGTCGGTGGTGCGCCCCGCCACCACGATCGCGATGAGTTGCGCGATCATCACCGCGGTGAACGCCCACGCGTAGAGCTCGAGGTCCCCCAGGTCGGCCGCCGCGGCCGGCATCGCGGTGACGACGGCCATGCCCTCGAACGCCACGGCTGTCACGCACGTCAGCAGGCCGACCGTGAGGCCGCGCCGAGCGGTGGTTGAGGACACGGACAGCCATTCCACCACCCATCGGTCCTAGGATGAAATGCATGACCCAGCTCACTCCGGCTCCCGGCTCGCAAACGATCGTCGACGAGCGCACCGCGATGCGGCTCGACGAGGGTGACCACGAGCGCTTCAGCCACTACGTCGCCAAGAACAAGCTGACCGAGGCGATGGTGATGGGAACGCCGGTGGTCGCGCTGTGCGGCAAGGTCTGGGTGCCGAGCCGCAACCCCGACCGCTTCCCGGTCTGCCCCGAGTGCAAGGAGATCTGGGAGACGTTCCGCGGAAACGAGGGTGGCGGCGACAACGGCGGCGGCGAGGAGTCGTGACCCGGCCGCGGACGATCGTCTGCGTCCGCCACGGGAAGAGCTCGTGGAAGACGAACGAACGCGATCACAACCGGCCGCTGGCGTCCCGCGGCACCCGCGACGCCGTCGTCGCCGGCCAGCAGCTGGCGCCCCTGCACTTCGACCTGGCACTGGTCTCGCCGGCCACCCGGGCGCGGCAGACATGGCAGACGCTGCAGATGGGCGGCGTGTCGTGCGCGGACGTCCGGACGGTCGACGAGCTCTACCACGCGTGGACGCCCGAGGTCATCCGCGTGCTGCAGGCCCTGCCCTCCGCGGCCCACACCGTCCTGGTCGTGGGCCATGAGCCGACCCTGAGCGACCTGGTCCTCACCCTGGCGGCCCCCTCGCCCCTCACGGCGGCGGTCCGGGAGAAGTTCCCCACCTCCGCCATCGCGGTGCTCACCCACGGCGGCGCCTGGGACGAGCTCGGGCCCGGCTCGGCGGAACTGGCCGCGTTCGAGGTCCCCCGCGGATGAGTTGGATCGAGGTCGTCGGGTACATCGCCTCCGCCCTGGTCGCGACGTCCTTCTTCATGCGGTCACTGCTCCGACTGCGTTGGGTCTCCCTCGTCGGTTCGGCCCTGTTCATGGCCTACGGCCTCCTGATCGGCTCCTGGCCCGTGGTCTTCACCAACGTGGCGGTGGCCGTGGCGAACGTCATCGGCCTGCGCCACGAGCTGGCGTCGTCCGCGTCCTCGGTCACGCTGGTCCCCATCGACTCCGATGCGCCGTTCCTCGTCGACTACCTGGCCGCCAACGCCGACGAGATCACCAACAGCCAGCCGGGCTACCACCCGTCCGAGCACGACAAGTTCGTCCGGCTCGTCAACCGTGACGGCCTGCCCGCCGGCGTCCTCATCGGAGAGCCGGCCGGCAAGGAGTTGCTGGTCAAGCTCGATTACGTGAGCCCGGCCTACCGGGACAGTTCCACCGCCAAGTGGCTGTTCGGGGCGGGACGCTCGACGTTCACCGACGCGGGCTTCACCCGCCTGGTCGCGAAGGCGCACACCTCGTTGCACCGCAACTACCTGGAGTTGGTCGGCTTCCGCCCCGAGGGCAACGCCTACGTGCTCGACCTGACTCAGTAGCGGTAGTTCTCCGCCTTGTACGGGCCGTCCACGCTGAGACCGAGGTAGTCGGCCTGGGTCGGGGTGAGGGTGGTGAGCTTGACCCCGAGGCTGTCCAGGTGGAGCCGGGCGACCTCCTCGTCCAGGTGCTTGGGCAGCACGTGGACGCCGGTCGGGTACTCCTCGGGCTTGGTGAACAGCTCGACCTGGGCCAGCACCTGGTTGGTGAAGCTGTTGCTCATGACGAAGCTCGGGTGGCCCGTCGCGTTCCCCAGGTTGAGCAGGCGGCCCTCCGACAGGACGATGACGCCGTGGCCGTCCGGGAACACCCACTGGTCCACCTGCGGCTTGATGGTGCGGCGCTCGATGCCGGGGATCGCCTCCAGGCCGGCCATGTCGATCTCGTTGTCGAAGTGGCCGATGTTGCCCACGATCACGTTGTGCTTCATGGCGGCCATGTGCGCGGCGCTCACGACGTCGCGGTTGCCCGTGGTGGTGATGACGATGTCGGCCTCACCGACGACGTCCTCCAGGGTGGTGACCTGGTAGCCGTCCATGGCGGCCTGCAGCGCGCAGATCGGGTCGATCTCGGTGACGACCACCCGGGCGCCCTGACCGGCCAGGGCCTCGGCCGCACCCTTGCCGACGTCGCCGTACCCGCACACCACGGCGACCTTGCCCCCGATGAGCACGTCGGTACCACGGTTGACGCCGTCGATCAGGCTGTGCCGGATGCCGTACTTGTTGTCGAACTTGCTCTTGGTGACCGAGTCGTTGACGTTGATCGCCGGGAACAGCAGGGCCTGCGCGCGCGCCATCTCGTACAACCGGTGGACGCCGGTGGTGGTCTCCTCCGTCACGCCACGGATGCTGTTGGCCAGGGTCACGAAGTCGAGGCTGGACGCACGCAGGGTCTGGAGGATCACCTTCCACTCGACCGAGTCACCGGGCTGCGCCTCGGGGACAGCGCCCGCCTTGGCGTACTCGACGCCCTTGTGGACGTAGAGGGTGGCGTCGCCGCCGTCGTCGAGGATCATGTTGGGCTGGCGGCCGCCCCAGTCGAGGATCTGCTCGGTGCACCACCAGTACTCCTCGAGCGTCTCACCCTTCCAGGCGAACACCGGGACTCCCCGCGGGTCCTCCGGCGTCCCGTCCCGGCCCACCACGATCGCGGCCGCGGCGTGGTCCTGGGTGGAGAAGATGTTGCAGGACGCCCAGCGCACCTCGGCGCCGAGGTCGACCAGCGTCTCGATCAGCACCGCCGTCTGGACCGTCATGTGCAGGCTGCCCGCGATACGGGCCCCGGACAACGGCTTGGATTCGCCGTAACGCGCGCGCATGGCCATCAGCCCGGGCATCTCGTGCTCCGCGAGCGTGATCTCCTTGCGCCCGAAGTCGGCCAGGGTCAGATCGGCAACCTTGTAGTCCACGAGGGGCAAGGGTACCCGCCCCACCGCCACCCTGCGCCGGGGTTCCGCTCCGTGCTGGAGGTGATCCTCGCCGGCAACGTGACGCGGTCGGCCTGAGCGAGCGCCGGGATCCCCGGGGGGGCGGACGGTCACGACTCGGCGGCGTCCCGATCCGCCAGCGAGGCGAGGTGGGCCAGCGCGAGGTCGTAGCCGCCCAGCCCCAGGCCCATGATCGTGCCGACGACGTACGGCGAGATGACCAGGTCGCGGCGCCACTCCTCGCGGGTGTGCACGTTGCTGATGTGCACCTCGACCACGGTCGGCACCTGCACCACGGCGTCCGCGATGGCGTACGAGTAGTGCGACCAGGCCCCGGGGTTGATGACGACCGCCCAGTCGTTCTCCGCCGCCTCGTGGAGCCAGCGGACCATCTCGCCCTCGGCATCCGTCTGGCGCACCTCGACGTCGAGGCCGAGGCCGGCACCGGTGTCGACGAGGTGCTGGGCGAGTTGGGCGTGCGTGGTCGACCCGTAGACCTCGGGCTGGCGGCGGCCGAGGCGTCCGAGGTTGACGCCGTTCAGGACGAGAACCTTCATGGCCGGTTGTCCCTTCCGAGGCCGATCTGCAGGTACGCCGCCGCGAACAGGCCCTTGGCCAGGACCGTGGCATAGCGCTCCATGGTGGAGCCGGTGGCGTGCGCGATCTCGCTGACGCGCACGTCCATGATGCGGGCGTTCTCCTCGAGCACCTCGCGTTGCTCGTCGGTGGCGCCGTCGCCGTAGCCGTCGTCGATGACGACCAGGGTCGGGCGGGCCTCCTCGGAGGCCTCGAACGGGTCGGCGAAGGGGTCGCGGGGCTTGGTGCCCGCCAGGATCGGCAGGAGCGCGGCGGCATCCGCAGCCAACGCCACGCGTCCGGACGCCGCCCGCACGGCCTCGACGATGCGGCGCGAGGCCCGGGCCGCGAGCACCGAGCCCCCCCAGACGAGGGGCTGGGCGTCCCCGAGTTCGATGGCCAGCGCCTTGGCCGGATTGGCGGCGATGTCGAGGGCGTGCCCCGACGCGGCCGCGACCGCGTCCAGCGCATCGGCGACGGCGGCGGTCGGGACGGGGCCACCCAGCCCCATCTGATGGAGGGCGGACATGGCCACGATGGCGGCCGTCAGCGGGTTGTCGGACGAGACGGGCAGCAGCGTCGTGGAGCGGGATTCGGACTGGCGCGCCAGCGTCGAGTCCTCCAGGGCCGTGACGATCACGCGGGAGCCCCGGCGCAGGGCCTCGTGCACGCACGTCAGGGCCGCGGAGCCGCCGCCGAGCACGACGACGAGGTCGAGGGGCCCGACCCAGCCGGGCAGGCCGAGGCTCGGCCAGGCGAGGAACGGAACCGGGCAGACCGGCTCGAGCACGGCGCGCAGCAGGCGCGCCTCGGGGCCGACGGCGATGATCGCGCGGGGCCGGTCCTCACCGGCCAGCGACGCGATGGCGGGCTCGGCGGCCGCGGCCTCACGACGCAGGCGCGCCCCCGCCTCCGCCAGGGGCCGGAGGAGCCGGTCCGCACCCTGCAGGACCTCGGGATCCTCGAGGCGCCCGTCGTCGAACGTACTCACGCGTCGACCACCCCGGGCGCCTGGGTGGGACGCGCCTCGTCCACCACCAGGATCGGGATGCCCCCGCGCACGGGATAGGCCAGCCCGCACTCGGGCGTGGTGCAGACGAGCTCGGACGCCTCGTAGGCCCACGTGAGTGGCCCGTGGCAGGCCGGGCACACCAGCAGCTCCAGGACACCGGGAACCAGGTCACTCATCGTTCTCCTCCTCGGATCACAGCCAGCGCCTCGTCACGCAGGGCGGCCATCGTGGCCTCCTCGCGCGCCTCGACGTTGAGCCTCAGCAGGGGCTCGGTGTTGGACGGTCGGACGTTCACCCACCAGTCGTCGCCGGAGACGGTGACGCCGTCCTCCTCATCGATGGTGCCACGGCCCTCGAAGGCGGCGCGCACCCTGTCGAGCACGGGCTCGACGGCGGGCACGGTCGAGTTGATCTCACCCGACGCCTCCCACCCCGCGTACCGCGCCGCCAGTTCCGACATCGACGCGTCACCGTGGCCCAGCATCGCCAGCACGTGCAGGCCCGCGAGCATGCCGGTGTCGGCACCCCAGAAGTCGCGGAAGTAGTAGTGGGCCGAGTGCTCGCCGCCGAAGATCGCGTCGTGCTCGGCCATGTGGGCCTTCACCGACGTGTGGCCCACGCGGCTGACCACGAGGGTGCCGCCCAACGCGTCCACCACCTCACCGACGGAACGGGACGTGATCTTGTTGATGACGATCGTGCCCCCCGGCTCGCGGGCGAGTTCCTGGGCGGCGATCATCGCGGTCACGACGGACGGGGGGACGACCTCGCCGCGCTCGTCGATGATGAAGCAGCGGTCGGCGTCGCCGTCGAAGACGAGCGCCACGTCCGCGCCGTGCTCGCGCACCGCGGCCTGGGCGTCGGCGAGGTTCTCGGGGATCAGCGGGTTCGGCATGTGGTGGGGGAACGTGCCGTCGAGGTCGAGGTACAGGCCGGTCAGGTCGAGGCCGAGTGGCCCCAGGACGGCAGGTGTCGTGAGCCCGGCCATCCCGTTGCCGGCGTCCACGACCACCTTCAGCGGGCGCAGGCCGGACAGGTCGACCAGCGAGTGCAGGTGTTCGGTGTAGCCGGCCAGCACGTCGACGCGGCGGTACCCGCCCTGTTCGGCCGCCGCCGGGAGCGACTCCCCCAGGGCGAGGTCGCGGAGCTCGACCAACGCATCGGCCGAGACGGGCGCGGCGCCCGGCAGGCAGAACTTCACACCGTTGTAGTCGGCCGGGTTGTGGGAGGCCGTGAACTGGACGCCGTGCAGACCGAGCGTGCCCGAGGCGTACCAGAGGGCGTCGGTGCTGGTCAGGCCCGCGTCCACCACCGAGGCACCCTGCGCCCGGGCCCCCTCGGCGAAGGCGGCGGCCACGTCCGGCCCGGTGACACGCATGTCGCGGCCCATGACGAACTCCCCACCCCTCAGCCCGAAGACGCGCACGAAGGCGGCCCCCACGGCCCGTACGCCGGCAAGGTCCCATTCGGCCTCCGGGACCCCGATCAGGCCCCGGATGTCATTGGCCTTGAAGATGGCAGGTGTGAGCACCGCCCCAGACTATCGGCTGGGGTCGGCCGGATCGGCCACGATGCCGAGGTGACCCTTGCGGCGGCTCAGGTGGGGCTCCGCGCTCAGGTGGGCGCTGCGCGGCTCGTCCCAGGTGAGCCCGACCTCGCGGACCGCGTCGGCGAGTGCGAGCAGGTCGTCGTGGGTGTGGGCGGGACCGCCCTCCTCCAGGGGGAGCCTGATCAACTCCCACCCGCGAGGGGTGCTCAGGCCGGCGCAGTGCTCGCGGCACAGGTCGTGGGTGCCCGGTTCGTGGCGCAGCGCGAGGGGCCCGACGACGGCGGCGCGGTCGGCGTAGGCGTACGTCAGGGTGGCGACGGCCACCTCTTGGCACCCCGTCCGGGAACACTGCCGCTGCTTCACGGGCAGCACCGTAGCGGTCGGGGCGTCCTCCTCGGGGCTGCGACACCCGTCGGGACTACAGTGACGCCATGCTGAGGAGTCGCGATCGCCACAACCGGGGGCTGCGCGGGCGGCTGGCCTGGCCCAACCCGTACACCGGGGCGCCGGTGCCGATCCGGTCGCGCCAGTCGAGGGCCGAGTTCTTCACGCTGTGCGTCCGCGACGCCCTGGCGCAGATCTCCGAGCACTGCCCGCGAGCCCTGGCCGGCATGGACGTCGGCATCGAGGACGTGCCGGACGTGGGCGTGGCCTGGACCCGGGATCGGGTACCGCTCGCCGCCGCGGTGTCGGCCCTGCCCGACCGCAACGGCCAGGTGGTGGTGTTCCGCCGCCCGCTCGAGCGCCGCGCCGAGACGCGTCGGGGCCTCCGGATCCTGGTGTTCCGGACCATCGTGGAGCAGCTCAGCGAGGCAACGGGCATCCCGGTGGACGAGATCGACCCGCAGGGCCACACCGCGGACGACGACTGGGACTGAGCTCAGACCGCGCGGCGCTTCAGCTTGCGGCGCTCACGCTCGGACAGGCCACCCCAGATTCCGAAGCGCTCGTCATGGGCCAGCGCGTACTCGAGGCACTCGGAGCGGACCTCACAGGTCTGGCAGACCTTCTTCGCCTCGCGGGTGGAGCCGCCCTTCTCGGGGAAGAACGCCTCGGGATCGGTCTGTGAGCACAGGGCGCGCTCCTGCCAGCCGAGAAGGCCCTCCTCGGCTGCGACTATCGTGAGTTCGCGCATGCGGTGGACCCTCCTCGACTCGCCGATGACGATGCTTGACACAGGAATTACATCCCTGTCATTACGGTTTCGTCAAGCCAGAACGGGTACATCTGTCGACAAATCCCAGCGGGCTCGTCTCAGTCGCGCCCCTCCCCGGCGTCGTCGGGCTGCGGCGAATCACCCAGGGCTCGGGGCTCCGGGCGCCAGCCCGAGCCCTCCCCCGGCACCCCGTAGGCCGTGGGCCGCGCCCCGCTCGCGGCATCGCTGGCCGACGTCCACACCGACCCGGCCGCGGCGTCCGGCTGCCAGGTGGGTGCGGGCGGCGCCTCCGGTTCCACGGCCCCCGGCTCGGACAGCGGGACGGTGGTCGCGGCCGCGGGCGCACCCACCTCGATCCGACCCGCGGTCATGCCGCGGTGGATCAGCCACAGCGTCACGGTGGCGACGACCTTGAGCACGATGTCGAGCACCCCTCCGAGGAACTCCAGCACGACGGCGAGGGGCCCCGCCGAGGCCGGCAGGCCGAGCAGGGCACCGAAGATCGTGAGCACCGTGCCGACCGTGACGACGGCCACCGCGGCGGCGACCAGCCTGCGCGCGGAACCGACGGGGTGGTGGAAGACGCAGACGATCACCAGCGCCACGAGGGCCAGGAGCGACGTCAGGCCCATCGCCTCCAACGCGACGTCCTGCGCGGCCGCCGCCAGGGATGCGCCTCCGGTGGCCAGCGCGAACACGAACCGGACGACGGCCAGGGCGATGCTCGCCGCCGTGACGGCCACCATGATCCACGCCGCCGGTTCGCGCAGCCTGAGGAGATTCTCGATCATTCGGTCGCCTTTCACGTGAACTGGGGCCCGGCCGCGTCAGCCACGGCGGCGACGACCGCCTTGACCGACTCCGCGCCGGTGAGGGTGGTGACGAGCGTGGCGTCGGGCGTGTGGACGATGACCATCCCCTGCACCCCGGACGCGGCGACGAGGTGCTCACCGACCGTGTTGATCACGAGGTTGCCCGAGGCGTCGGTGAGCACGGCCAGTCCGTCGACCACGTTGCCCGCGGCGTCAGCGGTGAGCACCTCGGCGAGACTGGCGAACCCGCCGACGTCGCGCCAGTCGATGGGGAGGGCGACCGCGACGACGTGTCCGGTGCCCCGCCCTTGGGAGACCGGCTCCATGATCGCGAAGTCGACCGAGGTCTTGCGCAGCGTCGGGAAGACCTCCGACAACCGGTCCGGCCGGGCCGCGAGGTCGAGCACCGACGCGCGGGTCTCGGGTTCCAGGACGGCCAGCTGGTCCAGGAACGTCGAGGCGCGCCAGACGAACATGCCGGCGTTCCACCAGTACTCACCCGAGGCCAGGTAGGCGGCCGCGGTGGCGGCGTCCGGCTTCTCGCGGAACTCCTTCACGGCGCACGCGCTGGCGAACCCGGGCACGGGCTCGCCGCGGTGCAGGTAGCCGTACCCGGTGTGGGCCGTGGTCGGGACGACCCCCAGGGTGACCAGCGCCCGCTCGTCCGCCTCCGCGACCGCGAAGGCCTCCTCCAGCGCCTCGACGAAGGCGTCCACCGGCTCGATCAGCTGGTCGGCGGTCAGCTGCGCGATGACGGCGTCGGGGTCTCGCCGCGAGAGGACGGCCGCCGGCCAGGCGACGGCATTCAGGGAGTCGCGCCCGACGGGTTCCCCCAGGAGGTTCTCGGGGGCGACCTCGGGCAGGTCCTCGCGCACGGCGTCCAGATAGGGGGCGCCGGTGACGACCAGCACCCGCTCGGCCGGGACGACGCGGGTCGCCCGCTCGAAGGCCAGCCTGAGCAGGCTGGTGCCGCCGATCAGTCTGAGGAGTTGCTTGGGTGTTCCTCGCCGGGACAGGGGCCACAGGCGCGTGCCGGACCCGCCCGCCATGATGACGACGTAGCGCATGATCGGCATGCTAGCGGCCCGCCTATGCTGGGCCCGTGAGCCCACTCCGCCCCGTCAGCGTCCATCTGGAGCGCCTTGTCCGCACCGCGGGGGGAGCTCCCCTGGTGACGCACTACGGTCCGGCCGGCGAGCGCACCGAGCTCTCGGTGGCCAGCTTCGCCAACTGGGTCGCCAAGACCACCAACCTGCTCGAGGACCTCGGTGTCGACGAGGACGCGGTGGTCGTGCTGCCGGTGCTGGCCGAGCGCCCGGCCCACTGGATGGGCCTGGTGTGGCCCTTCGCCCTGTGGCAGGCGGGCCTGGCCGCCGCGGTGCTGGCGGAGGACCCGGACGTGGCGGTCATCGGCCCGACCTCTCCCACTCCGGTCGCCCCCACGACGCTCGCCTGTTCCCTCGACCCCTGGGGGCGCCCGCTGAGCGACCTGCCGGCCGGGGTCGCCGACTACAGCTCCGAGGCACTCGCCCAGCCGGACGCCGCGGCCGTCCGCCCCGGCGGACCGGAGGCCCCCGCCTGGCTCGACGCCGAGCGCACCCTGACCGTCGGTGACGTGTCGGCCCTCGAGCCCATCACCGATCGGGTGCTGGCCAGGCCCACGTCGGCGTGGGAGGCCGTCTCCCTGCTCGCCCGCGCGATCCTGGGCGGCGGCTCGGTGGTCCTGACCGAAACCTCCGGGGACCCCGCGCGCACGGCGTCCGCGGAGAAGGCACGGGTCGTAGCATGAGGCGACCCGCGCTCGGAAGGACCCCGCGATGACCCTCTCCCGCCGCAACCTGCTGTTCGGCGCGAGCTCCGCGCTGGTGCTGGCGGGGTGTTCCCGCGGGCCCGCCCCGCTCACGACCCCCACCGCCGCGCCGACCGGTTCCGTCCGCGAGCAACTCCAGTCGGTGATGGACACCTACGGGAAGAACACCGACAAGCTCGGCCTGTCGGTGAAGGACCTGCGCACCGGCCGGGAGTTCGCGTGGCGGGGTGACTTCGTGACGAACTCGGCGTCGATGGCCAAGGTGATGATCGTCCTGATGGCGCTCGACAAGGCCCGGCGGGCGGGCGAGGAGCTGAGCTTCGAGAACTACGGGCGCGCGTCGCGGGCGATCATCGACTCCGCGAACGACCCCGCCGACGAGCTCTGGGAATGGGCCGGCGGGCGCGACGCCTACACCGCCCTGGCCGGCGAGCTCGGCCTGCCGAACACGCGCGGCAACCCCGACAGCGAGTTCTGGTCGTGGACGACCACCACGCCCGACGACCAGCGCCGGCTGGCCGGCCTGCTCGTGGACGGCACCCCGGCCGTCCACCAGGAGGACCGGATGTACCTGGCCGACCTGATGTCGAAGACGAACCCGACCCAGACCTGGGGCATCGGCCACGACAAGGGCAAGGGCGTCCATGTGAGCATGAAGAACGGCTGGGTGCAGTTCAAGAGCATCGACAACCTGTGGGGCGTGAACTCCATGGGCCACGTGCGGGGCAGGGGCCGCGACTACGTGGCGGCGATCATGACCCGCATGCCGACCTTCAACGAGGGCCGCGAGCTCGTCGACGCCATCGGGGCCGACCTCTTCCGCATCCTGGAGGGGTGAGCTGGCCTGAGGGCCGGCCTCAGCCGACGCCGCAGATCACCTCGAGGTCGTCCGTTCGGCGCTCCTGGCTGAATTCCGCCCCCGCCTTCGCAGCGACGACCGGCTCCGTCGGCACCGGCGCCTGCGGTGCGGACGCCGTGGGTGCCGGCTCGGCGGCCGGTTGCGCGGAGACAGGTGCCACGGCGGGAGTCGTGGACGCCGCCGCGGCTGCCGCGGCTGCCGCGGCCTCCCGGTCGAGCTGCTTCGACGCCGCGATGGCGCCCTTCACGGTCGACCTGATGAGGCCGAGGTCGGGCTTGACCGGCTCGATCAGCGGGGGCGCGAAGCTCACCGACGCGATGGGGAGCCGCCGGCCGGCGTCGGCCAGTTCCGCGAGCCGGAGGAGCTCGGTGGTCGGCACGTCCGTGCGCACCATGGAACTGCCGGCGGCGGCCAGTTCGGTGAACCGGGTGACGACGTTGAGCGGCGTGGCCTGCTTGGCCAGCGCGTTGACCACGCACTTCTGCCGGGCCATCCGCTCGTAGTCGGACGACCCGTGCCGCGACCGTGCGAACCACAGCGCCTGGAAGCCGTTGAGGTGCACGTCCTCCCCCGCCGGGACGTAGCCCTCGACCTTCGCCGAACCCCCGCCGATCGGCACGGGCCTGGCGATGTCGAGCGTGACGCCCCCGAGGGCGTCCACGAGTGACTCGAAGCCCCGCATGTCGACCATCGCGTAGTAGTTCAGCTTGAGACCGAGGGTCTCCGCGACCACGCCCCGGACCTCCTTCAGCCCGGGGTCGGCCACCCCGGTGAACAGGGTGGGGTGCTTCTCCGCCTCGGAGTGGACGGCGTTGAGCAGGCAGCTCTGGTCCTCGCACCAGTAACCGTCGGGGTACAACCTCGCCAAGGGCGAGGACTTGGGGAACGGCGCCCACTGCAGGTTGCGGGGCAGGCTGAACAGGACGGTGCGTCCCGTCTCGACGCTCACCGAGGCGACCATCATCGTGTCGGTGCGGATGCCGGGTCGGTCCGGCTCGGCATCGGCCCCCAGCAGCAGGACGTTGAGGCGGCCGTCGGTGGCCACGGCGTCCCCACCGCCGCCGAACAGCGAGGCGAAGAGTTCGGCCTGGCTGCGCGACAGGGCCGAGGCCTGCACCGACCCGAACCCGACGACCAGGGCCAGGACGCCGGACAGCGCGGCCATCCCCCAGGCCCGGCCCCCCATCTGCAGCGGGCGTGACAGGCGCCAGGCGTCCAGCAGGAGCAGCGCCCAGCCCACGCCGAGGGCGAGGACGACCACGGAACCCACCGACTGGGTGACCGGGTGGGCGTAGAGCGCCAGCGCCCAGTCGCGGCGGAGCAGCACCAGCGCGACGAACGCCAGCGCGACGCCGACGACCGACATCCAGACGCGGAGGGCGAACCGGCCCAGCCCGACGCCGCCGGCGATCACCTGGGCCGAGCCGGGGATGAGCAGGGTCAGCACCAGCAGCGCCACGCCGCGCCGGAACGCGATGCGTTCGCTGCGCTGGCGTGCCGTGGGCACGGTCGCTTCGGACATACCTCACCTCTGGGGGAAGACAGCAGGAGCAGGTTCCACCCAGTCTGGTGGGTCCGGCGGCGGCAGGGGCGCAGGACGCCCGGCGTGTCAGTGTCCCCGGACGTTGGCACCCTTGGCCGTGGCTACGGCGCGCAACTCGTCCTGGAAGTCGAGCATCCTCGCCCGCAGCGTCTCATCGCTCGCCGCCAGGATCCGGACGGCGAGCAGTCCGGCGTTGCGCGCGTTGCCGATCGCGACCGTGGCGACCGGGACGCCCGCGGGCATCTGGACGATCGAGAGCAGGGAGTCCATGCCGTCGAGGTACTTCAGCGGCACGGGCACCCCGATGACCGGCAGGGGCGTCACGGCGGCGAGCATGCCGGGCAGGTGGGCCGCGCCCCCGGCGCCGGCGATCACGACCTTCAGGCCGCGGGTGTGGGCCTCGCGCCCGTAGCGGAGCATGTCGTCCGGCATGCGGTGGGCGCTGACGACGTCGGCCTCGTAGGGGATGCCGAACTCGGCGCACGCCAGGGCTGCCGCCTCCATGGTGGGCCAGTCGGAGTCCGACCCCATCACGATCCCGACGAGGGGTTGTTCAGCCATGGGTCCTGCCTTCCAGGTGGTCCGACGCCGCGCGCGCGGCGTCCTGTGTGGTGGCGACATCGGTGCCCCGCACGGTGACGTGCCCCACCTTGCGGCCGGGCTGGACCGACTTGCCGTAGAGGTGGACGCGGGCGTCCGGGTTCGCGAGCACGGTGCCCAGCGACCCGACGAGGTCGGGGTTGTCGCCACCGAGCACGTTGCTCATGACGACGACCGGGGCGGTCAGCCGCGTCGACCCCAGGGGCAGGTCGAGCACCGCCCGCAGGTGGTTCTCGAACTGGCTCGTGACCGCGCCCTCGATCGTCCAGTGGCCGGTGTTGTGCGGGCGCATCGCGAGCTCGTTCACGACGACCTCGCCGCCGGGACGTTCCATGAGCTCCACCGCGAGGACCCCGACGACGCCCAACTCGTCGGCGATGCGGGTGGCGAAGGCCTGGATCCGGGCGGCTCGCTCGGGGTCGAGACCCGGCGCGGGCGTGGTGGTCTCGTGGCAGATGCCGTCGCGCTGGACGGTCTCGCTGACCGCGTACACCACCGACTCCCCACCCGGACGCCGGACGACGAGCACGGAGAGCTCGCGCGTGAACGGGATGAACTCCTCCGCGACGATGACCACCCCCTGGTCGGCGGACGTCTCGCCGGTGCCGGCGCGCTCGGTCGGGCCGAGGGTGCGCCCCAGGGCCTCGAAGGGGACGCCGGCGCCGTCGGGGCCGTCCACCTTCCAGACACCCTTGCCGTCGTAGCCGCCGCGGGACGTCTTGGCGATCAGGGGCCACCCGATCTCGTCGCCGAACGCGGCGAACTCCGCCGGCGTCCGCGTGACGCGCCAGGCCGGCGCGGGGATGCCGAGCGCGGTGAGGCGCTCCCGCATGACGGCCTTGTCCTGGGCGTGGACCAGCGCGTCAGGGCCGGGCCGGACGGGGATCCCGGCGTCCTCGAGGCGGCGCAGCAGCGCGACCGGGACGTGCTCGTGGTCGAACGTCACGGCGTCCGTGCCCTCGGCGAAGGCCGTCAGGGTCGCTTCGTCGGTGTAGTCCCCCGCCAGCGCGCCCGGGACGACCTGGGCGGCGGAGGTGCCCTCGGCCTCGGCCAGCAGACGCACACCCAATCCGAGCGGCGTGGCAGCCTCGTTCATCATGCGGGCCAGCTGCCCACCGCCCACGATGCCGATCGTCAGGTCCGTCACGAAAGGGAAGGTTACTTGGCTTCGCGTTCGGTGGCTGGTCGATGCCAAGATGACGACATGACCGCTCACATCGTCGCGATGGGTGGCGGCGGGTTCGCGACGTCGCAGCTCGGAGCCCCCACCAACCTCGACCGTTACCTCGTCGAACTGACCGGGAAGTCGGCTCCCTTGGTCTGCTTCGTCCCCACGGCGTCGCGTGATGACGCGCAGTACATCAACAAGTTCCTCGTGGCCTACGGCACGCTCGGCATCCGCCCGATGGTGCTGACGCTGTGGGAGGGTGCGGCGCAAGCCGTCTCCCGGATCCATGAGGCCGACCTGATCCTGGTCGGCAACGGCGCCACCGTGAACGCCCTGGCCCTGTGGCGGGCGCACGGCGTCGACCGGGCCATCGCCAAGCGCTACCACGACGGCGACGTCGTGCTCGCCGGGACGGCGGCCGGCGGCAACGTGTGGTTCGACGGGTGCGTCACCGACTCCTTCGGCGACTTCCGGGCCTACCGGGGCGGCCTGGGGCTGGCCCGCGGCAGCTTCTGCAGCCACTTCGCCAACGAGGACGGCCGCGTGGCCGTGTACACCGATGCCGTGGCCTCCGGTGACCTGCCCGGCGGCTACGCCGCGGACGACGGCGCCGGCGTCCACTTCGTCGACGGCAAGCTGGCCGGCTGCATCGCCGAGGGGCCCGGCCAGCGCGTGTTCTCCGTCCAGCCGTCCACGATGCCCACGGCGTCCGGGGTGCTGGTGGAGCAACTGCCGGTCGAGGTCCTCTAGGAGGTACCGGCGCTCAGCGGAAGATCCACGCCCGCTGGACGATGAAGTTCACGGTGGTGGCGATGCCCTGGGCGATCACGAAGCCGACGATCTGGGCCACGCCGACGCCCCACATCCCCTCCAGCGGCGGGTAGATGAGCGTGAAGGTGCCCACCTGCAGGACGAAGGTGAGCAGGTACAGGGTGACGACCGCGGCCAGCTTGCGCTTGCTGCCGTCGGACTGGAACGTCCAGCGGCTGTTGATGGCGTAGGCGGTCAGCGTCCCGAACACCCACGAGATCGCCTTGGCGGACGCGTACCCGAGGCCCACCCACATCCCCGCCACCAGCAGCCCGTAGTCCACGACCGCCGAGAGGCCGCCCGTGGCGACGAAGCGGAACAACTGGGTGGCCAGCGGCAACTGCTCGCGAGCGGGGGTGGAGGCGGCCGGGTCCGGTGCTTGGGTCACACCCCTCATCGTCCCACGCCGGACGGCTAGGTTGTCCGCATGCGTTTGCTGGCACTCCTCCACGGCCTCGGCCAGAGCCCCCAGTCCTGGCAGGACCAGGTCACCGCGATGCCGCCCGGCTTCAAGGCCGTGGCGCCCTGGCTGAAGGGGACGCGTCCGGGTCGCGCCGAGGAGTTCAGCGTCGAGGGCGCGGCCGACGACGTGCTGCGCCTGCTCAACCAGCACGGCGCCGAGCAGATGTCGCTCGTGGGCGTGAGCATCGGCGCCGTGGTCGCCCTGGACGCCGCCATCCGCGCCCCCGAGGCGATCTCCCACCTCGTCCTGGTGGCGGGTCAGGTGAACCCGCCCAAGTCGGTGGCCCGCATGCAGCGGCTGGTGTTCTCGATGATCCCTGCGCGTCGCCTGGCGGGCATGGGCGTGGAGAAGAGGCGCTTCCTGCAGGCCCTGGACGAGTCGGCCAAGGTCGACTACCGCTCCCGCCTGGGCCAGGTGCGCGCCAGGACCCTCGTCCTCGTCGGGGCCGACGACAAGGCCAACCAGGCGGCCGCGCGCGACCTGGCCGCCGGCATCCCCGGAGCGCGGCTGGAGGTGCTTCCCGGTGCGGGCGCGCAGCCCAACGTCGAGGCACCGGACGCGTTGAACGCCCTCGTCTGGCCGTTCCTGACCGACGAAGCCTGACGGCCGGCGAGTGCCGCACCCACCAGCACGATGGGGTCGATACACCGACCACATCGCGCCGGTGAGATCCGCAGGTCAGACCGGGCGCAGGTGCTCGACGTCGCCGGCCATGAAGACGCGCTCGCCCGCCTCCGAACGGACGACGAGCCCGCCACCGGCGTCGACCCCGGTGGCCAGCCCGCGGACGTCGGCGTTCGGCAGGTGCACCGCGACGTCACGCCCGATGGTGTCGCACCGGAGCCGGTACTCCTCGACGACGTCGCCGCCCTCGTCCCAGGCCGAGTACCAGGTCTCCAGGGACCGCAGCACGCCGGCGAGGATCGCCGTGGCCTCGGCGTCCGACCCTTCCAGGCGCGTGGACGTGGCGGTCGGCACGGGCAGTTGGTCCCGGCGCAGGGTGACGTTGAGGCCGAACCCGAGGACGGCGCGCGGGGCGTCCGCCCCGCCGACCGACTCGCAGAGGATGCCGGACAGCTTGCGCCCGTCGACCAGGACGTCGTTGGGCCACTTCAGGCGCGCGTCGAGGCCGGTCGCGGCGCGGACGCCGTCGGTCACGGCCATGCCGACCAGCAGGGGCAGCCACCCCCACTCCGCCAGGGGACGTCGCGGTGCGACCAGCGCCGAGCAGGCGATGGAGGTGTCCGGCGGGGCCTCCCACCGGCGGGCGAGGCGGCCGCGGCCGGAACTCTGGTGGGCCGAGGCCAGGATGCGTCCGGGCGGCGCCCCCTCACCGGCGATCCGGCTGAGGTCCGCGTTGGTCGACCCCGTGGTGGGCACCACGTCGAGGTGTTGCCACAGTCCTCCGACCACAGCCAGGGAGAGGGCTTCGGCATCAAGGAAGGGACTCACGCCCTCCACTCTATCCAGCGGCGGACAGGTGGGCTTGGGGCGAAAGCGGTCGTAGGCGTTAGGGTCAGCGCATGGAGATCGACATCCACACGACGAAGGGGAAGATCGCCGATCTTGGGGAACGGATTCTCGCTGCTGAGAATGCTGCATCCCCGGCTGCTGTCGAGAAGCAGCACGCCAAGGGCAAGCTCACCGCCCGCGAGCGCATCGCCGCGCTGCTGGACGAGGGCACCTTCGCGGAGTTCGACGAGTTCGCCCGCCACCGTTCAACGGCGTTCGGCATGCAGGCCAAGCGCCCCTACACCGACGGCGTCATCACCGGCGTCGGCGCCATCCATGGCCGTCCCGTCTGCGTGTTCAGCCAGGACGTCGCCCTCTTCGGCGGCGCGCTCGGCCAGGTCTACGGCGAGAAGATCGTCAAGATCATCGACTTCGCCATCAAGACCGGTTGCCCGCTGATCGGCATCAACGAGGGTGGTGGCGCCCGCATCCAGGAGGGCGTGGTCTCGCTGGGCCTGTACGGCGAGATCTTCCGCCGCAACACCCTCGCCTCGGGCGTGATCCCGCAGATCTCGCTCATCATGGGTGCCGCGGCCGGCGGCCACGTCTACTCGCCGGCCCTGACCGACTTCACGATCATGGTCGACAAGACCTCGCAGATGTTCATCACCGGCCCGGCCGTCATCAAGACCGTGACCGGCGAGGACGTCACCCTCGAGGAGCTGGGCGGCGGCCGGACGCACGCCAGCAAGTCGGGCAACGCCCACTACCTGGCAGCGGACGAGCCCGACGCGATCGAGTACGTGCGTGAGCTGCTGAGCTACCTGCCGCAGAACAACCTCGAGGATCCCCCCGTCTACGACGAGGAGGATGCCGACCTCACGATCACCGACCACGACCGCGAGCTCGACACCCTGATCCCCGACAGCCCGAATCAGCCCTACGACATCCGCACGGTCATCAAGACGGTGCTGGACGACGACGAGTTCCTCGAGGTGCAGGAGCTGTACGCGGGCAACATCGTCACCGGTTTCGGCCGCATCGAGGGTCGCGTCGTCGGCGTCGTGGCCAACCAGCCGATGGTCTTCGCCGGCTGCCTCGACATCAACGCGTCCGAGAAGGGCGCCCGCTTCATCCGCACGTGCGATGCGTTCAACATCCCGATCGTGACGTTCGTGGACGTGCCCGGCTTCCTGCCCGGCGTCGACCAGGAGCACAACGGCATCATCCGGCGCGGCGCCAAGCTGATCTACGCCTACGCCGAGGCCACCGTGCCGCTCGTCACCGTCATCACGCGCAAGGCGTACGGCGGCGCGTACGACGTCATGGGCTCCAAGCACCTGGGTGCGGACGTCAACCTGGCCTGGCCGACAGCGCAGATCGCCGTCATGGGTGCCGAGGGTGCCGTCGAGATCCTCTACAAGAAGGAGCTCGCCGTCGCCGAGGATCCGGTCGCACGCCGCAAGGAGCTCGTCCAGGAGTACAACGACGAGTTGGCGAACCCGTACGTGGCGGCCGAGCGCGGCTACATCGACCAGGTGATCCACCCGCACAACACGCGCGCCACGATCATCCGGGTCATGCGTCTGCTGCGCACCAAGCGGGAGACGCTGCCGCCCAAGAAGCACGGGAACATCCCGCTGTGACCGGCGACGACCGGGCCCTCGACCAGGGCCCGCTGTTCACGGTGGAGGCCGGGAACCTGACGGACGAGGAGCTGGCGGCCCTGACGGCCGTCCTCGCCGTCGTCCGTCGGGGACGCGGGCGCCCGCACGCTCCGGTGAACTCCGCCATCGCCGGCGGCTGGCGTTCTCACTGGCACCTCGTCCGCCACCCCGTCCTCCAGGGACACGGCGCCTGGCGGAGCACCGCCCGTCGCTGACTCCTGTCACCCGCTGGTGACGGCCGCTAGGCTCGATGCGTCCGTCACCAAGCGAAGGAGTACCGGCATGGCTGCCGTAGACGACATCAGGTCCACCCTCGACGTCTCCCAGATCGCCCAGTTCCTCGGCACAGACGAGCAGACGGCGCAACAGGCCCTCGACCAGGCACTGGCCCAGCTGGTGGGTTCCATGGGCGGTCACGCCGCCGATCCCCGGGCCGCGGCGGACCTCTCCCGCGCGGCCCTGGACGACCACGTCGCGAGCGCGGCGTACGGCGACAGCGTCGACATCAACGACATCGACGCCCTCGACGGCGAGAAGATCGTCGGCCACGTCTTCTCCGGCCAGGACATCCAGACGCTCGGCGGTGGCGTCGCGGGCAGTCTCCTGCAACGGCTCCTCCCCCTCCTCGCCCCGATCGTCATGGGGTACCTCGCCCAGAAGCTGCAGGAGCGGATGGGCGGCGGCGCCCGCGCCCCCCAGCAGCAGGCCCCCGCCCCGCAGGCCCCCGCCCCGAAGGCCCCGTCCCCGGGCGATCGCGGCTTCCAGATCCCGACCTCGGGCACCGGCGACACCGGCCTGCGCATGGATCCGGGCACCCCGGCCGCGGAGGCCCCCCAGCAGCAGGCACCGGCCGGCGGCGCCGGTGACCTCCTCGGCGGGCTGCTGCGGGACATCCTGCTCGGCGGGCGCCGCTGACCGTGCGGTTCATCCTGGCGTCGGCGTCGCCGGGCCGCCTGCAGACCCTGCGGGCGGCCGGCCTCGATCCGATCGTGCACGTCTCGGGCGTGGATGAGTCCCAGGTCGACGGGGCGGACGCCGCGGAGGTGGCGTCCGCCCTGGCGCGCCTGAAGGCCGAGGCGGTGCTGGCCGAGATCGGCACGGACGCCGACGTCGCCGTCCTCGGCTGTGACTCGCTGCTGGCCCTCGACGGGGAACTCCTGGGCAAGCCCCACACCGACGACGTCGTCCGGTCCCGCTGGCGGGCCATGCGCGGACGCACCGGGGACCTGGTCACCGGCCACCACCTCATCGTCGTCCGCGACCGGGCCGTGCACCGCGACACCCGCCCCGCGGCGACGCGCGTCACGTTCGCCGACGTGACGGACGCCGAGGTCGAGGCCTACATCGCCACCGGCGAGCCCCACCACTGCGCGGGCGCCTTCACCATCGACGGGTACGGCGGAGCGTTCATCGAGCGCCTCGAGGGGGACCACCACAACGTCATCGGGCTCAGCCTGCCCCTGCTGCGGCGCATGCTCGCGGACGCGGGCGTGGCGTGGCCCGACCTCTGGCACCTCCCGCGAGGTTGAGCTGGGGGTAGCATCGGCGCATGGCGGAGGGCCCAGCGGTGCGCCCCACGGCGTCCGGGCTGCACGAGCCGACCCACCCGGTGCGGCTCGTGACGGCCGCCGCGCTCTTCGACGGGCACGACGCGGCGATCAACATCATCAGGCGCATCCTGCAGGCCCAGGGTTGCGAGGTGATCCACCTCGGCCATGACCGCAGCGTCGCCGACGTCGTCACCGCCGCGCTCCAGGAGGACGTCCAGGGCGTCGCCGTGTCCTCCTACCAAGGCGGGCACCTGGAGTACTTCACCTACCTGGTCGAGGCGCTGCGCGACGCCGGCGCGGGACACGTCCGCGTGTACGGCGGCGGTGGCGGCGTGATCGTGCCCAGCGAGGTCGCCGAACTCGCACGCCGCGGCGTCCGCATCTTCACCCCCCAGGACGGCCAGCGCCTGGGCCTGCCCGGGATGGTCAACCAGCTCGTGCGCGAGTGCGACGTCGAGCCGGAGGTCCCCGACGGCCTCGCCGAGCGCCTCCACCGCGGCGATCCCCGGGCGCTGGCCCGGACGATCACGCTGAGCCAGGCGGGCCGCCTCGCCGGCCTCGACCTGGGGCGGCGGCGGCCGCCCGTGCTGGCCGTCACGGGCGCGGGCGGGTCGGGCAAGTCGTCGCTGGTCGACGAGCTCCTGCGGCGGATCAGGCAGTTCGGCGGAGCCGAGGGTCAGCAGGGCGGCGGCCGAGAGCTGCGCGTCGGCGTCCTCGCCGTGGACCCCAGCCGTGTGCGCGGCAACGGCGCGCTCCTGGGTGACCGGATCCGCATGAACGCCCTCGACGGGAACGTGTTCTTCCGGTCGTTGGCCGTCCGCCATCGCGACCGCACCCTGCCCGACGGGCTGGACGAGGCGATCATGGCGTTCGGGGCGGCGGGCCACGACCTGGTCATCCTCGAGACACCCGGCGTGGGCCAGGGGGACGCCACGGTCCAGCCGCACGCCGACGTGACGCTGTTCGTCATGACGCCCGAGTACGGCGCGGCGACGCAGCTGGAGAAGACCGCCCTGCTCGACGTCGCCGACGTCGTCGCCATCAACAAGGCCGAGCACCGCGGCGCCGAGGACGCCCGCCGCGACGTCGCCCGCCAACTGGTCCGCAACCGGGAGGCCTTCGGCACGCCCTGGCAGGACATGCCCGTGTTCCTCACGTCCGCGGCCTCCTTCGACGACGCGGGGGTCACGGCCCTGTACGCCCACCTGCGCGGGTTGCTCGCTCCGCACGGCGTCGCGCTGCCCGAGCCCGTGGGCGACCCCGGCCTGCCGCCCCGTCCGCCCGTGCTGCCGCCGGGCCGGGAACGGCACCTGGCCGAGGTGGCCCGGGCCGTGCGCACCTACCACGCCGAGACCGACCGGCTCGTGGACGCCGTGCGTGCGGCCGAGCAGGCCCGGGCCACCCTCGGCCGCCTGGACGGGCCCGTCCCGGCCCTCGAGGACCTGGTCGCCCGGCTGGACGCCGCGGTGGGCCCCGACTCCCGCGCCGCCCTGGCGGCGGCCCGCGAGCGCGAGCCGGCCGAGGTGGTCGACACGCTGTCGGGGTTGTCGCTCCCCCGGGTCGCCCGCCCGCGCGTGGCCGACGAGGCCGACCTGCTGAGGTACCTGCGCAGGGAGAACGCGCCGGGCTCGTTCCCGTTCACGGCGGGGGTGTTCGCCTCGCGCGGCCACGGCGAGCGGCCGACCCGCATGTTCGCGGGCGAGGGTGACCCCGCCCGGACGAACCGGCGCTTCCACCTGCTCGCCGACGGCCAGCCCACGACCCGGCTGTCGACGGCGTTCGACTCGGTGACCCTGTACGGACGCGACCCCGCCGAGCGTCCGGACATCCTCGGCAAGGTGGGCACCTCGGGCGTCTCGATCGCCACGCTGGACGACATGCGGGACCTGTTCGCCGGCTTCGACCTGTGCGCGCCCACCACGTCGGTGTCGATGACGATCAACGGGCCGGCGCCGACGATCCTGGCGATGTTCCTCACGGTCGCGCTCGACCAGCAGCTGGCCGCCTTCGAGGCCGAGCACGGACGCCCCCCGACCGAGGCGGAGGCGTCCGAGGTCGCCGCCGCCACCTGGTCGCGGGTGCGGGGCACCGTGCAGGCCGACATCCTCAAGGAGGACCAGGCCCAGAACACCTGCATCTTCTCCGTCGACTTCTCCCTGCGGGTCATGGCCGACGTCGAGGAGTGGTTCGTGCGCCACGGCGTCCGCCACTTCTACTCGGCGTCGGTAAGCGGCTACCACATCGCCGAGGCCGGGGCGAACCCCATCACCCAGCTCGCGTTCACGCTGGCCAACGGGCTGACGTACGTGGAGGCGTACCGGGCCCGCGGGTTGAGCGCCGACGAGGTGGCCCCCCACCTCTCCTTCTTCTTCTCCAACGGGATGGACGCGGAGTACACCGTCATCGGGCGCGTGGCGCGGCGCATCTGGGCGATCGCGATGCGCGACGTCCACGGGGCGGGTGAACGGGCGCAGAAGCTGAAGTACCACATCCAGACATCGGGGCGGTCCCTGCACGCCCAGGAGATGGCGTTCAACGACATCCGCACGACGCTGCAGGCCCTGTGCGCCGTCTACGACAACGCGAACAGCCTGCACACGAACGCCTACGACGAGGCGGTGACGACGCCCACACCGGAGTCGGTGCGCCGGGCGCTGGCCATCCAGCTCATCATCAACTCCGAGTGGGGCCTCGGCGCGTTCGACAACCCGCTGCAGGGGTCCCACCTCGTCGAGGAGCTCACCGACCTGGTCGAGGAGGCCGTCCTGGCGGAGTTCGAGCGGCTCGCCGACCGCGGCGGAGTCCGTGGCGCCATGGAGACCGGCTACCAGCGGGGACGCATCCAGGAGGAGTCACTCGCGTGGGAGCAGGGCACCCACAACGGGTCGATCCCGCTGGTCGGCGTCAACACGTTCCTCCCCGAGCACCCCGACGAGGCGCCGCCCATCCCGCTCGCGCGCGCGACCGAGGAGGAGAAGGCCTCCCAGTTGGCACGCCTGCGCGACTTCCACGCCCGGCACGCCGACGAGGCGCCCGCGGCCCTGCGGTCGCTGCAGGAGGCCGCCACCTCCGGCGGCAACGTCTTCGACGCCCTCATGGACGCCGTGCGCCACTGCTCGCTGGGCCAGATCACCGACGCCCTGTTCGCGGTGGGCGGTCGCTACCGTCGGGGGATGTGAGCCCCATGCGGCCACACGGCGTCGCCTCGGGGACTCTCGGCACAGCTGGGGATGACGCCCGGCGCTCCCTCGCTAGACTGGCCCCGCCATGACCGAGCTCGAATCCGCGACACCGCGCCACCGCCTCCCCGCCGCGATCCGGGCGATGCGGCCCCGCCAATGGGTGAAGAACGTCCTCGTCTTCGCGGCTCCGGTCGCGGCCGGAACGCTGCTGCAGCCCGCCGTCCTCGTCAACACGCTGTGGGCGTTCGTCGCCTTCAGCCTCGTCAGCGCGTCCATCTACCTCATCAACGATGTCCGCGACGTCGAGGCGGACCGCGCGCACCCGAAGAAGCGGTTCCGGCCGATCGCGGCCGGTGAGCTCTCCCCCACCACCGCCCTCGTGCTGGCCGGGGTGGCCCTCACGGCGAGCCTCGTGCTCGGCTTCTCGGTGGCGCCGCTGCTCGGCGTCACCCTGGCCACCTACTGGGTGCTCCAGGTCGGCTACTCGGTCTTCCTGAAGAACCAGCCGATCGTCGACCTCGCCATGGTGGCGTCCGGCTTCATCCTCCGTGCCGTGGCGGGCGGCGTGGCGTCGGGTATCGAACTGTCCCAGTGGTTCCTGCTGGTGGCGGGGTTCGGGTCGCTGTTCATGGTGGCGGGCAAGCGCTACTCCGAGATCCGGGAGCTGGGGGCCGAGGCCGGCACCCGGGCGTCCCTGGCCCGTTACACCGACAGCTACCTGCGTTTCGCGTGGACCCTCGCCTGCACTGCGGTGATCATGTCGTACAGCCTGTGGGCGTTCGAGCAGTCCCGGGACGTCGCCCTGTTCCGTCTTCCTTGGCATGCGATCTCGATCGCGCCGTTCACGCTGGCCCTGATGCGGTACGCCTACGTCATCGACTCCGGCTCGGCCGGCGAACCCGAGGACGTCGTCCTGTCCGACCGCGTGCTGCAGGCCCTCGGCCTGTTGTGGGTGATTCCCGTGGCCATCGCCGTATTCCTCTGAGCCGGACGCCCCCGGCGCACACGTCGTCACGGCGGACCTGCCGATTTCGGACCCGTCCGGCTTTGGTCCTAGACTCCGGAACGGACACGGCCCTGCGCCGAAGACTGGGACTTTCAAGGAGGAAATGTGCCTATCACCAAGGTTCTCGTCGCCAACCGCGGTGAGATCGCCGTCCGCGTGATCCGCGCGGCCCGCGATGCCGGCCTGCCGAGCGTGGCCATCTACGCCGACCCGGACGCCGACTCCCTGTTCGTGAAGCTGGCCGACGAGGCCTTCGCGCTGCACGGCCTGACCCCCGCCGAGACCTACCTGGACGTCGCCAAGATCCTGGCCATCGCCGAGCGCTCCGGCGCCAACGCCATCCACCCCGGCTACGGCTTCCTCGCCGAGAACGCCGATTTCGCCCAGGCCGTCATCGACGCCGGGCTGATCTGGATCGGTCCGCCGCCCGCCGCCATCGACGCCCTCGGTGACAAGGTCAAGGCCCGCCACATCGCCAACAGGGTCGGCGCCCCGCTGGTGCACGGCACGCCCGACCCGGTGGCCGGAGCCGACGAGGTCGTCGCGTTCGCCCAGGAGTACGGCCTGCCCATCGCCATCAAGGCCGCCTACGGCGGCGGCGGTCGCGGCCTCAAGGTCGCCCGCCACCTGGACGAGGTCGCCGAACTCTTCGAGTCGGCCACCCGCGAGGCCGTCACGGCCTTCGGCCGCGGCGAGTGCTTCGTCGAGCAGTACCTCGACAAGCCACGCCACGTCGAGACGCAGTGCCTGGCCGACTCCCACGGCAACGTCGTCGTCGTGTCGACCCGCGACTGCTCGCTGCAGCGCCGCCACCAGAAGCTGGTCGAGGAGGCCCCGGCCCCGTTCCTGAGCGAGGAGCAGCTCGCGACGCTGTACTCCTCCTCGAAGGCCATCCTGAAGGAGGCCGGCTACGTCGGCGCCGGCACCTGTGAGTTCCTGGTCGCCCAGGACGGCCGCATCTCCTTCCTCGAGGTGAACACGCGCCTGCAGGTCGAGCACCCGGTGTCCGAGGAGGTCACCGGCATCGACCTCGTCCGCGAGATGTTCCGCATCGCCAACGGCGAGGCGCTGGGCTACGACGATCCCGAGGTGCGCGGACACTCCATCGAGTTCCGCATCAACGCCGAGGACGCCGGCCGCAACTTCATGCCGGCCCCCGGCACGCTGACCGCGTGGCAGGCGCCGTCCGGGCCGGGCGTCCGCGTCGACCACGGCTACAACGCCGGCATGGCCGTCCCCGGGTCGTTCGACTCGCTGGTCGCCAAGATCATCGTCACCGGCGCCGACCGCGAGCAGGCGATCGCGCGCTCCCGTCGGGCGCTGTCCGAGACGGTGCTCGAGGGCATGCCCACCGTCATCCCCTTCCACGAGGTCGTGCTCACCGAGCCGGCCTACGTGGCCGCGGACGGCGACTTCGGCGTCCACACCCGCTGGATCGAGACCGAGTTCGAGAACAACATCCCCGCGTACACCGGCCCGCTCGGCGAGTCCGAGGAGGCGGAGAAGACGACCGTGGTCGTCGAGGTCAACGGCAAGCGCGTCGAGGTCAAGCTGCCGGCGACGCTCGGTGCGTCAGCACCCTCGGCATCCGCCAAGGCCAAGAAGCCGACCCGCCGCGACCGGGGTGGCGCGAAGGCGTCCGCCCCGTCCACCAACGCGGTGGCCTCACCGATGCAGGGCACGATCGTCAAGGTCGCGGTCTCCGAGGGCGACACGGTGGCCGAGGGCGACCTCGTCGTGGTCCTGGAGGCCATGAAGATGGAGCAGCCCCTGAACGCCCATCGCGCGGGCGTCATCAAGGGCCTGCAGGTCGAGGCGGGCCAGACGGTCGCCTCCGGCGACACCCTGTGCGAGATCATCGACGCGGAGTGACGCCGATCACACGCCAACGACGGCGATCCGGGCCGCGGAGGACGCGGCCCGGGGCGTCGACCGGCTAGCCTGTCGGGGTAGGAACCCGCACCGACGAAGAGGACCACGTGACCGCCGAGCACCCGTACGACCAGCAGAAGGAAATCACCTTCGTCATCCCTTGTTACAACTCGGCCGAGTACATGGATCACTGCATCGACTCGATCCTGCACGGCAAGGGCGACATCGAGATCATCATCGTCAACGACGGCTCGACGAAGGACAACACGGCCGAGAAGGCTGATGCCTGGGCCGCGCGTTACCCCGGCACGATCCGGGCCATCCACCAGGAGAACAAGGGCCACGGCGGCGCGGTCATGGCCGGCCTGCGTGCGGCGACGGGTGTCTACTTCAAGGTCGTCGACTCCGATGACTGGCTCGACCCCGTCGCGTTGAACCTGATGCTGTCGAAGCTCCGCCACTTCATCGGCTCGGGCTCCCCCGTCGACCTGGTGGTCGCCAACTACGTCTACGAGCACACGATCTCGGGGACGCAGAAGGTCATCCGGTATCGCGGCATGCTGCCGAAGAACCGTGTGTTCACGTGGAACGAGGTCGGCTTCTCCGGCCCCGGGCAGAACATCCTCATGCACTCGGCCATCTACCGCACGCAGGTCCTGCGGGATTCGGGCGTCGACCTCCCCGAGCACACGTTCTACGTGGACAACATCTTCGTCTACCAGCCGCTCCCGAGCGTCCAGACGCTGTTCTACCTGCCGGTGAACCTCTACCGGTACTTCATCGGCCGCGAGGACCAGTCGGTCAACGAGAGCGTCCAGGTCAAGCGCCTGGATCAGCAGATGCGCGTCACCCGCGTCATGGTGGAGGCGCACAAGCTCCCCGAGGGCGCCGGCAACCGCCGCCTCGCCGGCTACATGGAGCAGTACCTGGGCCTGATCGTGACGGCGTCCAGCATCTTCGCGCTGCTCGAGGGCACGGAGAGGGGCCTGCGCATGCGCCGCGAGATGTGGCAGCACATCGACTCGGTCGACCCCGTCCTGAAGACCCGCCTGGGCCTGCGCCTCCCGCTCGTGCTGGGCGCGAACCTGCCCGGCCCGCTCGGACGCCGCATCTCGGTGGCCCTGTACCGGACGGCCCAGAAGCTCTACAGGTTCAGCTGACTGGCGGCCGTGGCGCCCGGCTCCGGGGGCCCTTGGACGTGGTTGCTGGGGTGGAAGCGCGCGAGCGCGACCACCCCCATCACGGCGATCGCGCCGAGGATGACCATCCAGACGGCGGCGTCCAGGGTGATCCCGGCGCCCTCCCCCAGCACGAGGATGCCGAAGGCCACGGCGACGACGGGGCTGGTCACGGTCATCGACCCGACCACGACCTCGGCCGGGCCGGTGGCGTACCCCTGCTGGATGAGCCAGCCGGCGGCCACCGCGCCCACCACGAGGGCGACGACGATGCCGAAGATGGCCGGTGAGTAGGGCCAGGAGTGGGTGCGGACGTACTCGATGAGCGACTTCACCAGCGACGCCTCGAGCCCATAGAACAGGGCACCGCCCGACGACCAGAACAGGCTGCGCCAGTGGTGGGGGCCCTTGGCCCCGAGCGTCGAGAAGAGGCCGACCACCGCGTACACGGCCAGGGCCCCGATGATGACGCGCCTGATGACGAGGTCGGACGAGGCCGAGGCGTGGACGCCCGTCACCACGGTGAAGGCCAGCGTCGCGACCACGGTGACGGCGACCGCCAACTGGATGCGCGGCGGGACCCAGGTCCTCGTCGCGTGCGCGGCCAGGAGCACCGACCAGGGGAAGGCCAGCAGGCCCAGGGGCTGGACGACCGTCAGGGGCGCCAGGGTGAGCGCCAGGATCTGGAACACGGCGGACACGCCCAGCAGCACCAGGCCCAGCAACCAGCGCCGGCTGCGGACCGCGACCAGGAACGAGCGGAAACTCATCTGGTCCTTGCGCCGGTTGCCGCCGAGGTGCCGGTCGACGGCACCGTGCTGGAGGTGCGCGGACATGGCGAAGCAGAACGAGCCCACGAGGACCAGTCCGATGGCGAGGGGGATGTTCTGCGTCACTTCGCCTACGCTAGCCGCTCACCGGAGCAATGCGCGCGGCCGCCCCGCAACCCGGCCACGGGTTGCCTTGGTTCCATCCGCGCGTGGAACCGGGGGCCTTCATCAGTAGATGAGGTGTTCGTCACCGGCGTGACCGTGGAGACGCCGGGCCGCCTCGGCCACGGAGCCGGACAGGGACGGGTACACGGTGAAGGCCTGGGCGAAGTCGTCGACCGTGATCTTGGAGCGCACGGCCAGCGCCAGCACGTGGATCAGTTCGGACGCCTGCTGCGACACCACCACGCCCCCGATGATGATGCCCGTCGAGGGACGGCAGAACACCTTGACGAACCCGTCCTTCAGTCCGCGCATCTTGGCGCGCGCGTTGGAGTCCAGGGGGAGCACCACGGCGCGCGCCCGGACGACGCCGGCGTCCACCTCGCCCTGCGTGACCCCCACCGTCGCGATCTCGGGCGAGGTGAACACGTTGGCGGAGACCGCCTTGAGGTCCAGCGGGGTGACGGCGTCCCCGAGGGAGTGCCACATGGCGATGCGACCCTGCATGGCCGCGACCGAGGCCAGGTTGAACACCCCGGTGCAGTCGCCCGCCGCGTAGATGCCGCGGGCCGAGGTGTGCGACACGCGGTCGACCGTGATGTGCCCGGACGCCGTCGTGTTCACGCCGACCTCGGCCAGCCCCAGGTCCTCGGTGTTCGGGATGGCACCGACGGCCATGAGGACGTGGCTGCCCTCGACCGTGCGTCCGTCCTCCAGCGTCACGACGACGCCGTCCCCCTCGACCCGCGCGGCGATGGCACGCGCGTTGGAGATGATCGTCATGCCCGAGTTCTCGAACACGTCCTGGATGACCCGCGCGGCGTCCTCATCGGCGCTCGGCAACACCTGCCGTCGGGACGACACGAGCACCACGTCCACCCCCAGCGTGCGGTAGGCCCCCGCGAACTCGGCCCCCGTGACACCCGAGCCCACGACGATGAGTCGCTCGGGTGGCTCGGTCAGGTTGTACATCTGGGTCCAGTTCAGGATCCGGACGCCGTCCGGCTTGGCGTCGGGGAGTTCACGCGGACGGGCACCCGTCGCGATGAGCGTGATGTCGGCCTTGAGCCGTTCGGTCCGCCCGTCCGGCGTCGTGGCGATCACGGCCTCCGTCCCGTCGAGGCGCCCGGTGCCCTGGATGACCCGGACACCGTCGGCGACCAGCCGGTCGTGGATGTCCCGGCTCTGCTGCTGGGCCAGGGCCACGATCCGCTCGTGGATGTGGGCGAAGTTGACGTGGACCGTCTCCGCCAGCGTCTTGTACGCCTTGTCCTTCGGCTCGAGGCCGACGCGGGTGGCCCGTTGGACGCGGTTCATCACCTCCGCCGTCGCGATCAGTGTCTTGGAGGGGACGACATCGGTCAGCACGGCCGATCCGCCGACCCCTCGGCGTTCGATGAGCGTCACCCGTCCACCCAACTGCCGTCCGACGAGCGCGGCCTCGTAGCCGCCCGGTCCACCACCGATGATCACAACGTCAGTCACGCTCGGCATTCTTCCACGAGCTCCCAGCCGGGTCGAAGCGCCGGGCCGACCGCGCCAGTATGCTCGGCCCGTGACGCACGCAGACCCCCACACTTTGGCCCAGGAGGCCGCCGCCGTCCTCATCTCCCGCCTGGGGGTGGAGCGCCTCGACGTGGCCCTGGTGCTCGGGTCGGGGTGGTCGACGGCCGCCCATGACCTGGGCGAGGTGATCGCGGAGGTCGACCTGTCCGAGCTGCCGGGCTTCTCCGCGCCGGTGGTCGTCGGCCACGGCGGTGCCGTCCGCGCGCTGCGCCTGCCCTCGGGTCGCGTCGCGGCCCTCTTCACCGGGCGCACCCACTTCTACGAGGGCAAGGGCGCGGACGCCGTCGTCCACGGCGTCCGCACCGCGGCCGCGGCCGGCGCGACCCGCCTGGTCCTGACCAACGGCTGCGGCGGCCTGAACCCCGACTGGGCCCCCGGCACGCCCGTCCTGATCGCCGACCACATCAACCTGACCGGCGCCACCCCGCTGCACGGGGCGACCTTCGTCGACATGACGGATGCCTGGTCCCCGGCCCTGCGCGACCTCGCCCGTACGGTCGACCCCGACCTCGACGAGGGTGTCTACGTCCAGTTCGCGGGACCCCAGTACGAGACCCCCGCCGAGGTGCGGATGGCCGGCGTGATCGGCGGCACCCTGGTGGGCATGTCGACCGCCCTGGAGTGCATCGCGGCCCGGGAGGCCGGACTCGAGGTGCTCGGCATCTCGCTCGTGACCAACGCCGCCGCGGGGCTCACCGGCGAGGTCCTCGACCACAGCGAGGTGATCGAGGCCGGCCGCAACGCCGTGCCCCGCCTGCGCGCCCTGCTGGCGGGCCTGCTGGAGGTGCTGTGATGCTGCCCGCTGAGAAGCTCGCGGCCATCCGGGCGTGGCAGGCCCAGGACCCCGACCCGGCGACCGTCACCGCGCTCGACCACCTCGTCGAGCGCGCCGAGGCGGGCGAGTCGGACGCCGTGGCCGAGCTGGTCGACGCCTTCTCCGGACGCCTCGAGTTCGGCACCGCGGGCCTGCGCGCGGCACTGGGCCCCGGCCCCAACCGCATGAACCGCGTCGTCGTCTCCCAGGCCGCCGCCGGGCTCGCCCGCTGGCTGCTCGAGCACGGCCACCGGGGGGCGCGGGTGCTCGTCGGGTACGACGCCCGCTACAACTCCGATGTCTTCGCCCGCGACACCGCCGAGATCCTCGCCGGGCACGGCCTGCGCCCGATGCTGACCGCCACCCACGTGCCCACCCCGGTGGTCGCGTTCGGCATCGGTCACTTCGACTGCGCCGCCGGGGTCGTCGTGACGGCCTCCCACAACCCGCCGCAGGACAACGGGTACAAGGTCTACGTCGGGAGGTCCCAGATCATCCCGCCGACGGACGGCGAGATCGCGGCCCACATCGTCGCCGCCTCCGCGCGACCGCTCGCGGAGATCCCCCGCTCGGGCGCCTACGAGACGATCGGGGAGCCCCTGCTGGCCGCCTACGTGGCCCGGGCGGCCTCGCTGGTGACGGCGGAGGCCCCGCGCGACCTGCGCTGGGTCTACACGCCGATGCACGGCGTCGGCGCGGAGGTCGTGGCGCGCATGCTCGCGAGCACCGGCTTCCCTGTCCCGGCCCTGGTCGACGCGCAGGCACTGCCGGATCCGTCCTTCCCCACCGTGGCGTTCCCCAACCCCGAGGAGAAGGGCGCCATGGACCTGGCGCTGGCCCTGGCCGTCGAGACCGACGCGGACGTCGCGATCGCCAACGACCCGGACGCCGACCGGGTGGCCCTGGCGGCTCCCTTCCCCGCGGCCTCCGGCGCTCTGGCCGGGCCCACCTGGCGGATGCTGACCGGCGACGAACTGGGCTGGCTGCTCGCCGACGACGCCCTGCGGCGCGGGACGCCCGGCGTCTACGCATGCTCGGTGGTGTCCTCGACGCTGCTGGGACGCATGGCCGGTGCGGCCGGCCAGCCGTTCGCGATGACGCTCACCGGCTTCAAGTGGATCGGCCGCGTGCCCGGTCTCGCGTTCGGCTACGAGGAGGCGATCGGGTACTGCACCGACCCCGCATCGGTCGCCGACAAGGACGGCATCACGGCCCTGACCCGGATCCTCGCGCTCGTGGCCTCCCTGAAGGCGGAGGGCTCCTCCGTCGCGGAGCGGCTGGACGACATCGCCCGGACCCACGGCGTCCACCTGACGGCGCAGCTGTCGTTCCGGGTGGAGGACCTGTCCATCATCTCCGACGCCATGGCGCGCCTGCGTGCGGACCTCCCCTCGGACCTGGCCGGTGTGCCGGTGGCGGCCTCGGATCTGGGGGCGGGCTGGAACGGCCTGCCGCCCACCGACGCCGTCCTGCTGGAGGGCGAGGGGGTGCGTGCCGTGGCCCGGCCCTCGGGCACCGAGCCGAAGCTGAAGGTCTACCTGGAGGTGGCCCTTCCCGCCGACGCGTCGGCCGACCTCGCGGCGGCCCGGACGCGGGCGTCCGGGGTGATGGAGCGGCTCAAGGCCGACATGACCGCGGCCCTGGGGCTGTGACCCGCGTCATCCTGTTGGCGGGGCCCTCGGGCGGCGGGAAGTCTCGGCTGGCGCGCCACATCGGGGCCCTGGCGCTGCGGTTGGACGACTTCTACCGCGATGCGGACACCCCGGGACTCCCCCGCGCCCACGGCATCGTCGACTGGGACGACCCCGCCACCTGGGATCCCGCGGCCGCCGTGGACGCGCTGGGACGCCTGGTGCGCGAGGGGCGCTGTGAGGTGCCCCTGTACTCCATCGCCGAGTCGAGGCGCGTGGGGCGGCGCACGCTGGAACTGGGCGGACACGCGTTGGTCGTGGCCGAGGGCATCTTCGCCGTCGACCTGCTCCCCCACGCACGCCGTGCCGGGCTGCCCGTCGAGCCCCTCTACCTCGACCGGTCCCGTTGGCTGGTGGCGGCGCTCAGGCTCCGCCGGGACCTCGCCCACCGGCGCAAACCACCGCTGGTCCTGCTGCGTCGGGGCTGGGCGCTCTTCCGCAGCCAACCCGCGCTGAGGGCCTCGGCGCTGGCGGCCGGGTTCACCCCCGTGACGATGCGCCGCGCCATCCGCTTGCTCGGCCCCGCCTGACCCGTCGAGCCTGCGCACGCGCCCGCTCGTTGCGGCAGGATGGTCGCCATGCGCATCCTGCTCACTGGCGGCACCGGCACGATCAGCCGCGCGGTCGTCGCCCGCATCCTGGCCGAGGGCCACGAACTCTCCGTGCTGAACCGTGGACACCGCGAGCCCCTTCCGGACGGCGTGGAGCACCTCGTCGGGGACGTGCGCGACGAGGCGTCGCTGCGCGCGGTGCTCGCCGGCCGCGAGTTCGACGCGGCGGTCCAGTTCCTGGCGTTCGACGCCGCCGACGTGGAGCGCGACCTGCGGGTCCTGTCCGGTCGGGTCGGGCAGTACGTGCTGATCAGCTCGTGCTCCACCTACCTCAAGCCGCTCCCCCACCACGTCGTGACGGAGGAGTCGCCCCAGGGGAACCCGTACTCGGCGTACGCACGCGCCAAGATCGCCTGCGAGGACGTGCTCCGTGCCGGGGACGGGTCGCTGCCCTGGACCATCGTGCGTCCCAGCCACACCTACGGCGAGCGGACGATCCCGACCAACTTCCACTTCGGCGCCCCGTGGGCCCACTGGCAGCGGGCCCTCGACGGCAAGCCCCTCATCATGCACGGGGACGGCGAGTCGCTGTGGACCTTCACCTGGAACGAGGACTTCGCCGTGGGCCTCACCGGCCTGCTGGGGAACGCGGACGCGCTGGGCCGGGCCGTGCACATCACCTCGGACGAGTCGATCACGTGGAACGCCGCGTTCCGCACCGTCGCCGAGACGATCGGCGCCGACCTCCAGCTGGTGCACGTGGCCAGCGACACCCTCGCCGCCCTGCGGCCCGAACTCGAGGCGACGCTGCTGGGCGACAAGGCGTCCACGATCGTGTTCGACAACGGTCTGGTCAAGTCCCTGGTGCCCGCGTTCAACGCGCGGGTGACGTGGGCCGAGGGTGTCGCCCGTGCGTGGGAGTGGGTGCAGGCCCACCCGGAGTCGCGGCGTCCGGACCCGGCGTTCGACGCGTTCTGCGACGAGGTCGCCGCGAAGGTGCGTTCCTGGGCCTGATCACGGCTCCTGGACCGCGCGCTGCGACTCGGGCTGGGGCTCCTCGACGGGCTGGGGATCGGATTCGAGCGCGGTGGCCTGGCCACCGGTCGCCAGGCGCGCGGCCTTGCCCTGCTCGATCTTCTGGGCCTCGGCGATGGCCTGCTGCACCGAGCGCTCCGACTCGGCCTCCTCGGCACGCTTGGACGCCGCGATCTCCTCGAAGACGTCCACCTTCTCCGGGGCGCTGAACCTCGACGGGTCGACCTTCCCCCCGGCGAACCGGGTGATCGCCTCGCCCGCGGTCGAGCCGAGCCCCTTCAGTGCATCGTTGAGCTCCGAGGGGATGATCCACACCTTGTTGGCGTCGCCCTGGGCGAGCTTGGGCAGCATCTGCAGGTACTGGTAGGCCAACAGGCCCTCGTCCGGCTCCGCGGCGTGGATGGCGTTGAACACCGTCGTGATGGCCTGCGCCTCGCCCTCGGCGCGGAGCATGGATGCCTGCCGGTCGGCCTGGGCGCGCAGCACCTGGGACTCGCGCTCACCCTGCGCACGGAGGATCGACGACTCCCGGTCACCGGAGGCCGACAGGATCTGCGACTGGCGCTGGCCCTCGGCGAGCAGGATCTGGGCACGCTTCTCGCGCTCCGCGCGGGCCCCCTTCTCCATGGCGTCGCGGATGGTGGCCGGCGGCTCGATGGAGCGCAGCTCGACGCGGTTGACCTTGATGCCCCACTTGCCGGTGGCCTCGTCCAGCACGGCGCGGAGCTTCTGGTTGATCTCCTCGCGGGAGGTGAGGGTCTGCTCGAGGTCCATGCCGCCGATGATGTTGCGCAGCGTGGTCATGGTCAGCTGTTCGATCGCCTGGATGTAGTTCTGCGCCTCGTAGGCCGCCCGCTTGGGATCGACGATCTGGTAGTAGATGACCGAGTCGATGCCGACCATCAGGTTGTCCTCGGTGATGACGCCCTGGGGCGGGAAGGGGACGACGGCCTCCCGCATGTCCATCGTGTACGCGACCCGGTCGATGAACGGCACGATCAGGTGCAGGCCGGGGCCGATCTCGCGGTTGAACTTGCCCAGCCGCTGGACGATGCCGACCTGCATCTGTTGGATCACCCGCACCGACAGCGCCAGGGCCACCACGGCGACGACCGCGACGACGATGATCAGGATCAGGAACGGATCGGGCATGGGGTGTCTCCTCCGGCTGGGATACCACCCAGCCTAGCCCGGGCGCCGTCCCGGTGCTCCTCAGTGCGAGAGCGGCTTGTGGCGCGGCTGGACGACCACGGTGAGGCCGTCCACCTCGATCACCTCGACCTCCACCCCGGACGCGATGGGCTCGCCGTCCCAAGTGCGGGCGGTCCAGGTCTCACCGTTGACGGTCACCTCGCCACCGGACGCCGTGATCTCCCCCAGCGCGCGGCCCCTGCTGCCCAGCAGTTGGTCGAACGTGCTCCGGTAGCCGGCACCCATGTGGAGCCGCTTGAGGATCTCCGGGCGCAGGACGCCCAGCAGGGCCACCGCGACCACGACGGCCACGAGCACCTGCACCCAGACGAGGCCGGGGAACACCAGGGCGGCGCCCGCGCCGGCCAGGGCCCCGCCGGCGAGCATCAGCAGCGTCATGTCGAGCGTGAGCATCTCGGAGATGGCCAGGCCACCGGCCAGGACGAGCCACACGACCCACCAGTTCGCCTGCATCCACTCGAGCATCGTCACTCCTGGGCGCGCTGGGGGTGGTGCGCGGCACGTGCCGACCACCGGCCACGGTCGTGCGTGACCGTCAGCGGCAGGTCGAAGGCCTCGCCCATGTGGGCGTCGGTCAGCACCTCGTCGATCGGGCCGGCGGCGACGACACGTCCGGCCTTGAGGAGCATCGCGTGCGTCATGCCCGGTGGGATCTCCTCCAGGTGGTGGGTGACGAGCACGGTGGCCGGGGAGAACTCGTCGGCGACGATGTCCCCGATGGTGGCCACCAGACGCTCCCGACCGGCCAGGTCGAGGCCGGCGCCGGGCTCATCGAGCAGCAGCAGTTCGGGGTCGGTCATCAGGGCCCGCGCGATCTGCACGCGCTTGCGCTCCCCCTCGCTGAGGGTGCCGAAGGTCCGCTTGCCGAGGTGTTCGATGCGGAGTTGCTTCATGAGGATGGCGGCGCGGCGGAAGTCCTCCACCTCGTAGCCCTCGTTCCAGCGTCCGACCACGGCGTAGGCCGCCGACACGACCACGTTGCCGACCGCCTCACCGCGCGGGATCCGGTCGGCGAGCGCCGCCGACGTCACGCCGATCCGAGGGCGCAGTTCGAACACGTCGACCCCGCCGAGCACCTCGTCCAGGATCGCCGCGTAGCCGGAGGTCGGATGGAGGTTGGCCGACAGCACCTGCAACAGCGTCGTCTTGCCCGCGCCGTTGGGGCCGATGACCACCCAGCGGTCGGACTCATCGATCGTCCATGTGATCTTGTCCAGCAGCGTGGCTCCGCCACGCACGATCGAGACGTCAGCGAGTTCAACGACGGGTGCCATGCCCCCAACCTACCGGCCCGGACGCCGACACGGCGGCTCCGGGCGCCCGTGTCACGCGCCGGTGGAGTGGAGGCCGCCGTCGACGTGGATCATCTCGCCCGTGGTGGACGGGAACCAGTCCGAGAGCAGGGCCACGACGGCCTTCGCGGTCGGGGTGGCGTCGGACTCGTCCCAGCCCAGCGGGGCGCGGCCGCCCCAGATGTCGTTGAACGACGTCGCCCCCGGGATGGCCTTCTTGGCGATGGTGTCGATCGGGCCGGCCGCGACGATGTTGGAGCGGACGCCCTCGGGCCCCAGGTAGCGGGCGAGGTAGCGGGAGGCCGATTCCAGGGCGGCCTTGGCCACGCCCATCCAGTCGTAGTGCGGCCACGACACGCGGGCGTCGAAGGTCAGCCCGACGACCGAGGCCGTCTCCCCGAACAGCGGCTTGCAGGCCATGGTGAGGCTGACCAGCGAGTACGCGGACACGTGCATGGCCTGGGCGACGTCGGGGAAGGGCGTGGTCAGGTAGGCACCGCCCAGCGCGGTCTCCGGGTTGGCGTACGCCACCGAGTGGACGACACCGTCGAGCCGCTCGATGCCGACCGCGCGCAGGGCGTCCGCCAGACCGGCGAGGTGCTCCTCGTTGGTGACGTCCAACTCGAGCACGGCCGGGACCGGCTCCATGCGCCGCACGATGCGGCTGGTGATGCCCATGGCGCGGCCGAAGTTCGACACGACGACGGTCGCGCCCTCCGCGGCGGCGATCTCGGCGACCTTGTACGCGATGGACGTGTTCATCGTCACGCCGGTGACGAGGATGCTCTTGCCCTCGAGGATTCCCATACCTGCCCTTCCTCCTTGTTTCAGTGGCCCATGCCGAGGCCGCCGTCAACGGGCAGCACGGCTCCGGAGATGTAACCCGCGGCGTCCGAGGCGAGGAACGCCACCGCGGCGGCGACCTCGGCCGGGGAGCCCAGGCGCCCGGACGGGATCGCGTCCTTGTAGCCGGAGACCGTGTCCTCGGACAGGACCGCGGTCATCTCGGTCTCGATGAAGCCGGGCGCGACGACGTTGGCCGTGATGTTGCGGCTGCCGAGCTCGCGGGTCAGCGAGCGGGCGATCCCCACGAGGCCCGCCTTGGACGCCGCGTAGTTCACCTGGCCGGGCGAACCGTAGAGACCGACCACCGAGCCGATGAGGATGATGCGGCCGTACCGGGCCCGCAGCATCGACTTCGAGGCCCGCTTGGCCACGTTGAAGGCACCCTTCAGGTTGACGTCGATGACCGCATCGAAGTCGGCCTCGCTCATGCGCAGGATGAGGGTGTCCTTGGTGATGCCGGCGTTGGCGACGGCGACCTCGATGGGGCCGTGCGCCCCCTCTGCGGCCTTGAAGGCGGCGTCCACGGAGGCGGCGTCCGAGACGTCGCACGCGATGCCGAGCGCCCCTTCGGGCGCCTTGCCGGACGTGCTGGCTGCGGCCACCCGGTGGCCCTGGGCGAGGAACTCCTCCACGATGGACCGGCCGATGCCGCGGGCCCCACCGGTGACGAGGATGCTGCGCGAGGTCTGATTCACCGGACAACCGTAGCGTGAGAAGGGTCATGGGTGAGGCGTAGGCTGGCAACCATGGCTGGACGCGTGCACGCTGCCCCGTCGCTCATCACGAGCGCACGGCCCGGCGCGAGCCTGTCCACCGACCAGCGCACCAGGCGTTACCTCGTGTCGATGGCGTTCCGCGTGGCCTTCTTCCTCGCCGCGGTCGTCGCCCCGACCCCGTGGAACGTGGTCCTGCTGGTGGCGGCCGCGTTGCTGCCGGGCGTCGCCGTCCTGCTGGCCAACGCCAAGGACAATCGGCCGGGCACCGCCGTCACCGGCGACGGGGAGCCACCCGAACTCCCTTCCCTCACGGCGGGCGAGGTCATCCAGGGTGATGTGGAGCAGGAGGACGATCAGTGAGGCGGACGTGGCTGCGGTGGGCACTGATGACGGTGTTCGTGGTGGCCGTGGGCTTCACGTTCGTGAACCTCGGCCAGTGGCAGTTGGACAGGCTGGACCAGCGGCGCGACCGCAACGCGACGACGGCCGAGCACGAGGCGGCCCCGGTCCAACCCTTCGAGCAGGTGTTCACCCGCGAGATCCAGGACGCGGACCAGTGGCAGCGGGTCACCGTGCGGGGCACGTTCCTGGCCGACAAGCAGGTGCAGGCCCGCTACCGCAGCTTCGACGGCGCGACCGGGTGGGAGCTCGTCACGCCGCTGGTGACGGCCACCGGCGAGACGGTGCTCGTGGACCGGGGCTTCGTCGAGCGTCCCGCGGGCCAGGACTTCCCCAAGGTCTTCCCCGCTCCCCCGTCCGGTGAGGTCAGCCTCGTCGGGTACGTCCGGCGCAACGAGCAGGGCAACCTCAACCAGATGACCCCGACGGAGAACACCGTCCGGCTGGTCAACTCGGACGTGCTGACCGCATGGGTCGGCCGCCCCCTGGTGAACGGGTTCATCTCACTCATCGAGGTCACCCCGGCCCAGTCACCGGAGCTGCGCCCGATCACCCCGCCGCCCCCGACCGAGGGCCCGCACTGGAGCTACGCCATGCAGTGGTTCGCGTTCACCGCGATCGCGGGGATCGGCCTGCTCATCCTCATCCGCAACGACATCAAGGACCGCCGGCGCGCCAGGGAGCGCGCCGCGCGGGCCACCGCCGCCCAGGCCACCGCACCCAACCAGGAGACGACCCATGGATCTCGGACTGACTGACAAGGTCTTCCTCGTCACCGCCGCGTCCGGCGGCCTCGGCCGCGCGACCGCCGACCAACTCGTGGCCGAGGGGGCCCGCGTCGTGCTCGTCGCCCGCCGCGAGCAGCCATTGGCCGACGCCGTGGCCGCGCTGGGCGCCGACAACGCCGTGGCGCTGGCCGCCGACCTGATCGAGCCCGACACCGCCGCCCGGGCCGCCGCCCTCGCGATCGCGACCTGGGGACGCCTCGACGGCGCCCTGGTCAGCGTCGGCGGGCCTCCGCGCGGCTCGGTGCTCGAGGTCGACGACGCGACGTACCTGGCCGCCTTCGACTCCGTCGTCGTGGCGGCGCTCCGCACCGCCCGCGAGGTCGTGAAGGCGGCGTCCGGCCCGGTGGCGCTCGGGTTCGTGCTCTCCACCTCGGCCAAGGAACCGCTGGCGACGATGGCTCCCTCCAACGTGACCCGCCCCGGCCTGGCGATGCTCATCACGCAGCTCGCCGACGAGTTCGGCGACTCCGGGTCGCGGGCCTTCGGCATCATGCCGGGGACGATCCAGACCGACCGCATCAACTGGCTGGTCGACCAGACGCAGGACAGGGACGCCGCGCTGGCCGACATGGGCCGCTCCTCGGCGATGCGCCGCATCGGGCAGCCGGTCGAGTTCGGTCGCGTCGCCGCCTTCCTGCTGTCGGACGCCGCGTCCTTCATGACCGGCTGCATCGTCCCCGTCGACGGCGGCCGCCTGCGGGGCCTCTGACCCGTGGGGCTGGACGCCGCTCGGGGGCTGCTCGCCTGCCCCGCCTGTTCCGAGCCGCTCGACCTCATCGAGGAGGGCGGCCGGATCGCCCGCGCTTCCTGCCGGTCGGGCCACTCCTACGACGTCGCCCGGCAGGGACACCTCAACCTGCTCGGCACCGCACAGCCCGCCAACGCCGACACCGCCGCGATGGTGGACGCCCGGGCACGCGTCCTCGCCTCGGGCGCCTTCGACGCCGTGGACGCCGTCCTGGCCCAGCGGGCCCTGAGCGCCCGGACGATCCTCGACATCGGCGGCGGCACCGGCCACCACCTGGCCCGGCTGCTGGACGTCCTGCCGGCCGCCCGGGGTTTGTCCGTGGACGTCTCGGTCCCCGCCGCACGCCGGGCCGCGAAGGCGCACGACCGCTGTGCCTCGATCGTCGCGGACGCCTGGGGCACCCTGCCGCTGCGGTCCCGCCGGTTCACCCTGGTCACGTGCCTGTTCGCCCCCCGGAACATGGCCGAGTTCGCCCGCGTCCTCGCCGACGCGGGGCTGCTCATCGTCGTCACCCCGGATCCGGAGCACCTCGCCTCGCTCCGCCGGCGCCACGGCCTGCTGTCCATCGAGGCCGACAAGGACGAACGGTTGCTGCGCAGCGCGTCCGGCCTGTTCGAGGTGGTGGCGCGCCAACGCGTCCGGACGCCGCTGGCCGCGGGTGCGGAGCTCGCCCGCGACCTGATCGGCATGGGACCCAACGCGTTCCACGGGGTCCCGGACGCCGTGGACGCGGTCGACACCGAGGTGGCTGTGAGCGTCTGGCTGTTCCGGAAGGGGCGGGCGATCCCCACGGGAGATGGTTCACCGTGACCGCCGAGCCCCGTTGACCCGCACGACGTGGTTGGAGTACCGACCACTTCGTGCTGGTCTACAGCTCCGGCCCCCACATCCGCCCCCGGTCCGCGAGGATGGCACCGTGCACTTCGTGGGAATCGACCTCGCCTGGGGTGAGCGCGCTCCGACGGGTCTGGCCGTCCTGGACGACGCGGGACACCTGCTCCGCCTGGGCCGGGCCACCAGTGACGATTCGATCGTCCAGGCGCTCACGGACCACCTCTCCGGTGACTGCGTGGTGGGCATCGACGCCCCCCTGATCGTCGCGAACCCGACCGGGAACAGACCGTGTGAGACGGCACTGAGCCGGGACTTCGCCCGCTTCGATGCCGGCACGCACCCGTCCAACACCCGCAAGCCTGAGTTCAGCAAGGGCCCGCGGGGCGCCCGCGTGGCCGCGCGTCTCGGGCTCGACATCGACCCGGGTTCGGCGTCCCGGCGTCGCGCCGTGGAGGTGTACCCGCACGCCGCGATGGTCGCTCTGTTCCGGCTGGGGCGGACGGTGAAGTACAAGCAGCGCGCCAACCGCCCGTTCCACCTGCTGCACGCCGAGATGCTGCGCCTCATCTCCCTTCTCCAGGGGCTGGAGCACGCGGCCGTCCCCCTCCGGTTGGAGGGCTGCGCCGAGTGGGACGCCCTCGTCGCGGGCGTGGCCGGGGCCAGCCGCAAGAGCGAGCTGCGTCGATGGGAGGACCCGGTCGATGCCGTCGTCTGCGCGTACGTGGCCATGCTGGCTCACGTGCGTCCGGAATCGCTCACCACCTACGGGGACGCCGAGTCCGGGTCCATCGTGACGCCGACACTCCCCGAGGGATTGCGTCCGGCACCGCGTCGACCGGCGGCCGCCCCTCCCGTCCCGGCGGAGCCCTCCCCCACCACGGGCGAGCCGGGACACCTGGCCAAGGAGGCCGTCAACGCCTACCCGCAGGTGCAGCCGGTGGTGGAGCAGCTGGCGTCGCGACTGGCCTCCTGGCTGACCGGCGTCCTGGACGACGCCGGCATCAACTACCTGGACGTGGCCTGGCGGGGCAAGAGCGTGGCCTCCTTCGCCGAGAAGACCAACAAGGCGGCGGACGGAGTGTTGCTCTACGTCGATCCGCTGCGCGACATCACCGACCAGATCGGCGTCCGTGTCATCACGTACGTGACCAGCGACGTTGCGGCGGTCGCCGAGTTGGTGGCCGACCAGCTCCGCGTCGTCGCCGACAAGGACCTCGGCCGGGAGACGGCCAGCGAGGGCCGCTACGGCTACACCAGCCGGCACCTGCAGGTCGCCCTCGACCCGGCCTGGGTCGGTGACGTGCCCACCGACGCCGTGCGGGTGCAGAGCGCCCAGATCCAGATCCGGACGGTGCTCCAGCACGCCTGGGCCGAGTTCGAGCACGACATCCGCTACAAGGGCACGATTCCGGACGTGCTCGCCCCCGACCTGAACAGGCGGTTCACGCTGGCCGCCGGACTGCTCGAGCTGGCCGATCGCGAGTTCGAGGTCATCCGGGAGCAACTGCGCCGGGAGGGATCCGCGGAACTGCCCCAGACGGACGCCCTGGACCCTCGGATCGGACACCAGGAACTGGCGGCGTTCCTGGCCGGGCACTACCCGGACGCGGGCTGGTCCCGCACCGAGCACTACACATGGGTGTCGGGCCTGCTGCTCGAGCTCGGCATCACGTCGCTGCGTGAACTCGCCAAGCTGCTTCCCACCGTGGATTCCTCGGGCATCACCGACCGCATGGGCTACCAGTACCCGCCCGGCGCCGTCCGTCGCCTCGACGACGCCCTGCTCGCGCTCTTCGGCGGCCGGTACCTCGAACTGCACGGCAACGCGCACCGACTCGGGCTGTTGCGTGCGCGACTGGAGAAGATGGGCCACGACCCGAGCCGGCGCCAGGAGTCGTGACGCACGACGCCATGGGGGCCAAATCCCTCATCGGCGGCCGGGCGCCCGGGTAGGTTTCCCCCATGAACGTCTTCGAGAACGTGACCGACCTCATCGGTCGCACGCCGCTGGTCAAGATCAACAAGCTCCTGCCGGAGTCCCGGGCCACCGTGTTGGCCAAGCTCGAGTTCTACAATCCCGCCAACTCCGTCAAGGACCGCATCGGTGTCTCGATGATCGACGCCGCGGAGGCGTCCGGGGAGCTGAAGCCCGGCGGCACCATCGTCGAGGCGACCTCGGGCAACACCGGTATCGCCCTGGCGATGGTCGGCGCCGCGCGCGGTTACCGCGTCGTGCTCGCCATGCCGGAGACCATGTCCAAGGAGCGTCGTGCCCTGCTCCGGGCCTTCGGCGCCGAGCTGGTGCTCACGCCCGGCCCGGAGGGCATGCGTGGCGCCGTGGCGAAGGCGAACGAGATCGCCGCCGAGCAGGGCGGCGTGCTCGTGCGCCAGTTCGAGAACCAGGCGAACGTCGACGTCCACCGCCGCACGACGGCCGAGGAGATCTGGAACGACACCGACGGAACCGTCGACATCGTCGTGGCCGGCGTCGGCACCGGCGGCACCATCACGGGTGTGGGCCAGGTGCTGAAGGAGCGCAAGCCCGAGGTGCGGATGGTCGCGGTCGAGCCGGCGGAGTCGGCGATCCTGTCGGGCGGCGCCCCCGGCCCGCACAAGATCCAGGGCATCGGCGCCAACTTCATCCCCGCCATCCTGGACCGCTCGATCATCGACGAGGTCATCACCGTGACCTCCGAGGACGCGGTGGCGACCGCCCGGCAGGCCGCCCGCGTCGAGGGGCTGCTCGTCGGCATCTCCTCCGGCGCCGCCCTCAAGGCGGCCGGCGAGGTGGCTGCGCGCGAGGAGAACGCGGGCAAGACGATCGTCGTCATCATCCCGAGCTTCGGCGAGCGGTACCTCTCCTCGGTGCTCTACGCCGACCTGATGGACTGATCCCACCACGAGCGGAGGCGGGCGGGAGACCTCGCCCGCCTCTGTTCGTCCCGACACGACCCGCGAGGAGACCGTGAAGCCCTTCCTGCACCTCTCGATCCGCGACCACGACCAGGCGGTCGCGGCCGAGTTCGACGCCATCGCCACCTTCGGCGGCCTGAAACCGGGACAGCTGGTGCAGCTGCGGGTCGAGCAGGCCCCCCTCCCCAAGATCCACCCGGACGACTACTCCGGCCTGATCATCGGCGGCGGGCAGTTCAACGCGTCCGACGAGGTGAAGACCGAGAACCAGCGTCGCGTCGAGGGCGACCTCGGCGGCCTGGTCGACGTGGCGCTGGCGGAGGGCGTCCCGCTGATCGGCCTGTGTTACGGCGTGGGCATCCTCACCCAGCACCTCGGGGGGATCGTCGACCGCACCCACGGCGAGACGACCTCAGCGGTCGAGGTCACCCTGACCGGGGCCGGCCGGACCGACCCCCTGTTCGAGGGCGTGCCCGGCTCCTTCAAGGCCTTCACCGGCCACAAGGAGGCCTGCTCGCGGCTGCCCAACGACGCCGTGCTCCTGGCGAGCGGCACCGCCTGCCCCGTGCAGTCGTACCGGGTGGGCGAGCGGGCCTACGTCACGCAGTTCCACCCCGAACTGGACCTGCCCCGCCTGGTCGAGCGCATGGTGATCTACCGCGATGCGGGCTACTTCGACCCCCGCGAGTTCGACGCCCTGGTCGAGCAGGTGAGCGCGGCGGGCGTCGACGACAGCCCCGGACGCATCCTGGGCAACTTCGTGGCCATGTTCGCGCGCTGACGCCGTGGCCGTCAGCCCTCGTGCTCGCGGGCGATCTGCTCGTGGTGGCGGACGACCTCGGTGACGATGAACGTCAGGAACTTCTCGGCGAACTCCGGATCCAGCCCAGCGCCGTCGGCCAGTTCACGCAGGCGGGTGATCTGCGCCCGCTCCCGCTCCGGATCCGCGGGCGGCAGGCCCTTGGTCGCCTTGAGCCGGCCGACCTCCTTCGTGATGCGGAAGCGCTCGGCCAGCAGGCACACCAGCGCTTGGTCGAGGTTGTCGATGCTGGCACGCAGGCCAGCCAGCTCGGCCGGGATCTCGCTCATGCGGCCACCCTACCGAGCACAATGGAGAACGTGAGCGACGTGCCAGAACATGCGTCGGAGCCAGGCGTCCCGGTGTGGGCCGTCCTGAACCCGGTCGCCAAGCGGTACACCGTCGCCCGCCACCATCTCGAACGCACCTGCGCGGACGCGGGGATCGAGGTCCGCATCCAGACCACCACGCCCGAGGAGACCGGCTGGCGGCAGGCCCGCGACGCCGTCGCCCAAGGGGCCCGCCTCGTGGTCGTCGGAGGCGGCGACGGCACGGTGCGGGAGGTCGCCCGCGCCCTGGCCGGGAGCGAAGTGAACCTCGGCGTCCTGCCCCTGGGCACCGCCAACCTGTTCGCGCACAACGTGGGCCTGCGCACGCGCGACCCCCGCCTCATGGTCAACCGCGCCCTCCACGGGATCCCCCGGTCCTTCGACGTGGGCTGGGCCAGTTGGCGTCCCGTGGTGGACGGGGCCACCGGGGTTCCGACCGCCGACCAGCCCTTCCTCGTCATGGCGGGGCTCGGCCACGACGCCGCCACGGTGCTCGCCACCGACTCCACGGCGAAGTCACGGCTGGGCTGGCTGTCCTACCTCGCGATGGGATCCCGGCACCTGCTGAGCAAGCCGCTCCGCATGCGCCTGTCGGTCGACGGCGCGCCGGGGCGACGGCTGGAGACGTGGACGATCCTCGTCGCGAACTCGGGCAACCTCCCCGGCGGCATCGCGGTGTTCCCCGCATCGCGTCCGGACGACGGGCACCTCGACTGCCTCGAGGTGCCGCTGCGCAAGCCGTCCCAGTGGGCGTCCGTGGCGTGGGCCGGGCTCACCAACCACCGATGGGAGGCCACCGCCCTGCGCTACTCGCGCATCCGGACGCTCTGGGCCGTCCCCGACGAGCCGGCGCCGCTGCACCTGGACGGTGACGTGGTCGGCGAGGTGGCCGACCTGCGCGTCCGGGTGCAGGCGGGCGGGCTGCTCGTCCGCACCGCACCCCCCGCCTGAGGCCCCACTAGGTGTTGCGGCTCATGAGGTTGGTGTCACCCGGCGGTAGGCGGTGAGGGACGGGCAGGTCCCCGGCGGCAAGGATGGAAGTCGACCAAGACAACCGTCGCCGATCCGAAGGACCTGCCCTGTGACCCACCGTAATGCTCCGTTGACCTCCGAGGGCCGTCTGCGGCTGGTGCTGCGCTGCCGCCACCGCCCGATCGCCCATATCGCCGCCGAAGCAGGCGTCTCACGCCAGTGCCTGGGCAAGTGGGTGGCCCGCTACCGCGAACACGGCGAAGCCGGCCTCCACGATCACTCGAGCGCACCCCGACATCGCCCGACCCAGACCCCCACGGCTGTGGTCGAGCAGATCGCGCTGATGCGGAAGAACAAGTGGTCAGCACGCCGGATCGCGCGCGAACTCGCAGCCACCGACATCACCATCTCGGTCGCGACCGTCACCCGCTGGCTCCACAAACTCGGCCTGCACCGACTCGACCACCTCGACGTCGACGGCGAACCACTCCGCAAGCCCGGCACGATCACCGCGCACTGGCCCGGACACATGATCCACCTCGATGTGAAGAAGGTCGGCCGCATCCCCGACGGCGGCGGCTGGCGCATCCACGGCATCAACTCAGACCAGGCCCGCGCCGCAGCCCGCGCCACCGCCAAGGCCAAAGCACGTGGCGCTCGACCCGGCTACGTCTACCTCCACTCCGCGGTCGATGGGTTCTCCCGGCTCGCCTACACCGAGGCCCTCCCCGACGAGACCGCCAAGACCGCGATCGGGTTCCTCCACCGCGCCCACGTCTGGTTCGCCGCCCACGGCATCACCCGGTTCACCCGGATCGTCACCGACAACGGCTCCTGCTACCGCGCCAACGACTTCACCCGCGCCGTCTGCTCCTTCGCCGCACGCCACCAGCGAACCAAGCCCTACACACCCCGCCACACCGGCAAGGTCGAGCGCTACCAGCGAATCCTGGCCAACGAACTGCTCTACGCCCGCCCCTGGGCCAGCGAAGAACACCGACGCCAAGCGATCGCGACCTGGAACCTGCACTACAACTACCATCGGCCCCACAGCGCTACCGGTGACCAACCCCCAGCCTCACGCCTCCGGACGGGCGTCACCAACGTCATGAGCAACTACA